>CAZKHF010000115.1:0-9223 GCA_964552445.1 uncultured Bradyrhizobium sp. | reverse complement strand
GCGCCCGCCGCCGCGATAGTCGCGGATTCCGTATTTCGCCTCGTAGACGTAGTCGGCGTGCCCCGGCCGGTACTTGTCTTTGATCTCGTCGTAGTCCTTCGAGCGCTGGTCGAGGTTGTCGATCAGCACCGCGATCGGCGTTCCCGTCGTCACCTGCCGGCCGCTAGCGGGATCGGGCATGACGCCGGAGAGGATGCGCGCCGCGTCGGGCTCGCGCCGCTGCGAGGCGAAGCGCGACGTCCCGGGCCGACGGCGATCGAGCTCGGCCTGGATGTCGGCGGCCTCGAGCGGGATCAGCGGCGGACAACCATCGACGACGCAGCCGATCGCCGGCCCATGGCTCTCGCCGAAGGTGGTGACGCGGAAAAGATGGCCGAAGCTGTTGTGGGACATGGGGCGCGCTCGTTGGCTTCTTAAGGAGGCGCCGCGCGCGCGTCAAACCGCGCGCGTCGCCGCCGCGTGCAATCTTACAGTGTCGTAATGCGCGACGACGGATTGTTCATCGTCGATTCAGGTTGGTTCAGCGACTGTCTATGCGAGGCCCGCGAAAGGTTTGCAGGCTCGATACGGAGAATTATGATGCTCAAGAAACTCGCCGCGATCGGCCTTGGCGCCGCGATCGCCCTCGCGCCTCTCGCCGCCATGGCTCAGACTCCTGCGCCGACCCCAACCCCCACGGCGACTTCCACGCCGATGGCCGGGATGAAGATGGCGCCCAAGGCGAAGCCCGTCGTCAAGAAGACCTCGGTGAAGAAGACGGCCAAGAAGCCCGCCGCCAAGGCGACGCCGACCCCCACGCCGACCCAGACGCCGTAATCGCCCCCACGCGAGCTCCAGCGACTTCGCGCGGCCGCCCTGTCCGACGGATGAGGCGGCCGTCATCGTCAGAAGCCGCCGGCGCGCTCTGGCGCCCTCGCTCATCAGCGCGCGCCCGAGAGCGTACGCGCGAAGCCGACGATCAGCGCCACGCCGGCGGCGGCGATGAGCGCGGGCGCCGCGCGCGCGACGATCGTCTGGCGCGATCGGCGCGCGAACGCCGCCCCGAGATAGGACGAGACCAGCGCCGCCGGCGCGACGACGACGAACAGGCGAAACGCCTCGGCGGCGAGCGCGCCGGCGCTGGCGTAGACGGCGAGCGCGGCGACGTGCGCGACGGCGGCGTAAGCCGCCGCGGTCGCGCGCCGCGCCTCGCGCTTCAAGCCGCGCCGCCGCGTCCAGACTTCGCCGACCGCGCCCGCCATGCCGGAAAATCCGCCGAGCGCGCCGCCGATCAGGCCGGCGAAGGCGTCGAGCCCGCCGCCGCCGGGCCTCGCGCGCGCTCCATCGCGCGCCGCGAGGCGGTAGAGCCCGTAAAGCGTCAGCAGCGCGCCGACCGCCAGGCGAAAGCGCGGGACCTCGGCGTTATGGAGAAGGAACACGCCGATCGGCGCCCCGAGCGCGCCGCCCGCCGCCAGCGGCGCGAGACGCCGGAGGTCGAGGCCGCCCGGCGCCGCGCCGAGGCTCGCCGCCTCGCCGAGCAGCGCGCCGAAAACGGCGAGCGGGGCGGCCATTTGCGGCGGCAGCGCCCAACCCCACAGCGCCAGCGCGACGAACGGAAAAGCCAAACCCGCGAGCCCCTCGACGAAACCCGCCAGCGTCGCGCCGAACGCGACGGCGCCGATCGTCAACCAAGCCTCGGGGATCGCGCCGGCGATCACGGGCCGGCGCGCTGTTTCAGCGCCGCCGCGCGGACGGCGGAGAGCGCGGCGCCCGGCGCAATCGCCTCCGGGTCGATCTTCAGGTGGAGGATCGACGGCTTGCCGGAGCCAAGCGCGCGCTCGAAGGCGGCCTCGAATTGCGCGGTCTCCTCGACCGTCTCGCCGTGGCCGCCGAAGGCGCGCGCCAAAGCGGCGAAGTCGGGGTTGCGCAGCCTTGTGCCGCTGACGCGGCCGGGATACTCGCGCTCCTGGTGCATGCGGATGGTGCCGTACATGCCGTTGTCGACCACGACGACCACGATCGGCAGATCGTACTGCACGGCGGTGGCGAACTCCTGCCCGTTCATCAGGAAGTCGCCGTCGCCCGAGAAGGCGACGACGACGCGCTCGGGATAGAGCTGCTTGGCGGCGACCGCCGCCGGAACGCCATAGCCCATCGACCCCGAGGTCGGGCTGAGCTGCTGCTCGGGATGGCGGTAGCGCAAATAGCGGCCCGCCCAGATGGCGTAGTTGCCGGCGCCGGTGGCGAAGATCGCCTCGGGGACGCGCCGGCGCAGGAAGAGCATGATCTCGCCGAGCTTGACCGGCCCGACGTCGACCGGCGGATTTTCGCTCCAGGCGAGATAGTCGGCGCGCGCCTGGCGGGTCCCGGCGCTCCAGCGAATCGCCGTCGGCGGCTCCAGCCCTTCGAGCGCCGCGCAGAAGGCCGGCGCGGTGGCGACGATCCCCAGCGCGGGATGATAGACGCGGCCGATCTCTTCCGGGTCGGGATAGACGTGGACGAGCTTCTGGCGCGGCGCGGGAATGTCGAACAGCGCATAGTCCTGCGAAGGCGCTTCCGACATCCGCGCGCCGATCAACAGCGCGAGGTCGGCCGCCGCGACCCGCGCCTTGAGGCGCGGATTGACGGACAGGCCGATCTCGCCAGCGTAGTTGGGGCTCTCGCCGTCGAAATAGCTCGCGCGGCGGAACGAGCCGACCACCGGCAGCTCGAAGCGCTCGGCGAAACGCGCGACCGCGGCGCCGGCGCGCGCGCTCCAGCTCCCGCCGCCGAGAACGACGATCGGCCGCTCGGCCGCCCACAAGAGCTTCTGAAGCTCGGCCATCTGCGTCGCGCCCGGCCAGATCGCCGTCGGCTCGACGCGCGGCGCGTCGGCGACCGCGGCCGCCTCGCTGAGAACGTCCTTGGGCAGCGCGACCACCACCGGGCCGGGACGGCCCTGCATGGCGACATGGAAGGCGCGTTGCGCGATCTCCGGAATCCGCGCCGCGCTGTCGACCTCGGTCGCCCATTTGGCGGTCGAGCCGAAGAAGGCGCGATAGTCCATCTCCTGGAAGGCGCCGCGGCCGCGCTTTCCCCGCTCGATCTGGCCGACCAGCAGGATCAGCGGCGCAGAATCGTGCTCAGCGATATGAACGCCGTGGGCGGCGTTGGTCGCGCCGGGGCCGCGGGTGACGAAGCACACGCCCGGCCGCCCGGCGAGCCGCCCGGTGGTCAGCGCCATCATCGCCGCCCCCGCCTCCTGGCGGCAGACGATTGTCTCGATCCCCGAGCCGTAGAGCGCGTCGAGCGCCGGCAGATAGGATTCGCCCGGCACGCAATAGACCCGCTCGACCCCCTGCGCGCGCAGCTGGTCGATGAGAATCTGTCCGCCGGTTCGCGCGGCCGCCGCATGCGTCACGAGACGTTCCTCTGGCACGAATGAGACTGCGCGCCTGTTTGGCAGGAAGGCGGACGGACGGCAAGCGGGAGACGGAGGCGCGTTCGGCGCAGCCGAGGCGGCGATTTCCGGCGTTGGTTTGCTTTCAGGGGTTTGCGAAGCGGTTTATTTCCGCTGCGGCGCGCCGCGAGCGCTTCGCCGGCCGACGGACGTCGGGCCTGGCGAGGGGGGCTCAGCACGCTGTCAGCGGAATCCGGGCGAACCGGCAAAAAGGGAATTGTGCATGTGTTAACGCACTTCACGATGCAATTCAGTAATTCTGTTGACGCGGATGCAATGCCCGGTACCTGTTCGCAAACGACCAATTTGGTGGAATAGTGGACAGTCACCTTGCAGACGATTCTAGCGGGAATTACGGTAGGGACGCATCCGCACAGTCGACAAAAACGGCGACGATGCAGATTAAGCCACGAAGACCAAAAATAATGCAAGAGACAAATCGACCTATAGATAGGCTCCGAGAGTCCGCTCTCATGGTAAAGATCGCCGGAGATCCTGAAGAAGGTGCGGTCAGAGAAATGATTGGTATTGGCGGCAAGGTGTACGCCATTAAAGAGAGAGCAATTTACTCTTTCACATTGGCAGACAATATCGACCCTGGTCGGACGAATCCGGCAATCCCGAACGTCCAACAGAGGGCTTACGATACAGGGCTGTTCAGTTCTGCGGAGTTTGAAGGGCGGTTGGGGATTCCCGGCGGCGAGAATGTGTGAATCTATCGGCGACAACCCGAATCGGAGGTTGTCGCATGTCGGCGTCGCTATTGGAGATTTTGCGTTCGATCCCGGACCGCCGGCGCGCCGAGGGCAAGCGTTTCGATCTGGCGGCCGTGCTGCTGTACGCCATTCTCGGCATGGTTGCGGGGGCCAATTCCTACCGGCAAATCCATGAGTTCATTCGCGTGCATTTGCAGCGACTGAACGAAGCGTTTGGCCTGCGTCTGCGCTGTTCGCCCTCCTACACGGGGTTGCGGCTGATCATTCAAGGCGTCGACCCGGCCGGGTTGGAGGCCGCGTTTCGGCGGCATGCGTCGGCGATTTCGACGCCGCCTGCCTCGGACGAATGGGTCGCGATCGCCATTGACGGCAAAACCCTGCGCGGCAGTTTCGACGCCTTCAGCGACCGCAAGGCGGCGCACATGTTGTCGGCGTTGCGGCAAGCCGATCAGATCGTGCTCGGCCATCTGATGGTTGACGAGAAGAGCAATGAAATTCCGGCCGCCCCGGAGCTGATCGAGGCGCTCGGCTTGAAGGGTTGCGTGTTCACGCTCGACGCCGAACACGCCCAAAAAAATCGTTCGAGCGCGTGATCGCCTCAGGCAATCACCTGCTTGTCCAGGTCAAGGACAACCAACCGCGTTTGCGCCGCAGGCTCGAACTGGGAACCGCCGGAGGTCGTGACCCATCTGGTGGTGTAGCTCGGCGGGAGCAAGCCGCTTGCGAAGCGCGCTTTCAATAGCGCCGTAGCGAGCGAGCGGCTTGCTCCCGCCGAGCTACACCACCAGATGGGACACGACCTAAAGGCGGCGGCTTCGGGTTACCGCTTGAAGCCGGATTTACTCGGCCACAAGGGCCGCTTCGCTATATAACGTTAAAGCGATCATCCGAAACCTCCGGCTTCTGATCCTCAATGTACTTTTGCCATACCTCGTCCGTGATGTCGCCGCTCGTCGCCGCCCAATAGCCGCGTCCCCACAGAGGTTGGCCCCCGCACCGTTTCCGAAGCGATTGATGCTCCTAAATCTCCAAATCAAATGAGCCGCTTAGATCGACCGGTTCCACTGATGGCGCCTTTTGCTGTCGATCCTTGGAGTTTCCCGCGGCGGTCGCCGAGCGCAGCGACGCCAACGCGCTCTCGCCGCAACGTCGCCTCCCCGGCCGCCGCAATTCGCCGTCGATCTCTTGGATAGAACCTTTTCCGATTGAAACCGGCCGTCAAGCATCTCGACCGCCGCAGGCGGCGCGCGCCCGCGACGACCGCTTCAATCGGAATTTTCGCCGCCAAGAGATCGCCGGCGAAGCGTAGCGGCCTTGCGCGTTCGCGGCCGCGGCGGGCGGCGGCGGCGCAGCCGACACGTATCGTTCGCGGGCGAAATCAGCCTCGGCCGCGAGAGGCTTTTCTTGCCGCCCGACCTCGCCGCGGTTCGGCGAGATCACGTTCTGCCCCGACGTCGCAATCGCCCGCTTCTCGCCCGATTCCGTCGACTTGGGGTTCGGGGCGGGTTGTGGACTTACGCCAACGCCTGTAGTCGCCGACCGTCGTCATGGCCGGGCTTGTCCCCATTGGCGCTGACAGAGGGCAAGGCTGTCCCCGCCATGCCCGGCCTCGCGCCAAGGCCGTTCGGTCGAGGCTTTGCGAAAGCACTGGCGCCTATGGGGACCAGCCCGGCCACGACGAGTCCCCGGCCACGACGAGTCATTGTCTCTGGTTCTTGGCGTCAGCGCCCGCCGAACGCCGGCGTGGCTCGGCCGGCCCCGGGCGTCCTCGGTTTGGGTTTGGGCGCCGCGATCAGCCCCTCGCGAATCGCGATCTTGCGGGCGAGCTTGCGGGCGCGGCGAATGGCTTCCGCCTTCTCGCGCACCCGTTTTTCCGACGGCTTTTCGTAGGCCTTCCGACGCTTCATTTCCCGGAAGATTCCCTCGCGCTGCATCTTTTTCTTGAGGTACTTCAGGGCCTGTTCGACGTTGTTGTCCCGTACAAGAACTTGCAAAATATCTCCAATCCGACGCTGGCCGACCGTGGGCGCGGCGCGCGCCCAATCGATCGTCGCAGTTCAGGAGCCGCCGCGCGACGGCGTTCTCCGGTCGGCGCCATCATAGCCTGCGTCGCCCCGATTGGTGGAATAATCGCTGCGCGGCCCGGATTCGCTTGAACGCGACGCGCCCCTCGGCCCCCGCCCCCTTGCGCGCCGGCCGCCGCGCCGCCATTCTCTCCCTATGTCCGACGCCGCCGACCGTCCCGCCGAAACGAGCGCGCTCGCCAACCTCGACGCGCGCGCGAGAGAGATCTTCCGCCGCATCGTCGATTCCTATCTCGCCAGCGGCGAGCCGGTCGGCTCGCGGCATCTGTCGCGCCTGCTGCCGATGACGCTGTCGCCCGCCTCGGTGCGCAACGTCATGCAGGACCTCGAGGAGCTCGGGCTGGTCTATGCGCCGCACGTCAGCGCCGGCAGGCTGCCGACCCAGCTCGGCCTCAGGTTCTATGTCGACTCCTTGCTGGAGTTCGGCGGCCTGGCGCGCGAGGAGCGCGCGCGAATCGACGCCCAGGTGCGCGCCGCGGCGGAGGAAGGCGGCTACGAGAGCGCGCTGACGCAGGCGACCACGCTGCTCTCCGACCTCACCCATTCGGCCGGCGTGGTGCTCACCTCCAAAGACAACATTCACCTCAAACACATTGAATTCATTCGCCTGGAGCCGGAGCGCGCGCTCGCCGTGCTGGTCGGCGAGGACGGCGCGGTTGAGAACCGGGTGATCGTCACGCCGGCCGGCATGCCCGCTTCGACGCTCGCCGAGGCGGGCGCCTATCTCAACGCCCACGTGCGCGGGCGCACGCTGTCGGAGGCGCGCGAGGAGATCGGCCGCGCGCGCGAGGCGGCGCGCGGCGAGCTCGACGCGGTGGCGGCGCGGCTGGTCGACGCGGGGCTCGCCTCCTGGGCCGGCGTCGAGGAGACCAGCCGCCAGCTTATCGTCCGCGGCCAAGCCAACCTGATCAGCGACCTGCGCGCCGCGGCGGACCTCGAGCGCGTCCGCCTGCTGTTCGCCGACCTGGAGACGCAGACCGACGTCGTCGACCTGCTGCACCGGGCCGAGAACGGCGAAGGGGTCAAGATTTTCATCGGCTCGGAGAACAAGCTGTTCTCTCTGTCGGGCTCGTCGATGATCGTCGCGCCGTTGCGCGGCGGCGAGCAGCGCGTCGCCGGCGTGCTCGGCGTGATCGGGCCGACGCGGCTCAATTACGGCCGCATCGTGCCGATGGTCGAATACGCGGCGCAGGTGCTCGGCGAGCTGAAGCGCGCCCATTGAACAGGGCGATGGAGCGCCGCCCCGATTTGCGCTAGAAGCGCGCCGACGCAGCGGGGAGACGGCCATGTCCGACGCACCGAAACCCAGCGCGAGCCCGCACAATCTGGGCGCCGCGATCGAGCATTTGCGCGGCCGATGGGGCGAGATCGTCGCCTTTGGCGCGCTGCTGATCGCGCTCGGCCTGGTGGCCTCGACGTTCGCCGCCGCCTCCACAGTGGCGACCGTCACCCTCAACGGCGTCTTCTTCCTCGTCGCCGGCGTGGCCGAGATCGGCGTCGGGACGCACGCCAAGAGCTGGGCGCGCTTCTTCTTCTGGATCATCGGGGGCGCGCTCTACCTCGCCGCCGGACTGCTGTGCATCTTGAACCCGCGGCTCGCCTCGCTGGCGCTCACGCTGTTCTTAGGCGCCGGCCTGATCGCGGCGGGCGTCGTGCGCGCCTATCTCGCCATTCAGCTTCCCCCTGCCCGTTCTCGCGGCATGGTGCTCGTCGCGGCGGCGGTCACTTTTCTTCTCGGTTTGATCATTGTCATGCGCTGGCCCACCGACAGCGTCTACGTATTGGGCGTTCTGCTCGGCGTCGACCTGCTTTTTCACGGCGCCGGGTGGATTGCCTTTGGAATCGGGTTGCGCACGCGCTACTGACGCGCGGAGGACGGAACCTGGTCTTCTAGGAAGAGGTTGAGGACACAATGGAGCGGTCAATGACAAAATGGGTGTATTCCTTCGGCACTGAAGTCACCGAGGGCCGAGGAAAGATGAAAAATCTCCTCGGCGGCAAGGGCGCTAACCTTGCGGAAATGGCGTACCTCGGCATTCCCGTGCCGCCCGGCTTCACCATTACGACTGAAGTCTGCACCTACTTCTACGCCAACGATCGGACCTACCCCGCCGACCTGACCGAACAGGTCGCGACCGCGCTGGCGGGCGTAGAGCGCAAGACCGGCCGGAAATTCGGCGACGCCGCCAACCCGCTCCTGGTGTCGGTGCGCTCCGGCGCCCGCGCCTCGATGCCGGGCATGATGGACACCGTGCTGAACCTCGGCCTCAACGACAAGTCGGTGCTGACGCTGGCCAAGACCTCCGGCGACGAACGGTTCGCCTACGACAGCTATCGCCGCTTCATTCAGATGTACGGCAACGTCGTGCTCGAGATCGAACACGACCACTTCGAGGGCGTGCTTGAGCAGTTCAAGGAAAAGCACCACCTCACGCTCGACACCGACCTTTCGGCCGCCAACTGGAAGGAGATCATCGCCTCCTACAAGGCGAAGGTCCACGAAGTGACCGGCAAGCCCTTCCCGCAGGATGCGAAGGACCAGCTGTGGGGCGCCATCGGCGCGGTGTTCGGCTCGTGGATGAACGCGCGCGCCATCACCTATCGCCGCCTCAACGGCATCCCCGCCGATTGGGGCACCGCGGTCAACGTCCAGGCGATGGTGTTCGGCAACATGGGCGAGACGAGCGCCACCGGCGTCGCCTTCACCCGCAACCCGTCGACCGGCGAGAACAAGCTTTACGGCGAGTTCCTGGTCAACGCCCAGGGCGAGGACGTGGTGGCGGGCATCCGCACCCCGCAGAACATCACCGAGGCCGCCCGCATCGCCGCCGGCTCCGACAAGCCGTCGCTCGAGACGGTGTTGCCCGAGGTGTTCAAGCAGTTCGTCGCCACGACCCAACTGCTCGAGAAGCACTACCGCGACATGCAGGACATGGAGTTCACCGTCGAGCGCGGCAAGCTGTGGATGCTGCAGACCCGCAACGGCAAGCGCACCGCGCGCGCCG
>CAZKHF010000114.1:0-9305 GCA_964552445.1 uncultured Bradyrhizobium sp. | reverse complement strand
TACCTCGCCGACCGCCTCGGCGCCCTAACGCGTTAACCCGGATTCGGAGCCCTGGTCGCCCGGCGCCCCTCGCCCGCCGCGGCGAGCGCGGCGAGTCCCTCGCGATAAGTGGGGTAGAGCCAGCGGTAGCCGAGCTCGCGCCGCAGTTTGTCGACCGACACGTGGCGATCGTCGGCGTAGAAGCTCCGCGCCAGCGGCGACAGCGCGGCGGCGGCGAAATTCTCCTCCGGCGGCGGCGCGACGCCGATCAGCGCGGCGGCGAAGGCGATCACGTCCTGCGGCGGCGCCGGGGCCTCGTCAGCGACGTTCCACACCCCGCCCGGCCCGCCGGCCTCGATCAGGCGGCGCGCGACCTCGGCCACGTCGTCGACGTGAATGCGGCTCAGCGCCAGCCCCGGCTTGACGATGCGCCGCGCCTCGCCAGCCGCGAGCTTGACCAGCGCGTTGCGGCCGGGCCCGTAGATTCCCGCGAGGCGAAGGACCTCGAGCGCGACGCCGCGCGACGCGGCGAAGGCGCGCCACTGCTCCTCCGCTGCGAGGCGCCGCCGCGCGCGCGGCGAAGCGGGCGCCGGCGCGCTGGTCTCGTCGACCCAGGCGCCGCCGCGATCGCCGTAGACGCCGACGCTCGAGAGATAGACGACGCGCTTCAAACGCGGCGCCGCGTCGAGCGCGCGCGCGAAGCCGGCGAGCGCCGGGTCGCCGCGGTCGTCGGGCGGCGCGGAGACGATGAGCGTCTCGGCCTCGGCGAGGGCGGCGGCGAGCCCTTCCCGGTCGCCCGGCGCCTCGACGGCGAAGGCGGCGACCCCTTCCCGCCGCCACGCGGCCGCAGCCTCGGCGCGGCGCGTCGCGCCACTAGCCTCGACGCCCAGGGCGGCGATCGCCCGGCGCGCGCAATAACCGAGGCCGAAACAGAAAAGCCGCGCCGCGCCGCCGTCGCGCTCCATCGTCGCCTCCGCGGGCGCCTGCGCCGTCCGCGCGAAGCGCGCAGCAAGTCAGCGAATTGCAGCGAATTCAAGCCTTCCGCCGCGCGCGCTGCGCTTTGAACGCAAAAAGAGTCGGCGCGCAATAGACTTGGCGCGCAAGATTGAAAGACTTAACTCGGACGAAAGACTCTTTCGGCTAGTTTCCTGGCGATTTCGGGCCACGGCCCGCGCGAATAAGGCCACAATCGTGAACGATCCCAACCTAGGCGCCGCAGTGGCCACTCCGCTGGAGACGACGACGCTTGGCGCCGTTCTGAGCGTGCGCGGCTCCGAAGCCTGCGTGAGCCTGCCAGCGCCGGCGCTCAGCGATCAATTGCGCCCCACCGTCGGCTCCTTCCTCGCCATCGCCGCCGGCCGCCGCCGCCTGATCGGGGTGGTGACCGAAGTGGCGAGCGACGAGGCGGGCGACGAGCGCAGGAAAAGCGGCGCGGTGGCCCGCGTCGACCTGATGGGCGAGATCAAGAGCGACGATCATGGCGTCGAGCGCTTCTCGCGCGGCGTCTCGGGCTATCCGGCGATCGGCGATCCCGCCCGCATCATCGGGCGCGACGAGCTCAGGCTCGCCTACCGCGCCTCGGGCGCGCGGGCGATCAACATCGGCGCGCTGCACAGCGACGAAACCATCGCCGCCTGCGTCGATTCCGACAATCTGTTGAGCAAGCACTTCGCCGTTCTCGGGTCGACCGGCGTCGGCAAGTCGAGCGGCGTGGCGGTGATCCTCAACGAGATCCTCGACGTCCGGCCCGAGCTGCGCATCTTCCTGCTCGACGGCCACAACGAATACGGGCGCTGCTTCGGCCCGCGCGCCAACGTCGTCAGCGCGGGCGAGTTGAAGCTGCCGTTCTGGCTGTTCAACTTCGAGGAGCTGGTCGACGCGATCTATTACGGCCGTCCGGGCGTCGAGGAGGAGCTCGACATCCTCGCCGAGCAGATCCCGATCGCCAAAGGCCTCTACCAAGTCCACCGCGCCCCCGCCGACCGCCCGACCGCGCGCCGGATCGATCCCAGAAACGCCGGCTACACCGTCGACACGCCGGTTCCCTACATGATCCAGGATCTCGTCGCCTTGATCGACGAGCGCATGGGCAAGCTGGAGAACCGCGCCTCGCGCCTGCATCACAATCGGTTGCTCACGCGCATCGACGCGCTGCGCAACGACGCGCGCTACGCCTTCATGTTCGAGAACGCCAACGTCGGCGGCGACACGATGGCGGAAATCCTCACCTACCTGTTCCGCCTCGCGCCGACCGGCCAGCCGATGACCGTGCTGCAGCTCGCCGGCCTGCCGGTCGAGGTCGTCGACGCGGTGGTCAGCGTGCTCTGCCGCCTCGCTTTCGACTTCGGCCTGTGGAGCGACGGCGCGGCGCCGATGTTGTTCGTCTGCGAGGAGGCGCACCGCTACGCGCCCGCCGATCGCGCGGCCGGCTTCGGCCCGACTCGCCGCGCCCTGCTGCGCATCGCCAAGGAGGGCCGCAAGTACGGCGTCTGCCTCGGCCTTGTCACCCAACGACCCGCCGAGCTTGATCCGACCATCATCTCCCAGTGCTCGACGCTGTTCGCGATGCGGATGGCCAACGACCGCGATCAGGCGCTGCTGCGCTCGGCGGTGACCGACGCCGCCGCCAACCTGCTCGCTTTCGTTCCGTCGTTGGGAACCCAGGAGCTGATAGGCTTCGGCGAAGGCTTTCCGCTGCCGACCCGGCTGACCTTCCGCTCGCTTGCCGCCGACCGCATTCCGCGCAGCGAGGCCTTTCCGAGCACCGACGCGCCGGGCGAGTTCGGCGACGAGCGCGCGTTCGTCAGGGCGGTGGTGGAGCGCTGGCGCGGGGCGACAGGGCCGAAGTCTTCGGCGATTGAGGCGGCGGCTTGCGAGAACGACGGCGCGGCGAAGGTCGCCGCGGTCGAGCCGGCCGTCGCCGCGCCGGTCGCCAGCCGGATCGAGCAGATTCGCGCGCAACTGCTCAAGCGTTGAACGGCGCCGTCAAGCGGCGCGGGAATAGGCGACGGCGATGGCGAACGGGGACGACGGCCGCGGGCCTTCGAGCGAAGCGTCCGACGCGGTCCTGCGCGGCGCTTTGGCGGCGCTGCCGATCGGCGTCGAAATCCTCGCGCCCGACGGCCGCCGAGTCTTCGCCAATCCGACCGCCGAGCGTCGCGCCGCCGCGCTCGCCGAGGACGGAGCGGAAAGCGAGACGCTCGTCCTCGACGGCCGCGCCACGCTGGTCAAGCGCCGCGCCTTCACGGCCGAAGGGCGCGCCTACCGGACGCGCGCGACGATCGACGTCGACGACCAGCGCAAGCTTCAGGACGAGCTGTTCCAGCGCGCCTATTTCGATCCGTTGACCGGCCTGCCCAACCGTGGCTTGTTCGAGCAGGCGGTCGCCCAGGCGGCGCGCGAGGCCGCGGTCAAGCCGACCTTCGCGGTGGCGGCGATCGGTCTCGACCAGTTCGACGCCGTCAACGAATTCTACGGCCGCGCGGTCGGAGACGAGCTGCTCGCCGAAGCGGCGCGGCGGATCGGCGCCCTGATCGGCCCCGCCGACCTCGCGGCCCGCACCGGCGGCGACGAATTCTCGCTGCTGATCGCCGAAGGAAGCGACGCCGACGCGGTCAAGGCGAAAGTCGAGGCGCTGCTCGCCCGGCTCAAAGATCCCTTCTATGTCCACGGCATCGAGATCCTCATCGCCGCCTCGGCGGGCGCGAGCCTGTTCCCGCTGCACGACGCCGAGCCGGAGCCGCTGATCTTCAAGGCCAACGCCGCGCTGACGCAGGCGAAGCGGCGCTACCGCGGCGAAGCGAGGGTCTATGACCCGGCGACCGCGGTTCGCGCCCAGGAGCGCGCTCGGCTCGAGCAGAGCGTCCGCCTGGCGTTGCGCGATCGGCGCTTCCTCTGCGCGCTGCAGCCCAAGGTCGATTTTCGCTCCGGCGCGCTCGACGGCCTCGAGGTGCTGCTGCGCTGGCGCGACGAGAACGACGAAACGCGCTCGCCCGGCGACACGATCGCCTTCGCGCTCAGCGTCGGCCTGATCAACGAGATGACCAACCTCTTGTTCGACGAGACGATCGCCTCGCTCGACGCCATCGACGCGACCTTCGCGCCGAACTTGCGGCTCGGCTTCAACATCGCCGCGCAACAGGCGGGCGACGTCCGCTTCATGCGCGCCTTCGTCGACCGGCTCGCCGCCAGCGGCCATGCGCGTCGCTTCATGATCGAGCTCACCGAGGAGGCGTTCCTGCGCGCCGACCGGTTCCAGCTCAAAGTAGCGCCGATGCTGCGCGAGGTCGGCGCGCAGATCTCGATCGACGATTTCGGCGTCGGCTATTCCTCGCTCGCGACGCTTTCCGAGATCACCGCCGACGAGATCAAGGTCGACCGCTCGCTCATCACCGCGATCGATCAGCGGCCACGCAGCCAGGCGCTCTTGCGCGCGATCGAATCGATCGGCGAGGCGCTGCGCGCCAAGGTGATGGTCGAAGGCGTGGAGACCGCCGAGGAGCTCGCCTACCTGCGCGAACACACCCGCGTGCGCGTCGCCCAGGGCTTCTATTTCTCGCCGCCGATCCTGCTTGGCGAACGCGGGCGCGACCGGCGGCGCGAGGAAAGCCGCGGCGAGGCGCCTTCGCGCCCGGTCGAGCCGCGTTCGTCCTGACCGCCCGCGCCGCGGCTTCGGCGGGGGCGCCTCGCGCGGGCGCCCCCGGATGCGCGGCTATTTTTTCTTCGGCAGGTAGAGGTCGATCAACGTCCCCGCCTCGGCCTCCGCCGACAGCGCGAAGGTCTCCGACAGCGTCGGATGCGGGTGGATGGTGAGGCCGATGTCCTCGGCTTCGCACCCCATCTCGATCGCCAGCGTCGCTTCGGCGATGAGGTCGCCGGCGTTCGGGCCGACGATGCCGCAGCCGATCAACCGCCCGCTCGCCTCGTCCCACAACGTCTTGGTCATGCCCTCGTCGCGACCGAGCGACAGCGAACGCCCGCTCGCCGCCCAGGGGAAGACGGCCTTGCTGAAGGCCAGTCCCTTCGCCTTCGCCTCGGTCTCGGTGACGCCCACCCACGCCACCTCCGGGTCGGTGTAGGCGACGGAGGGGATCGCTCTGGCGTCGAAGGCTGAGCGAAGGCCCGAGGCCGCCTCGGCGGCCACCTTGCCTTCGTGGCTCGCCTTGTGGGCGAGCATCGGCTGGCCGACGATGTCGCCGATGGCGAAGATGTGCGCGACATTGGTGCGCATCTGCTTGTCGACGGCGATGAAGCCGCGCGCGTCGACCGCGACGCCCGCCGCTTCGGCGCCGATCGAAGCGCCGTTGGGGCGGCGGCCGACCGCCACCAGCATGGCGTCGAAGACGTCTTCGCCTTTGCCGCCCTTGCCCTCGTAAGAGACCTTGAGGCCCTCGGGACGCGCCTCGACCGCTGTCACCTTCGTCCCCAGGAGGATCTTTTCGTAGCGCTTCGCCGCCCGCTTGGCGAAAGGCGCGACCACGTCCGCGTCGGCGCCTGGCATCAGCTGGTCCATCATCTCGATGACGCTGATCTTCGCGCCAAGCGCGCTGTAGACCGTCGCCATTTCGAGGCCGATCACGCCGCCGCCGAGCACCACGAGCCGCGCCGGGACCGAGTGCAGCGCGAGCGCGTCGGTCGAATCCCAGACGCGCGGGTCGCGCGGGATGAAGCCCGGCGCGGCCGGCTCCGAGCCCGCGGCGATGATCGCGCTGGTGAAGCGGATCAGCCGCCGGCCCTCGGCGGTGGAGACGGCCAGCGTGTGCGGCGAGGTCAACTTGCCCTCGCCGGTCACGACCGTCACCTTGCGCTGCCGCGCGAGCGCGGCGAGACCGCCGGTCAGCCGCTTGACCACCGACTCCTTCCAGCCGCGCAGCGCGCCGAGATCGACCTTCGGCGCGGCGAAGGCGACGCCATGCGCCGCCATCTCCTGCGCCTCGTCGATCACCTTCGCCGCGTGCAGCAGCGCCTTGGAGGGAATGCAGCCGACGTTGAGGCAGACGCCGCCGAGCGTCCGCCGCTTGTCGACCAACGCGACCGTCTTGCCGAGATCGGCGGCGCGAAACGCCGCGGCGTAGCCGCCCGGCCCCGCTCCGAGCACCAGCACCTCGCATTCGAGATCGGCCCGCTCGGCCGACTCGGGCGCCGCGGCCGGCGCCGTCGCGCGGGACGCCGCCGCCGCCGGCGCGGCGGCTGCGCCGTCCCCGGCCAACAAGGCGAGCAGCGAGCCCTTCGAGACCTTGTCGCCGACCTTCACGGCGATCGA
This sequence comes from uncultured Bradyrhizobium sp., assembly GCA_964552445.1. Classification (GTDB taxonomy): domain Bacteria; phylum Pseudomonadota; class Alphaproteobacteria; order Rhizobiales; family Beijerinckiaceae; genus Roseiarcus. The sequence continues at coordinate 3,064 of CAZKHF010000114.1, read as the reverse complement.
TTCGATGATCCCGGCCTCGGGCGCCGGCACCTCGACGGTCGCCTTGTCGCTCTCCAGCGTCAGGATCACCTCCTCCTTCGCCACCGCCTGTCCGGGCTTCACGTGAATCTCCACGATCGGCACGTCCTTGAAGTCGCCGATGTCGGGGAGCCTGATTTCCTTGGCCATGAACTTACGCTCCGAGAAGAGGATAAATGTTCATTAGCGCGCCGCGCGTCCGCGCGCTAGTGCCCGGATCAAGCCGCCGCTCCTAAAGCAGCACCCGCCGCATGTCCTCGATCACCTCGGCGAGGTGGCGCATGAAGCGCGCCGCCGCGGCGCCGTCGATGACGCGATGGTCGTAGGAGAGGCAGAGCGGCAGCATCAACCGCGGCCGGAACGCTTCGCCGTCCCACACCGGCGTCATGCGCGCGCGCGCGACGCCAAGAATCGCCACTTCCGGCGCGTTGACGATCGGGGTGAAGGCGGTCCCGCCGATTCCGCCGAGCGAGGAGATGGTGAAGGTCGCGCCCTGCATCTCGCTTGGCGTGAGCTTGCCCTCGCGCGCCTTGGCCGACAGCGCCGCGAGCTCGCGCGCAAGCTCGACCACGCCCTTGCGATCGACGTCGCGCACCACCGCCACGACCAGCCCGCCGGCAGTGTCGACGGCGACGCCGATGTGCCAATAACGCCTCAAAATCAAGGCGTCCTTCGCCGGCGCTAAAGCGGCGTTGAAGGTCGGGAAGGCCTTCAGCGAGGCCACCGCAGCCTTCATCAGCAGCGGCAGCAGCGAGACGCGGTAGGGCGCCTGCTTATCCACCTTGGCCTGCGCGTCGAGCCTCTTGCGGAACCCGTCGAGCTCGGTGACGTCCGCTTCGTCGAAATGGGTGACGTGGGGGATGTTGAGCCAGGAGGCGTGCAGCCGCGGACCGGAAATCTTCTTGATGCGCGACAGCGGCGCGCTCTCGATCGGGCCGAACTTGGCGAAATCCACTTCCGGGATCGCGGGCGGCGGCGCGCCGCCGCCGGGCGCCCCGCCCGCGCGGGCGAAGGCGGCCTTCACGTCGTCGACGGTGATGCGGCCCTTCTCGCCGCTGCCGCTGACGGCGTTGAGGTCGACGCCAAGCTCGCGGGCGAGGCGGCGCGCGCCCGGCCCGGCGAACACGCCGGAGAAATCCGCCAGCGCCGGCGCGGGCTTCGCGGCCGGCGCCGCGGGCGCGGACGCAGGGGCCGGCGCCGCGGGCGCGGGCGCTGCGGCGGGTTTCGGCGCTGCGGCCGGCGGCGGGGCCGCCGCCTCCGCCAGCTCGAGCAACAGCAGCGGCGACCCCATCGACACCTTGTCGCCAACCTTGGCGACGATCGCGCCCACCACGCCCGGCGCCGGCGCAGGCACGTCGAGCGTCGCCTTGTCGCTTTCGAGCGTCAGCAGCGGCTGCTCGGCCGTCACCGCGTCGCCGGGCTTCACCAAGATCTCGATGATCGGCACGTCCTTGAAATCGCCGATGTCGGGAACTTTCACTTCCATCTTCGCCACGGACGCTTCTCCTTCGCGCGGCACCATTCGTTGTTGCGGGAACGCCCGCGTAAGCCGGTCAGCCGGTCAGCTCCGCACGGGGCTCGGTCGTTCGGGGTCGATATTGTAGCGCGCGATCGCCTCCGCGACGCGTCTGGCGGGCAGCATCTGGTCGTCGGCCAGCGCCTTCAGCGCGGCGACCGCGACGTGGCAACGGTCGACCTCGAAGAAGGAGCGCAGCCGTCGCCGATAGTCCGAGCGGCCGAAACCGTCGGTTCCCAACACCTTGTAACGCGCCGGGACATAGGCGCGGACGCCGTCGGCGACCGCCTTGACGTAGTCGGTGGCGGCGATCACCGGTCCGACGCCCTTGCTCAGCGCCTGCTCGACATAGGAGAGCCGACGCGGCGCTTCGGGGTGCAGCATCGACCAGCGCTCGGCCTCGAGGCCGTCGCGGCGCAGCTCGTTGAAGCTGGTGACGCTCCACACCTCGCTCGACACGCCGAAGTCCTTGGCGAGCAGCTCGGCCCCCGCCTCGACCTCGCGCAGGATGGCGCCGGCGCCGAGCAGTCGGACCCGCGCGCCCGCCTTCTCCGCCTCGACCGTCCTGAGCTTGTACATGCCCTTGAGAATCCCCTCCTCGGCGCCTTCTGGCAGGCCGGGATGGGGGTAATTCTCGTTGAGGGTGGTGATGTAGTAGTAGACGTCCTCGTTGTCGGCGTACATCCGCTTCAGGCCGGCGTGGACGATCACCGCCACCTCGTGGGCGTAGGTCGGGTCGTAGGCGACGCAATTGGGAATCGCCGAGGCGAAGAGATGGCTCTGGCCGTCCTCGTGCTGCAGCCCTTCGCCGTTGAGGGTGGTGCGCCCCGAGGTGCCGCCGATGAGGAAACCGCGCGCGCGCATGTCGCCCGCCGCCCAGGCGAGGTCGCCGATGCGCTGGAAGCCGAACATCGAATAGAAGATGAAAAACGGGATCATCGGCGTGTTCGACGTCGAGTACGAGGTTCCCGCGGCGATGAACGAGGCCATCGCGCCCGCCTCGTTGATGCCTTCTTGGAGAATCTGCCCCTTGCTGTCCTCGCGGTAGTACATCAGCTGGTCGGCGTCCTGCGGCCGGTAGAGCTGGCCGACTTGGCTGAAGATCCCGATCTGGCGGAACAGCCCCTCCATGCCGAAGGTGCGGCTCTCGTCGGGCACGATCGGAACGACGCGCGGGCCGATCGTCTTGTCGCGCAACAGCGCGGTGAGCACGCGCACGAAGGCCATGGTGGTGGAGATCTCGCGCCCTTCCGCGGTCGGGCGCAGCACCGCCTCGAAGGCGGAGAGCGGCGGAATCTCCAGCGGCGCGCTCGCCCGCCGACGCGCCGGCAGCGAGCCGCCGAGCGCCGCCCGCCGCGCGCGCAGGTGCTTCATCTCCGGGCCGTCTTCCGGCAGCCGGAGGAACGGATACTTGGGCAGGTCCTCGTCGGCGACTGGGATGTGGAAGCGGTCGCGGAACGCCTTCAGCGCGTTCTCGCCGATCTTCTTGGCCTGGTGGGCGATCATCTGCCCCTCGCCCGCCTCGCCCAT
>CAZKHF010000113.1:0-9374 GCA_964552445.1 uncultured Bradyrhizobium sp. | reverse complement strand
ATCACGCCCCGCGCAACCCGTTAACCCCCGTTAACCCGAGTTCGGAGCCCTGGGCGACACGAACAACCCCTTGTCAATATCGCCGAAGTTGTGCGTGCACACCTCGACGGCGATCGAAACTCCGCGTTGAATTCGGAATCCTAAGAAAGGGGCCACTTCCGGACCACGTGCAAGCAGCATCGCTCGAAGCGCATCGCGAACATGATCGATTTTCGCAGAATCGACCGGCATCGCTCGCAGCCGCGCGAGTCGCTGATCTGCGAGGCGTTGTGACACCGCGTCCAGGAAAGACTTCAGTTCTGCTCGCCGAGTCGCAACGCTGACGGTCGGAGCCAGAGCGGACAGCGCGCTGTCGAAATCATCGTTTGGGACTCCTTCTTCGACAAGTCTGGCCAGCGTTTGAACCTCGTGGATCGCCGCCCGGACGGACTGGTCGCCATCCTTGAAGATTTGGTCGTTGGCAACGAACCAGTCGAGCCATGCCGTGCGCCTCGCTTCGTCGGTTTGGAAATGCGCCGCCATAATCGCAAGTAAGAACGGACGGAGACTTTCGACGCCGTCAGGCCCCCAGCTCGAATAGATGCGACCGGGAACGACCCGGCGTTCACTCATTCCGCCGAGTTGACGAACGAGCGCGTCCAAGCTCGCGAAGTACGAGTCCTCTTGGAGCCACGTGCCAAGCGATCCTTTGATTAGCACCGCCAGCGAGGTCCAGAAGGGGCTGGCCCGCTGGACGTTCGCTAGGAGAACCGTCGAGCCTTCTCCCTCAATCAAGTTACGTTGGAGAACAGCGGATGCTTCGCGGCTGCCAATATCGGTCGATTGCCTACGATGCACGCCCCAAGAGAGCGCAACGGCCGCGCTTAGGATCAGGACGTCGTCATGTGCAGCTCGCAGTGTAATGCCGACAAGACCCTTGGACGCGACTTCGTAAAAGGGGTGCTGTCGAAATGCGCGACCGATCGGACTGGCCTGATCCCAGTCGAGGCCGAACAGGTCCGGCGACAGAAATTCTGGGTGTCGAAAGACATGGGCAGTATCAAGCTCCGCGTAAAACGGCGTTAGCCAGCGCAGCAGCATGTCACGATAGCGCACTGCTCCAATTTCGTCCTCATTCCAAACGGCGAGAGCGAAGAAGTAAGCCGTGTCATGCAAGTGCGTCCGTAGGTACGGCCACGCGCGTGCGTACGCGAGCCATTGCTCGCGCGCGGTCAGCCTTTCGGACTCGCGCCACTTGTAAACGATTGAAGCCGTCTGCAAGACGGACTCCCATGCGCCAACGAAGTTGATGATGACCCGCTCGTAGGCTCGGCGATCCGAGCCCGCAAGGACTAACCGTTGCTGTGCCTCTGCGCCCTGGACAGTCTCGACGGTTGTGCGCCGAGTAACCCAGTCCTCCAGCGCAACGACCTCGTAAATCCCGACGTCGAGAAGCGTCATAACGACGGCGGCTGAGACGCTTCGCGCATCGGCGGGAATGAGCCTTTGGGCGACATGACCTAGCGTGTCGACGAACGCGGCCTCGGAGGCGATCTTATCGACGGCCGCAACGTAAACACGTCGATAGCGGTGAACCCAACCTTGATCTGGCCTTTCGAAGAGGCCCGTTCCTATCTGAGCCAAATTCAAGGGCGCGCCCGTGCTGTCGACGGTGTTTTGGGTCGACAGAATGAACGAGTGATAGCTGACGAGTTCAGCGAGGGCGGTCTTAAATCCCGAAAGAGCGGAGTTCTCGATTTGACCGACCAACTTGTCGGTCAATTCCTCCATGAAGGAATCGGGGGTTAGCGGATCGCGTGACTCTCTTAATGCCGGAGCGAACCGAAAGGTCCATTTCACAAGCTGGCGTTCCCACCACGATAGCGCGACTATGCCTTCGCGGAGAACCCAAGCGGTGGGGCCGTCGAGGTCGGAATCAAATGAAATCGGGATGTTGATTTCGCCGTCCCACTTTCGGGCTCCTAGAGGCGAAGGCTTAGCGGCACTCAAGGTCTTTCGTACGCGTCGATGCCAGCTACGCAGCGCGATGCCCAAAGCCCGCATTCGCACGTCGACGAGGCGAGACGGTTTGCCAAAGCGCGTCTCAATTTCCGTTGTCGCCTGCGTCAAGAAGTAGCTGCTAAACCCAAATTGAATGTACGGTCCTTCGCTCAGTGTCCCCTTGCCGAACAGGGTCTGAGGCGCGCTGAGATAGAAAGCCTGCAGGAGCCGCTTTGAAATATCGCGCGGCAAGGCCGTGTCGGCCGTATAGCGGTTCCGTATCTGCTTGCGAGCATCGGGTTCGACAAAGCGCAGCGTGGTACGTATGAACTGGTAGAAGAGAAGAAAATTCACCACCATCCACAGTGCGTGGATGATCGTGAGCCCGAGCTCGAACGTCAGATTCTGTCCGTGCCCCTGAATGAGGTGCAGCGCGAATTGAAGGGGCCAAAACAGCTCAACGCACAAGACGACCAAGAGTGCGACGCCGCTCGTGACAACTTCGTAGGCTAGCGACTCGGAATAGTAGAGCCGTACGTCGGTGGTGGCGGAGGAGCGATCGTCTCGCTGCGATAGCAGCGTGACGATGCCAACGGCGACCGCGACAATGCCGAGGATTCCGACCTGGCCGATGATTAGGTTGCTGTCCACATCTTTGAGGAATCCCCCGAGGTCAAAGGTCCCCCAATCCGGCAGCAGGCGCGGCATTTTCGCGGTGATCCACCACTCGCCGACGACGCAGATTGCATCCAGCACCACGTAAAGTGCGAGGAGTTTTGAAAGTCGAATGCCCGTCACAAGGGCAATGAGCGACCGCCGAAGGAATCCGGAGCGAACCCGGCGCAGCGTCTTGTTGTGGCGCGTCAGGTCGTTGACTTCGGCGCGCACATGCGCGCGCAGGCTTCCAAACAAGCCACGGCCAACGCTCTCGGTCATTTAGCCCCCAGCCGCGCAGGCGTCGCGACGGCTGCGTTCGCTCCGCGCGAATTCTCATAAAGCACTGGTGCGGGCGGCCGGACTTGAACCGGCACAGGCCTTGCGGCCCTACGGATTTTCTTACCAACTGCGGCTTTCGCCGTCTCGCCTTCGCGGGTTCCCGCGAATTCGAGTTTGTGGTCTGGACTATCCCTTCACCGTGGCGTTCGCCCCGGTGAGGCGTCCGCTGTAGGTGCTGCCCGTCTAGTCTCTACACCTTCCCTCCGGACCTTCGTCCGTCGGGCTTGGCTCGGGATTGCCATGCGACAGGTTCCCCCGACTTTGAGCAGTTCTGCTCCTTCGGTTTCCCGGAGGGCACTCAAATTTCGCTTAAGTCCGTTGCGTCTACCAGTTTCGCCACGCCCGCGTACCGTTGATTCTTATAGGCTTTGCGCGGGATTCGACCAAGGAGATTTTGTTGGATCGCCGTCACGCGCTAACGCGCGGCCTCTTCGGCGATTCCTTCCTTTTGGGCTGGTCTTTCATGATCGGAGCCGGCCTCGACTTGCGCACGTTGATGGCGGCGGCGTCGAGGCTCGTCTTGATGTGCGAGGCGTAATATTTCTCGATCATCTCGACGCTGGTGCGGCAGTTTTTGGCGATTTGATAAATATCCGCTCCTTCCATGAGCCGAAGGCAGATGTAGGTGTGCCGCAGGCTGTAGGCGGTGCGGCGCTGCCCTTCGCGGTCGAATTGCAGCCCCTCCTCCACGAGGACCGTCTTAAGCAGCTCGCGGTGCGTCCTGTCGAAGATCAAGTCGGAAGGCTGGGGTTTTCGCATCGGGAGCGCCGGAGTTTCTGATCGCCCGCTGCGGACCTCGGCCCCCTCCTCGCTCTCCGGCACGATCGGACGTAGCCGGTTGCGCAGCCGCTCGAAGGGAATGACCGCGCCCGGCATACTCTTGCAGTAGCCGGTGCCGCGCTTGCCGCGCACCTCGATTTCGAGGATGCGCTCGTTGGTGGCGTCATCTTCGACGACCGTAACGTCACGGAACTGAAGCCGGGCCGCCTCGTCAGGCCGGAGCCCGGTGTTGGCCATGAACAGAACATAGTCGTGCAACTGCTCGCACGACCGCCGCCAGCGCGCCTTCGGCGGGTCCTTCGCCCGCCTCTGCGTCGCGCGCCAGAGCTTGTTGTACTCGTCGAGCGAGAACCAGCCGCGGTGCGACACTTTGCCCGACGAGCGGAACGGAGCCGAGAGATCGGGGAGATAGGGAATCCAGCCTTGGCGGTTGGCGCATTTGAGCACCTGGCGCAGGCAGACAATTTCCTGATGGAGCGTGTTCTTCGCCGGACGAAGCGGCTCCCCCGTCTTCGGGTCCTTGCGCGAGGTCATCCGGTGGATGCGGTACTCTTGAACGAGTCCGGGTGTGATCTCGCTCAGCGCCTTCTTGCCGAAGAACGGGCGAAGATGGACGCGAAGCCGGTCCTGATGGCCCTTCACATAGATCGGGCTGCGCTCGCCGGCGGTGAGCGCGAGGAATTCGCGCAAGAATTGATCGGCGGCTTTGTTGAACGTCACGCCGCCGCCTGGCGCTTCGCCGCGCCGGGCTTTTCCCTTGAGTTCGAGATACCAGTCCTCGGCGAAATCCTTCGCGTGCGCGAGGCTGTCGGTTTTGCTGCTGACGCGATGATTGCGACCGTTCAGGAACGTCGAGCACTGTCAGAAGTTGGAGTTCTCGCGCTTGTAGACGTGCAGCACGCCGCCCATGAGGTCATGGCTGGTAGACATACGCGTACGCATACGCGCTTTTTAGACGTAAATCAAGCTTTGTGTAAGGATTGTGTAAATCCTTGAGACTCAACAATATGTTTGATTTCATCAACTTATGAGCGATTTTTTGGTCTCAATCGGCTTTTAAGTCCTTTGCGTCTACCAGTTCCGCCACGTCCGCGCGGCGCGCCCTTTTCTCACACCTGGGGGCGAAAATGAACCTTCGCCCTCAGCCCGCCCCGTCCTTGGCGATCGGCGGCTGGAAGGCGAGCCCCATGTCCCAGGGGAAATAGATCCAGGTGTCCTGCGACACCTCGGTGACGAAGGTGTCGACCTGCTGGCGGCCGAGCGGCTTGGCGTAGACGGCGGCGAAATGCGCGTTGGGCAGCATCTCATGCACCACCTTGGCCGTCGCGCCGGTGTCGACCAGATCGTCGATCACCAGCAGCTTGCCGCCGCTCTCGTCGAGGTTGGCGACGTCGGCGGCGATCGTCTTCAGCACCTTGAGGCCGCCCTGGTGCTTGTAGTCGTGGTAGGAGGCGACGCACACCGTCTCGATCACCCGCAGCTCGAGCTCGCGCGCGACGATCGCCGCCGGCACCAGGCCGCCGCGGGTGACGGCGACGATGGCGGAGAACGGGCCCGCCGACGACAACCGCCAGGCCAGCGCGCGCGCGTCGCGGTGGAACTGGTCCCAGGAGACCGGAAACGCTTTCTGGCGGCCTTCGGGCATCACGACTTCTCCGACCCGGTTCGGTTGGCGGGCCCCTCCATAGCAAGCGACGTCGCCGCAGGCGAGCGCGCGCGGCCTTCGTCAACAGCTTTGGCCGCCGCCCCGCCCGCTACGGCTGCTTGGCGGCGCGGATCTCGGCCAGCATCGCCTCGACCGCGTCGCGCGCCGCCGCCGCCTTCTGCGGGTCGCGCGCGCGCACGACGATGTGGTTCTTGAACGCGCCCTCGACGAACGAAGGATAGGAGCCGATGATCGTCTCGGCGTGCTCGGCGGCGATGCGCCGGAGCGGGTCGGCGTAGCGTCCCTCGGGGACGCCGCTCGCGTCGATCGTCTCGGCGACGAGCTTCGTCCCCGCGTCGAGGCCCTTGGCGGCCGAATCGAGCATCGCCTGCATGATCGCCGGCACCCCCGCCATGACGATGACGTTGCCGATGCGAAAGCCCGGCGCCGACGAGACCGGGTTTTCGACCAGCGCCGCGCCCGCCGGGATGCGCGCCATGCGCCGCCGCGCCGGCGTCAGCGCGCCGTCCGGGTAGCGCTCCTTCATCATCGCGATCACCCGCGGGTCCTCGTCGATGGCGACGCCGAACGCCTTGGCGACCGCGTCGGCGGTGATGTCGTCGTGGGTCGGTCCGATGCCGCCGGTGGTGAACACGTAGTCGTAGCGCGCGCGCAACGCGTCGAGCGCGGCGACGATCTCGGCTTCGACGTCGGGCACCACGCGCGCCTCGCGCAAGTCGACGCCGAGGCTGGCGAGATATTCGGCGATGTAGCCGATGTTGCGGTCCTTGGTCCGCCCGGAGAGGATCTCGTCGCCGATCACCAGCACGGCGGCGGTGACGATCTTGAAGGTCATGACGGCGGCTCCTCGCGGCCGAGCTCGTAGGCGACGTTCTCCGAGGTGCGCAAGATCGCGCGATAGCCGAGCGCGCGCAAGCGCTCCTCGAGCTGCGCGCCGACGCGCAAGAGCGAGAACTCCATGATGATCAGCCGCGGCCACAGCGCGCGCGGCGCTTCGCTCAAGAAGGGGTCGAGCGCCAGGTCCTCGGCGCCCTCGATGTCGAGCTTGATCGCGTCGATCTTCTCGTAGCCTTCCTCGCGCGCGAGCGTCATGAGCTTCTTCGCCCGGACGCGGATCTGTTCGACGCGCGCCTCGGCGCTGACGATGCGCACCGAGCTTTCGCCCTGGTTGCCGGCGTTGACGAACAGCGTGACCTCGCCGTCGATGTCGGCGACGGCGCAGCAGACCGCCTTGACGTTGCCGAAATCGCTTTGGCCGATGTTGTAGGCGAGACGCTCGAACACCTCCGGCAGCGGCTCGACCGCGAGGATGCGCGCGCGCGGGCCGCCGAAGCTCGCGACATAGAGCGCGTAGCCGCCGACGCTGGCGCCGATGTCGAGAAAGACGAAGTCGCCCTTCAGCCGCTCGGCGAGCAGCGCCCGCTCGCGCGGGTCGAAATACTGCGGCGTGAACAGAAGGCGTTTCTCCGCCACGTTGTGGCGTGGGTGGAGGCGCATCCGCGCGCCGAGCGAGACGACGTCGACCGGTCGGCCGCCGAGCGAGCGCACGGCGAGGCCACGCAGAAAGAACGCGGCGCGCTTGCCGAACCAGCCCGCCCCGCAGCGGCGCGTGACGCGCAAGGCGAGCGCGCAAAAGCCGGTCGGCGCGAACTGGCCGAAGGGCGCGGAATCGACGAGGCTTTCGTAAGGCATTCGCGCTCGCCATCCCCCCCTTAAGAGCGCCCCTCCTAGCACGGCCGGGCGGCGCTTCGCCAGCCTCAGCCGCGCCAAGCGCGAACGAGGCGCTCGCGCTCCGCGCGTGACCCGGCGGCGGCGGCGCGAACGCGCGCGACGATTTCCGGGCGCGCCGTCTTCGGCGACCCGGCGGCGAAAGGCGGCGCCGGTGCGTATTCGAGTCCGAGCTGGACCGCCTCGGCGACGTCGCGGCCCGCCAGGTCCTCGAGCAAGCTCAGCGCGAAATCGATTCCCGCGGTGACGCCGCCGCCGGTGACGATCTTGCCGTCGCGCGCGACGCGCGCCTCGACCGCAATCGCGCCGAACCTGGCGAGCATGTCGAGCGCGGCCCAGTGCGTCGTCGCCCGCTTGCCGACGAGCAGCCCCGCGGCCCCGAGGACCAACGCGCCGGTGCAAACGGAGGTGACGAAACGCGCCTCCGCGGCGCGGGCGCGCAGAAAGGCGAGCGTCTCCTCGTCGCCGATCAGCGGGTTGACGCCGACGCCGCCGGGAACGCAGACGACGTCGAGCCGGGGACATTCGGCGAAGGTCGTCGTCGGCGTCAGCACGACTCCGGAGGTAGCGCGCAACGGCTCGCGGCTTTTCCCGACGAGGAGGATCTCCGCCTCCGGCCAGTGGGCGAACACGTCGCAAGGGCCGGCGAAATCGAGCAGCTGAAGGCGCGGAAAGACGAGGAAGCCGATGGAGGCGGTCATGGCGCGTTTCTCCTTATCGCGTTGCGTTTCGCGGCCGGACGGGATAGTGCGGCGGATCGGAGTGGCGGAAATGACAAAGACCCCACAATTCGCGCCAAGCGCGCCCGCGCCGCGACGGATCGAGATCGTCGCCTTCCCCGGCGTCCAACTGCTTGACGTCGCCGGCCCCTTGCAGGCGTTCGCCGCCGCCAACGACGGCGCGGCGATGCGCGGCGCGCCGGCGCCCTATCGGCTGACGGTGGTGGCGCGGCCGGGCGGCCCGGTGGCGAGCTCCTCCGGGCTCAAGCTCGTCGCCGAGCCGCCGCCGCCGCCCGACGCGCCGGTCGACACGCTGATCGTCGCCGGCGGCTTTGGCGTCGACGCGGCGATCGAGGATGCGGCGTTCCTCGCCTGGCTCGCCGCGCGCGCCGAGGCGCCGCGCCGGCTCGTCTCGGTGTGCTCGGGCGCGCTGCTGCTGGCGGCGATCGGCGCGCTCGACGGCCGGCGCGCCGCCACCCATTGGGGGCGCTGCGCCGAGCTCGCGCGCCGCTTTCCCGCGGTTCGCGTCGAGGACGATCCGATCTTCGTGCGCGACGGCCGCGTCTGGACCTCGGCGGGCGTGACCGCCGGCGTCGACCTCGCGCTGGCGCTGATCGAGGAGGACCTGGGGCGCGCGACCGCGCTCGCCGTCGCCCGTCAGCTCGTCGTGTTCCTCAAGCGGCCGGGCGGCCAAGCGCAGTTCAGCGCGGCGCTCGCGGTCCAGGGCGGCGGCGAGTTCGACGCGCTCCATGGGTGGATCGACGGCCATCTCTCGGCGGACCTCTCGGTTCCGCGGCTGGCCGAGCGCGCCGGCATGAGCGCGCGAACCTTCGCGCGCCGCTATCGCCAGGCGACCGGCCTGACGCCGGCGAAGGCGGTCGAGCGCCTGCGGGTCGAGGCGGCCAAGCGCCAGCTCTGCGAGACCAAGGCGCCGGTCAAGCGGGTGGCGGCGCGCTGCGGCTTCGGCTCGCAGGAATCGATGCGCCGCAGCTTCTTCCGCTTGGCCCGGACCGCGCCAAGCGACTTCCGCGCCCGTTTCTCGCTTTAGGCGCCGCCGCGCTTGTGTTGCGCGACGGCGAAAGCGTATTACATCGCGATCAGCGGGCGCGGCGGCGCCCCCTCCTCAAGGTTCGCTTCATGACGTTCGTCGATTCCGCGCTTCTGCACAGCCGGCGCAATGGCCATATCAAGCTGCACGGCCCCGAGGCTTTCGCAGGGATGCGCAAGGCGGGCGCGCTGACCGCGCAGGCGCTCGACCTCCTGGTCGAGCGGGTGAGGCCCGGCGCGTCGACCGCCTCGCTCGACAAGCTTATCTACGAGTTCGCGCGCGACAATAACGCCTATCCCGCGCCGCTCAATTATCGCGGCTATCGCAAGTCGATCTGCACTTCGATCAATCACGTCGTCTGCCACGGCATTCCCGACGACAAGCCGCTGCGCGACGGCGACATCCTCAACATCGACGTGACGCTGATCGTCGACGGCTGGCACGGCGACGCGAGCCG
>CAZKHF010000112.1:0-9406 GCA_964552445.1 uncultured Bradyrhizobium sp. | reverse complement strand
AGACGTCGGTCTTCAGCCGGTCGATCGGCGCCGCCTGGTAGCCCTCGAGCAACTGAAAGAGGGGCGAGTCCATCGCCCGGTGCTGGCGCGCCTCGATCAACCGCTCGGCGAGCGCCGCCTTCGCGGCGCCGGCGTCGGCCGGCGCGCCGTCGTCGCCGAGCGCGTAGGGCAGCGCGCGCAAGGGGCCGACGTCGAAGGGGAGATGGCAGCCCTGGGCGAGGGTCAGCACGGTCGTCTCCGGCCGCGCCGCATGGCGGATGCCGAGCTCGTAATAGACGTTGGCGTTGAGGATGGTGAGGTCGGCGATGGCGTATTCGCTGAGCAGGATGCGCTCGTACATCAGCTTGTGGATGAAGCCGGCGCCTTGCTCCTCGTCGGCGCGCACGCCGTCGAGCCCCGCCGCCTCGACCGCGGGGGCGATGATCTCGGCGTAGATGCGGTCGAAATCGATCGTCCTTCCGGCCGGATCGGGCTTGCGGCCGAACGGCATGATGACGAAGCAGACCGCTCGGTGAGTCACTTCCCGCCTCCCGCGCTCGCGCCGGCGGCCGCGATCCTAACCCAGCCGCGAGGCGAAGTCTCGCCGGCGCCCGCGCCGTCGGCCGGCGTCGCCAAGCCGGGCCGGGCGTGGTAGCGGTTGCCCGCGCGCCCGGGACCTTTTCGCCTTGCCCTACTTCGTTCTCGCCTTCGTCTCGCTGCTGTGGGGCACGTCCTTTCTCCTGATCAAGATCGCCTCGCAGGGCTTCGACTGGGCGAGCTATTCGCTCGGTCGCTGCGGCCTCGCCGCGGCGGCGCTGGTTCTGGCGGTCTCGGCCATGCGGCTGAAATGGCCGCGCTCGCCGCGGGTGTGGGGCCTGATGGCGGCGATGGCGGTCGTCGGCCAGGCGGGGCCGTTCCTGCTGCTCGGCGTCGCCGCCCGTTTCACCACCAGCGCCGACATGGCGCTGATGATGGGCGGCGTGCCGATTTTCACCTTCATCCTCGCCCGGCTGTTCGCCGGCGGCGAGGCGTGGAGCGCGCGCGCGGCGCTCGGCCTCGCGGTCGGCCTCGCCGGCGTGGCGATCTCGCTCGGCTCGCCTCTGTCGACGCCGGACGTCGCGACGGCGCCGCATCCGGCCCTCGGCCGCGCCTTGTCGCTGATCGCGGCGGTCAGCTACGCGTTCAACGCCTTCGCCTCGGGCGCGGCGACTCGCGCGGTCGGCGCGGCGATGGCGGCGGCGGGGTCGATGTCGATTTCGACCGCGTTGCTCGTCCCGCTCATGCTTGCGGTCGGCGGGCCGCCGTCGCTGGCGGCGGCGGGGCCGGCGCCGCTCGCCGCGGTCGTCGTTCTCGGCTTCGTCAACACCGCGCTCGCCTATTTCGTCTATTTCCGGCTGATCGCCAGCGCCGGCGCGACCTTCGCCACGCTCAACAACTACATCGTGCCCTGCATCGGCGTGATCGCCGGGGCGTGGGCGCTCGGCGAGCCGGTCGGCCTTTGTTCGTGGCTCGGCCTCGGCGGCGTCCTCGTCGGCGTGGCGCTCACCGGCTCGGCGACCCGGCCGCGCCGCGCCGTCGCCGTCGCCGCGCGGTCGCGCGCCGCCGCCGCCGCGCCGTCGCGAGCGCCGCGATAGGGCGGCTATTTCGGCTTCGCCCCCGCCTGCGCCTTGGCGGCGGCGGCGACGAACTTGAACGTCTCGGCGAAGGCGCTGTCGAGCGGCGCCGCGCGGTCGCGCTCGGCGATCTCGGCGAAGCGCGCCGTGATCGCCTCCGGCGTGCGCTGATCGGGCGCGAAATAGACGCCGGGCGTCTCGGCGACGTGGGTGACGGCGAAGACGCCCGCGCCGGCGCTGAGGATGACGCGCGAAGGCGCCTGCTCGCCGACCAGGAACAACAGGCCCGGCGTCGCGGATTCGAGGGTCAGCGCCGCGGCGGCCTCGGGCGGGAGCAGGCCCTCGGAGGCGGGCGAGACGACCACCGGCGCCAGTAGGTTGACGCGGATGTCGTGCTTGGCGCCTTCGAGATGCAGCGCGTTCATCAGTCCGATCAGCCCCGCGGTCGCCGCGCCGGCGTCGGCCTGGCCGGCGCCGCCGTAGAGGCCGGCGGCCGAGGCGGCGAAGACGATGCGGCCGTAATGGCGCGCGCGCATCCCTGGCCACACCGCCTTGGCGCAGATCGCCGCGCCGGTCAGGCGGACCTCGACGGCGCGGCGAAAGTCGGCGACCTCCATCTCGGCGAAGCTCGCCTCGTGGGTCGCGCCCGCGTCGGCGGCGGCGACGAGAGTGTCGACGCCGCCCCACACCGTCGCGACGCGCTCGACCATCGCCTCGATCGCCACCGCGTTCCGCGCGTCCGCGCCGTCGGCAAGCGCGAAGCCGCCCGCTCGCTTGATCTCGGCTGTGACCCTCAGCGCGCTTTCGGGCGGCTCGCCGCCCGCGCCGAAATCGTTGACCACCACCCTGGCGCCGCGCGCGGCGAGGCCGAGCGCCGCTGCGCGGCCCAGACCGGCCCCGGCGCCGACGACCAGCGCCACGCGACCGTCAAAACGAACGTTCATCGAGTCTTGCTTCCTTTGGCGCCAAGCCTTGCCGTCGCTCCGCGCGCCGCGATCACGCGCGACGGCGCTCGGGCCCCCCCGCAATGGGCGCGCGAGCGAGGCGTCGCAGCGCGCCGATCGGGAGGCGCAGGCCTTTGGGTTTTCCCTGCGAGCCGTCGTAGGCGTCGAACGTCATCACCGCGCTGGCGCAGACGACGCCGCCGAAGGTGAAGGCGAAGCCGGCGCACAGCAGCGCGACGCCGGGCGCGAAGATGTCCGAGCGCCACAGCAGCGAGCGGACGCCGAAAGCGTCGAACGCCAGGATGAAGCCCGCGCAGGCGAGCCCGGCGAGCATGCCGAGCGCCCAGTTGAGGATCATCGCCCGCACCAGCCGGTCGATGGCGCGCCACCGCCGCCGCGCCGCGCTCCAACGGTTCCGCATCGTTCCTCGCTTCCGCTTGAACCTCATGCAAGCCGCACGCCGTTTAGAACCGATCTTAGGCCGTTTTTGGCGTCCGTCCAGAGCGGCGTCGCTGCGCCGCGCGTCGGCCGCGCCCCGCGGTCAGCGGGCTTTCAGCGCGTTCGAGCGGTCGCCGAGGGCGTCGGCCAGGCGCGCTGCGGCCGAGCCCGGCCGCAGCGGTTTCGGCTGGCTCTCGTGCGGCGCCCAGCCGGTCAGCCAGACGATGTCGAAAGTGGCGCGCAACCGCCCGTCCGGGTCGGCGAAGCGCTCGGCGTAGAGCGCGGCGGCGCGCGCGATCACGGCGCGGCTTAGCGGCTTGCGGCTGCGGAGCGTGAGCGCGTTGGTCGCGCCGAAGGCCCTGAGGTCGCGCGTCAGCGCGAAAAGGTCCGGGTAGCGGACGACGATCCGGTCGGCGTCGACCACCGGCAGCGCGAAGCCGGCGCGCTGCATCAGGCCGCCGAGCGCGCGCACGTCGGCGAAGGGCGCGACGCGCGGCGCGGCGCCGCCGAGAACGTCGCTCTCCGCCTCGGTGAGCGCGCGGCGCAACTCGGTCAGCGTCTCGCCGCCCGGCAGCGCGGCGAGGAAGAGGCCGTCGGGCTTCAGCGCGCGGCGAATCTGGATCATCGCCCCGGGCAGGTCGTTGGCGTGGTGAAGCGCCATCAGCGAGACGACGAGATCGCAGCTTTCGTCCGCCAACGGCGAGCGCTCGAGGTCGGCGACCGCGGCGGAAACGCCGCGGCCGACGGTGAGGAAGGTCGGCGCGAGGCGTAGGGTCGCGCCGCCGCCGCCGCGCGCGGCGAGGACGGCCGCTGCATGGGGCGCCGGCGCGCCGAAATCGACGGCGAGGGCGAACGCGCGTTTGACCAGCGCGAGCCGCTCGGCGAGCTCCTCGGCCGCGCGGGCGAGGAGGAAGTCGGCGCCGGGGCGCTCGGAGGCCCGCCGCGCAGCGCGATCGAGCCGCCGGGCGAGGAGCGCGCGGTCGAAAAGGGCGGGAGGCGGAGCGGGCGCGGTCATGGCGAAGCGTATTGTGGCGTGGGGCCGGGAGTTGCGCCAGCCCCGCGCGGCGGGTAGGCAGGGCCGAGCGGGAATGGGAGCGAAGCGATGAGCGACACAAGCCACGAAGCGATCGTCGAGGGACAGTTCGGCCCGGCGGCCCGCTCTTATCTCGAAAGCCCGGTTCACGCCGGCGGCGAGGACCTCGAGCTGATGGCGCGGCTGGTCGGCGAGCGGCCCGACGCCGCGGCGATCGACGTCGGCTGCGGCGGCGGCCACGTCGCGTTCCGGCTGGCGGGGCTGGTCGGTCGGGTGGTCGCCTACGACCTCTCCGCCGAGATGCTGGGGGTGGTCGCCGAGGAAGCGCGCCGGCGCGGGCTCGCCAACCTGACGACCGAGCAGGGGACGGCGGAAAGCCTGTCGCCGCCGCCGGCCTCGTTCGACGTCGCCGCGACGCGCTACAGCGCCCATCACTGGCGCGACCTCGGAGCCGGCCTCGCGCGCATGCGTCGCGCGGCCAAGCGCGGCGCGCTGGCGGTGTTCATGGACGCGGTCTCGCCCGGCTCGCCGCTGCTCGATACTTGGCTGCAGAGCTTCGAGCTGCTGCGCGATCCCTCGCACGTGCGCGATTATTCGCAGATCGAATGGCGCACTGCGCTGATCGCCGCCGGCTTCCTGCCGAGGCAGGAGGCGGCGTTCCGCGTGCGCCTCGATTTCGCCTCGTGGATCAAGCGGATGAACACGCCGCCGGCGCATGTCGAGGCGATCCGCTCGTTGCAGCGCCGGGCCGGCCCGGAGGCGCGCCGCCATTTCGCCATCGAGGAAGACGGCAGCTTCAGCATCGATTCGCTGCTGATCGCCGCCGAGGCGGCGTGAAAAGCGCGGGCGGCGGGGAATCCCTTCGCGTTGCAGGGAAATTCGGCGTAGAATAGGACAATGAGCGCGCTTTTCGCCTGCGACGACGTTGCGCTCGCCCAGTCTGCGCCGGGGGCAGGCTGGCGCGCGTCGTTCGCCGGGCTCGCGCGCGCCGTCCTCGACGCGCTCTATCCGCCGACCTGTCTCGCCTGCCGCGCCGCGACCGCGGCGCCGGGGGCGCTGTGTCCCGCCTGCTGGCGGGCGATGCGCTTCATCGAGCGGCCGTATTGCGAGCGGCTGGGCACGCCTTTCGAGCAGGATCTCGGCGAGGGCTTGCTGTCGCCGCAGGCGATCGCCGACCCGCCGGCGTTCCGGCGCGCGCGCGCGGTGGCGCGGTTCGAGGACGGGCCGGCGCGCCGCCTTGTCCACCGGCTGAAGTATTCCGATCGCGGCGATCTCGCGCGCCCGCTGGGGGCGTGGATGGCGCGCGCCGGCGCCGAGCTCATCGCCGAGGCCGACGCGATCGTTCCGGTGCCGCTGCATCCGCTGCGGCTGTGGCGACGCCGCTACAACCAGGCGGCGGCGCTCGCCGCGGCGGCGGCGCGCGAATCGGGCAAGCCGTTCGAGCCGCAATGGCTGCAGCGGGTGAAATTGACGCGCTCGCAGGTCGGCCTCAGCCGCGAGCGGCGCGCCGAGAACGTCCAGGGGGCGTTCCGCGCCGCGCCGGGCGCGCCGATCCGCGGGCGGCGGATCGTGCTCGTCGACGACGTGCTGACCTCCGGCGCCACCGCCAACGCCGCGGCGCGGGCGCTGTTGCGCGCCGGGGCGAGCGACGTCGACCTTCTCGTTTTCGCGCGGGTTGTGCCCGGGCCGTGAGCCCCCATATAGTCACGCGGCGCCGAACGTCTCGGCGCGTTGAGGAATGAGCTTTCTTTTGGCCCCGATCGTCATCTACACCAAGTCGACTTGCCCCTACTGCCGCGAGGCGAAGAATCTGTTGCGCAGCAAAGGGGCGCCGTTCGAGGAGGTTAGCGTCGACGGCGACCGCGCGGGCCAGTTGGCGATGGCGGCCAGGACGGGCGGCCATTCGACGGTGCCGCAGATCTTCATCGGCGACGTTCACGTTGGCGGCTGCGACGAGCTTTACGAGCTCGAAAGCGCCGGTCGGCTCGACGGGTTGCTGGCGGGATGAGCCATGATCCGATTCTCGCTCGTCTGCGATAAAGGCCACAGTTTCGAGAGCTGGTTCCCCGACGGCGCGTCCTACGAGAAACAGGCGCGCCGGGGCCTGATCGCGTGCCCGGAGTGCGGCTCGACCGGCGTCGCCAAGGCGGTGATGGCGCCGGCGGTGGTCGGCGCGGCGAGGCCGCAGCAGGAGGAGGCGAGCGCACCCGTTCCCGCGCCGGCGACGCTTTCCGACGCGCGCGAGCGCGCGCTACGCGACGCTTTGCGCAAGCTGAAGCGCGAGATCGAAGCGCATACCGACGACGTCGGCGCGGAATTTCCCGAGGCGGCGCGCGCCATCCATTCCGGCGAAGCGCCCGAACGCGCGATCCGCGGCCAGGCGACGCGCGCCGAAATCAAGGCGCTGATCGACGAAGGCGTCGGCGTGCTGCCGATGCCCTTCGTCCCCGACGAGTTCAACTGAAGCCGCGTTGGGGCGTTCTGCATTCAGGCGGCCGCTGGAAGGCGAATCGCTCTACTTCGCCGCGAGGCTGAACTCGGAGGCCTCGATCACCGTCGTGCCGATCATGGTGCGCGCCGAGACGCGGAACGGCAGCAGCACCCGCGCGCTCTCCACCGGCGCCAGCCATACTTCGAGGTCCTTGTTCTCGGCCATGAATTTCGTCGCTGGACGGTCGCGGCGATGGCCGGCGATCGGGACGTAGCGCACGGCGCACACCGCCACCGGACCGTTGTAGCCCTTGGCCGAGACGTCGCGCTCGCCGACGTAGGCGAGCTGGACGTCGAAGCGCGTGTAGCCGTCGAACACCGGAATGGTGCGGTCGCAGGCGCCGGGGCCGACCAGCGGACCCTTGGCCGGGGCGGGGATGACGACCGCGCCGACCGGATCGACGATCCCGCGCTCGTCCTTGTCGGTCAAAGGAACGCGATCCGGCCGCTCCTCGAAAGGCGGCGAAATCTCCACGCCTTTGACCGCGTTGGCGGAAAGCGACATGCGGATGGTGCGGGTCATGTAGGCGTTGGCGGCGATGGTGGCGAAGGTCGCGGGCACGATGCGGTTGTCGACGATCGCGCCTTCGCCGGTCGAGGCGCCGCGCGCGCGCGCGAAAATGCTCGCGAGCCCGGTGATCTTCGCGCTGGCGTCGATCGCGTAGCTCTTCGGCGTCAAGGTGGCGTTGAGGATGGCGACGCCGATCGGCAGGCCGATCAACGAAACCTTGTAGGTCGCGCGCAGAACGTCGGCGCTCGCGCTCGCGCTCGCCAGCGACAACGCCAGCGCGCCCGCGACGATGACGCGGGCGGCGCGCCGAGACGTCCGCGGCAGGAACATGCTTCCCTCCTCGGAAACCAAATCAGCCGCAAATACCATCTGTTTCGTTAAAATCCGACTTCAAAATGGCGGGCGCGGCGGTTTCGTCGCCGCGGCGCCGCGAAACAAAAATGTTCCGCTTGCGCGCCGCGAGGCTCTTGCGGCGCGGGCGCGGGCCGACGTAACCTTCCCCCCATGGTCGAGACCGTCATCTCCATCCGCCCGGCGCGCTTCGGCGACGAAGCCGAGATCGCGCGCGTCCATGACGCGGCGTGGCGGGACGCCTATCGCGGCGTGATTCCCGGCCGAGAGCTGGAGCGGATGGTCATGCGCCGCGGCCCGGCTTGGTGGCGGCGCGCCATCGCCGGCGGCACCCGGCTGATCGTGCTCGACTTCGCCGATCGGGTTGCGGGCTACGCGAGCTACGGCCGCAACCGCATGCCTTCGCTCAATTACGCCGGCGAGATCTTCGAGCTCTATCTCGCCCCGGAGTACCAAGGCGTCGGCCTCGGTCGGCGGATGTTCGAGTCCGCGCAACGCGATCTCTCCGAGCACGGCTATCCGACTTTTGTCGTCTGGGCGCTGGCGGACAACGAACGCGCGCTCGCCTTCTATCAACGCCTCGGCGGCCGTGTCGTGCGCCGCGCGCCGGAGCGCTTCGGCGCGGAAGTGCGCGAGCGCGTCGCCTTCGGCTTCGGTTAGTTCCGCGGTCGGCGAACGCGCCGGCTTCGCCGGCGCCGGTCCGTCCGGTCTTGGAGCATCCCCGGAGAAATCGATGATGGTTCCGATCAGCCAACAGGCGCGGCGCGACGCCGTCGCGGCGACGGCGAACGTACGATCGGAGGCGGGGCGATGAAACGCTCGTTCATCGACGCGCGCATCGACGCGATGCTGGCGATGTGCGGACGCCACGGCGTCGCTCTGCCGCCGTTCGCGCTGTGGCGCGAGCAGGACTATCGCGCCGACCCTGAGGCGGCGCGACGCATCGCCCAAGCCGGACTCGGTTGGAACGTCAACGAGTTCAAGCTCGGCGGCTACGCCGCCGAGGGCCTGAGCGTATTCACCTTGCGCATGGGCGATTGGCGGCGCCTCGACCACGGTCGCGGCCGCCTTTATGCGGAGAAGGCGCTGATGGCGGAAGACGGTCAGCGCACGCCGCGCCACTATCACATCGTCAAGACTGAGGACGTGGTCAACCGCGGCGGCGCGCGCTTCGTCGTCGAGCTGTTCAAGGTCGACCGCGCCGGCGCGCCGCTGAAGGAGCGCTTCCACGTCCTCAAGGACGTCAAGACGCTCGACCTCGCCGCGGGCGACCGCGTCGCGCTCGAGCCGGGCGAGAGCCTGACGCTCGAGCCGTTCGTCGCTCACGCCTTCTGGGCCGAGGGCGGCGCGACGCTGGCGGGCGAAGTGTCGCTGGTCAACGACGACGCCAGCGACAATTATTTCCTGCCCCCGCCGGATTCGCCGGCGCCGATCGAAGAGGACGCGCCCAAGCGCTACGTCACCGTGCGCGACCACGCGCGCCTTATCGGTCGCCTCGGCTGAACGCCGCCTAGCGGCGCGCCAACCGCTCCATCGCGTCGAGGAAGGCGGAGCGGAACCGCGACGTCTCGACGGCGATCACCACATGGGCGTTGGGCGGACGCTTCCATACGCCGCTCCAGTCGGCCACCGTCATGCCGCGCGTGAGCGTCCCCGTGATCTCGACGTCGACCGCGACCTTCTGGGTGGCGATGAGCGACGGTTCGATCGCCGCGGCGACCGCGAGCGGGTCGTGCATGATGAACACGCGCGCGCCGGTCGAACGCTCCATGCGGTCGAAGCCGTAGCGCGCCGCCTCGTCGAGGAAGCGCAGCAACGCCGCCGCCGAGGGCAGGCCGGCGCAGCGGCGGGCGAGCTCGACGAGATCGGCGGGAACGAGCTGCGTCTTGCGCGTCACGTCGAGGCCGACGGCGGTGAGCGGCGCGGCGTCCTCGGCGGCGAAGGCGCGGAAGACGAGTTGCGCCGCCTCGGGGTCGCTCCAGATGTTGAATTCCGCCGCCGGCGTGACGTTGCCCGCTTCGCGATAGGCGCCGCCCATCAGCACCAG
>CAZKHF010000111.1:0-9435 GCA_964552445.1 uncultured Bradyrhizobium sp. | reverse complement strand
ATCCCGTCGCGATCGCGCCGGTGCTGAAGAAGGCGCTGTCGAAGGGCATCCACGTGGTCGGCTACGACGCCAACTCGACCCCCGACGCGCGCGAATGGTTCATAAACCAAGCGGAGTTCAACGGCATCGCCAAGGCGATGATCGACTCGCTGGCCAAGGAATCCGGCGAGGACGCGGCCTTTGGCATCGTCACCTCGACCTTCACCACGCCCAACCAGGCGCGCTGGATCGCCGAGATGCAAGCTTACGCGGCCAAGTGCCATCCCAAGCTGCAGTGGCTCGAGACGGTCGAGGCGCAGGAGGACAACGTCCTGTCGTTCAACCAGGCGACCACCCTCATCAACAAATATGGCGACAAGCTCAAGGGCCTGTTCGGCATGACCTCGGTCGCGACCCCGGCCTCGGCCGAAGCGGTGACCAAGGCCAAGCTGTGCGGCAAGGTCGCGGTCATCGGCCTCGCCACGCCCAACGCCATGAAGCCTTACGTCAACGCCGACTGCGTCAAGTCGGTGGTGCTGTGGAACCCGATCGACCTCGGCTACGCGGCCACCTACGTCATGCGCGCGATCGTCGACGGCAAGCTGAAGCCCGGCGCGACCTCGGTCGACGCGGGCAAGCTCGGCAAGCTCAACGTCGTCAACGGCAGCGAAATCCTGCTTGGGTCGCCCTTCATCTTCAACAAGAGCAATATCAACGGCTTCGACTTCTAAGAGCCGCTTAGCGGCCAACCGCCTGC
The DNA here is from genome assembly GCA_964552445.1 of uncultured Bradyrhizobium sp. Classification (GTDB taxonomy): domain Bacteria; phylum Pseudomonadota; class Alphaproteobacteria; order Rhizobiales; family Beijerinckiaceae; genus Roseiarcus. The sequence continues at coordinate 8,699 of CAZKHF010000111.1, read as the reverse complement.
CGACGGCGAAACTCCCCCCGGGGGCGCAAGCCTCCGGGGGTTTTCCTCAAGCCGGCGCGCCGCCGTCTTGCAAGGAAAGCTCCCGATGCAGCGCTACGCCTTCAAGATGTTTCTCAATCCCGGCGCGCGCGACGAGTACCGCCGCCGCCACGACCAGATCTGGCCGGAGCTCAAGGCGCTGCTGCGGGAAAAGGGCGTGCGCAACTACTCGATCTATTTCGACCCCGAGACCGACGTCCTGTTCGCCTACCTGGAGCGGGTCGACGGCCACGGCATGGACGACCTGCCTTCGCATCCCGTAATGAAACGCTGGTGGGCGCACATGAAGGACATCATGGCCGCCAACCCCGACGGCAGCCCGACGACGGCGCCGGTCGACGAGATGTTCCATTTGGAGTGACGACATGGTCGGCTGCGTGGCGGCGCTTGATGTCGGCAAGACCAACATCAAGGCGCTCGCGTTCGATTCGCAAGGAAACATCGTCGCCGAGCGTAGCCGCGCGAACGCGCCGCTGCCGGCGACTTCGATCTGCCCCTACCTGCATCTCGACACCGACGGCGCGTGGCGGTTCGTCGTCGACGCCTTGCGCGACCTCGCCGCGGCCGTTCCTATCGACGTCGTGTCGATATCGGCGCACGGCGCGGCGGGCGTGCTGGTCGACGACGTCGGCGACGCGCTTCCGCCGATGGACTACGAATGGGAAGGCTACGACGTCGACGCCGACGAATACGCAGCCGTGCGGCCTCCGTTCGAGGAGACGCTGTCGCCCTGCGTGCCGCGCGGCCTCAATCTCGGGCGGCAATTGTTCCACCTCCACCGCCATCACCCCGCCGGGTGCGCCCGCGCCAGGGCGTTCCTGACTTATCCCCAATACTGGGCCTGGCGGCTGTGCGGCGTGATGGCGTCGGAGACGTCTTCGCTCGGCTGCCACACCGACTTGTGGAGGCCGCGCGAAGCGGACTTCTCCAGCCTGGTCGACCGCCTGGGCTGGCGACGGCTGTTTCCGCCGTTGCGCCGCGCCTGGGAGAGGCTCGGCCCGGTGAAGGAAGAGGTGGCGGCGGCGACCGGGCTTAAGCCCGGCGCGCTGACGCTGTGCGGGGCGCACGACAACAACGCGGCGCTGGCGGCGTATCTTGTCGATCGCGTCGACCCGTTCACGGTGATTTCGACCGGAACCTGGGTCATCATCATGGCCGTCGGCGGACAGGGCAAGCTCGATCCCAGCGCCGACATGCTGGCCAACGTCGACGTCCGCGGCAGGCCGGTGCCCAGCGCGCGGTTCATGGGCGGCCGCGAATTCGCCATCCTCGCCGGCGCCGACCCGGCGAAGGTCGGCGAAGCCGACGTCGCCGCCGTGGTCGCGGCCAACGTCTTCGCGCTGCCTTCGTTTTCCGACCAGGGCGGACCGTTCGCCGGCCGCGCCGGGCGGATCGAGGGCCCGAAGCCGACCACGCCCGAAGGGCGCGCGGCGCTGGCGACGCTTTACGCGGCGCTGATGACCGCTCATGTGCTCGAACGGCTGCAGGCGCCCGGCGAGCTGATCGTCGAAGGCGGCTTCGCCAAGACGCCGGCCTTCGCCAGCGTGCTTGCGGCTTTGGCTCGCGGCCGGCGCGTCGTCGTTCCCGCCTCGCCCGCCGGCGCGGCCGAGGGCGCGGCGGCGCTCGCGCATTGGGGCGCCGGGGCGGCGGCGCCGAAGACCCGCGTCGTCGGCCCATGGTCGGTCGCGGGATTGAACGCGTATCGCGCCCGGTGGTCCGCCCTGGTGGGCGTTTGATCGCGCCGGTCGCGCCAGTTGGTAAACGGGAAGAAGAGAAGATGATCACAGAACCCCAGACTCATTTGAGCGACCTTCGGCCGAGTTTTGAGGCGGGGGAAATCGATTGCGGGCGGATAGCGGCGTATCGCTATAGGGGCGGGGCTCGGGCGGAGCTGGCGGCGGCGACGCTTGGCGCGGGGGAGGCGGCGGCGATTCTCGAGGACATGCTGATCATCCGCGAGTTCGAGGAGATGATCGTCAAGTTGCGCTCGGGGGCCTACGCGGCGATTCCCAGCTACGACTATCGCGGCCCGACGCACGTGTCGGTGGGGCAGGAGGCGACGGCGGCGGGCGCCTGCTCGGCGCTGCGCATCGCCGACAGCATCACCAGCACCCACCGCGGCCACGGCGAGAGCCTGGCCAAGGGCACGGTCGCCATCCGCGCGATGAGCGAGGAAGCGCTTCACGCGCGCGTCCCCGGTTGCCGCGCCAACAGCCGCGAGGAGCTGATCGAGGCGGCGCTGGAGCAGCACGTCTATCGCACCATCGGCGAGCTGTTCGGCAAGGACGAAGGCTATTGCCGCGGGCGGGGCGGGTCGATGCACATCGCCGACTTCTCGGTCGGCCATCTCGGCGCCAACGCCATCGTCGGCGGCGGCGTGCCGATCGCGACCGGCGCGGCGCTGGCCAACCGCTACTTCGGCGCCGACAGCGTGGTGTGCTGCTTCGCCGGCGACGGCGCCTACGCCAACGGGGTGGTGCTGGAGTCGCTGAACTTCGCGGCGCAATCGCAGTTCGTCAACCACTACGCGAACGGGCGGGCGTTCGGCCTGCCGATCATCTTCCTCATCTGCAACAACCACTATGGCATGACGGGGCGCGCCGACGACGAGGTGTCGGGCGTCAGCCATCTGGCGCAGCGCGCGGCGGGCTTCGCTGACAATCGCATGCACGCCGAGCTGGTCAACGGCATGAACCCGTTGGCGGTGCGCGACGCGGTGCGGCGGGCGGCGGCGCTGTGCCGCGAAGGCAAGGGGCCGGTTCTGATCGAGGCCGACTGCTATCGCTACTGGGGCCATTCGCTCTCCGATCCGCGCAACGAATACCGCACCAAGGAGGAAGAGGCGGCGTGGAAGGCGATCGATCCGATCGAGACTTTCAAGCGCGAGCTGATCGAAGCGGGGATCCTCGACCGCGACGGGATCGACGCGATCGCGCGGCGGGTGGCCGAGCGCAACGCCCGCGCCGCCAAGCGCGCCGCCGAAGCCGCCGATCCGGACGTCGGCGACGTGCTCAAGTTCATGTACGCGGACACGAAGTGCGAGACCGTGCCGGCGCCGTTCGCCAAGGTCGAGCTCTACGCGCCGCCGCCGCAAGCCAAGCGGGTCAACGGCGAGATGAGCTACAAGGACGCGATCCGCGAAGCGCTGGTCGAGGAGATGCGGCGCGACAACCGGGTGGTGCTCTACGGCGAGGACGTCGCCGACTACGGCGGCGCGTTCAAGGTCACCAAGGGCCTGCTCGAGACCTTCGGCCGGCGTCGCGTGTTCAACACGCCGATCAGCGAGGCGTGCATCTGCGGGGCGGCCTGCGGCGCGGCGATGAAGGGATTACGGCCGGTGGCGGAGCTGATGTACTTCGACTTCGCGCTGATGTCGTCGGACCAGATCAGCAACCAGGCGGCCAAGTGGCATTACATGAGCGGCGCGCAGACCAAGGTGCCGCTGGTGATCCGCGCCTCGGCCGGCGGCGGCAAGGGTTACGGCGGTCAGCATTCGCAGACGCTGGAGGCGGTGTTCTGCCACATCCCCGGCCTCTACGTGGTCTATCCTTCGACGCCGGCCGACGCCAAGGGCATGCTGAAGTCGGCGATCCGCGACGACAATCCGGTGCTGTTCATCGAGTCGCAGCTGCTCTACAGCGCCAAGGGCCCGGTTCCGGAAGGCGAGCGCTTAGTTCCGCTCGGCGTCGCCGACGTCAAGCGCGAGGGCGGCGATCTCACCTTCGTCAGTTGGGGGCCGATGGTGGTCGATTGCCTCAAGGCGGCGGAACGGCTGAAGGCCGAACGGAACGTCGAGGCGGAAGTGGTCGACCTGCGCAGCCTGATCCCGCTCGACATCGACACGGTGGTGCGTTCGGTGCAGAAGACCGGGCGCTGCGTGGTCGCCAGCGCGGCGGTGCACATCGGCAGCTTCACCGGCGAGGTCGCCTCGACCGTGCAGGAGCTGGCGTTCGACTATCTCGACGCGCCGATCGTGCGGGTCGGAGCCAAGAACGGCATCGCGCCGCAGTCGCACGTGCTGGAGCAGGCGTTCCTGCCCAGCGTCGACGACCTGCTGGCGGCCGCCCGCTCGATCCTCTGAGGCGCCCGCCATGGTCACGCCGATCGTCATGCCGAAGTTCGGTCAGATGACCGAGGAGAGCGCCATCGTCGAATGGCTGAAGAAAGAGGGCGACTCGGTCGCCAAGGGCGAGACGCTGTTCCTGGTCGAGACCGACAAGTCGGTGATGGAGGTGGAGAGCTTCAACCAGGGGACGCTGCTGAAGATCGCGGTCGGGGTCGGGGTGAGCGTGCCGGTGCAGAGCGTGGTCGGCTATCTCGGCCAGCCGGGCGAAGCGATTCCCGAGACGCCGGCGCCAAAGGCCGCCGCCGCGGCGAGCGCGCCGCCGGCGCCGGCTGCGAAGACGACCGAGCCGGCCCCGCGCGCCGGCGGCGCCCTCGCCGCGGCCCTCTCCGCCGCGTCGGCGCCCGCTCCCGCCGCCCCGGCGCGCTTCCGCATCAGCCCGCGCGCCGCGGCGCTGGCGAAAGCGTGCGTGATCGACCCGCGCGCCATCGTCGGCGAGGGTCCCGGCGGCCGCGTGGTCGAGAAGGACGTAAGGGCCTATCTCGAGGCGCGGGGTTACGCGAAGCTGCGCGTCAGTCCGGCGGCCAAGGCCCTCGCCGCCAAGGAAGGGCTCGACCTGGTCGCCATCGGCGGCGGCGCCGCCGGGCGCATCGAGGTCGCCGACGTCGAACGCGCGGTCGCCGAGAAGCCGAAGCCGCTGTCGCGCATGCGGCGGATCATCGCCGAGCGGCTGACCGAGAGCGTGACGACCGCGCCGCACTTCTACGTCACGGTCGAAGTCGACATGGGGAACGCGCTCGCCTGCCGGGCGCGGGCCAACGCCGCCGGCGCGCGCTACACGGTGACCGACTTCATCGCCGAGGCGGCGGTGCTGGCGCTGATGGAGTTCCCCGTGGTCAACAGCGCGACCGACGGCCGGACCTCGCGCTGGCATAGCCGCGTCCATCTCGGCGTCGCGGTCAACCTCGACCAGGGGCTGGTGGTGCCGGTGATCCGCGACGCCGACGCGCTGACTCTGGCGGGCTTGAGCGCGCGCGCCAAAGAGCTGATCGAGAAGGCGCGCGCGGGCGGCCTTTCGCCCGACGAGACGAGCGGCTCGACCTTCTCGATCTCCAACATGGGCATGCTCGAGGTGGAGAACTTCACCGCCATCATCAATCCCGGCGAATCGGCGATTCTCGCGGTGTCGAGCACGATCAGGAAGCCGGTCGCGCGCGGCGAGGCGATCGTCATTCGGCCGATGCTGAAGCTGACGCTGTCAAGCGATCATCGCCTGATCGACGGCGCCACGGCGGCGCGCTTCGTCAACCGGATCAAGGCCAAACTCGAGGACGAGGGACTATGGAGCGTTTTGACGTCGTCGTGATCGGCGCGGGGCCGGGCGGCTATCCCGCCGCCATCCGCGCCGCGCAGCTCGGCGCTTCCGTCGCCATTGTCGAACGGGGTCAGGTCGGCGGGACCTGCCTCAACTGGGGATGCATCCCGACCAAGGCGCTGATCGCCTCGGCCGACGCCTACCACCGCCTTGATGACCTGAAGGCGTTCGGCGTCTCGGTCGAGCGCGCGAGCTTCGACTATGCGGCGATGGTCCGCCGCAAGGACCAGGTCGTCGCCCAACTGCGCGGCGGCGTCGCGCAATTGCTGAAGGCCAATGGGGTCAGGCTCGTCTCCGGCGCGGCGGCGTTCAGGGACCGCGAGACCCTGGTCGTCGACGGCGCCGAGGCGATCGGCGCGAAGAAGACCATCATCGCCACCGGCTCGACCTCGGCGACGCCGGACTTTGTCCCTAAGCACGAGCGGATCGTCGAGAGCCGGGCGTTCCTCGCGCTCGATCGCCTGCCGGAGCGCATGATCGTGCTCGGCGGCGGCTTCATCGGCTGCGAGATCGCCTCGATGGCGGCGATGCTCGGCGTCAAGGTGACGATCGTCGAGCTGCTTGCGGACATCCTGACGCTGCTCGACGCCGACCTGCGCGGCGAAGTTCGCGGCCATATGGAGAAGCGCCTCGACGTGCGCGTGCTCACCGGCAAGCCGGCGACCGAGATCGTCGCCGACGCGCGCGGCGTGCGCGCCGTGGTCGGCGACGAGACGCTCGATGCGGATCTGCTGCTCAACGCCGTCGGCCGCCGGCCGGTGACGGACGGGCTCAACCTCGCCGCCGCCGGGCTCGCGACCAATGCCCGCGGCTTCATCGACGCCGACGACTATTGCCGCACCAAGGCGGCGACGATCTTCGCCATCGGCGACGTGACCGGCAAGACGCAGCTCGCCCACTTCGCCACCGCGCAAGGGATCGTCGCGGCGGAGAATGCGGTTGCGGGCAAGCCGCGCCGCCATCCGACGCTGGTCCCCAGCGTGATCTTCACCGCGCCCGAGGTGGCGACCGTCGGCTTGAGCGAAGCTGAGGCGGCGGCTGAAAAGCGCGCGGTGAAGACGGGGAAGTTCCGCTTCGCCGGCCTCGGCAAGGGGCTGGCGGCGGGCGAGACCGCCGGATTCGTCAAGTGGATCGCCGACGCCGCGAGCGAGCAACTGCTCGGCGCGGCGGCGGTCGGGCCGCACGCCACCGAGCTGATCGCCGCCGCGGCCACGGCGATCCGCGCCGAGTTCACTGCGCGCGAGCTCGGCGACACTATCCACGCCCATCCGACTTTCGCCGAGGCCTGGATGGAGGCCGCCCACGCGCTGCGCGGCGAAAGCATCCACGTCCCGCCGCGGCGGCGCGAGCGGGAGCCTCGTCGATGATCGCCGTCGATCAACTGGAGCGCCAGCTCGACGACTTCGACCGCAGCCGACGGCGGGAAGCGCTGACGCAGCTCAAGCGCGCTGTCGAGCTTGGCGAGATCGCGCTTTCCGAGCCGGGCGGCGCGGTCAATCTCCACGCCCACACCTTCTTCTCCTACAACGCCTACGGCTATTCGCCGTCGAAGTTCGCCTGGCTGGCGCGCAAGGCGGGACTGGCGGTCGCCGGCATCGTCGATTTCGACGTGCTCGACGGCGTCGATGAATTCCACGAAGCAGGAAGGCTGATAGGGTTGAAGGGCTGCGCCGGCCTGGAGTCGCGCGTGTTCGTGCCGGAATTCGCCACGCTGGAGATCAACTCTCCCGGCGAGCCCGGCGTCGCCTACAACATGGGCGTCGGGTTCCCCGGCGCCGGGCCTCAGCTTTTCCTCGCCGAGATGCGCGCCGCCGCCGAGAGGCGGACGCGAGGCATGATCGACCGCATCAACGCCTACCTCGATCCCGTAAAGCTCGATTTTGCTTCCGACGTCGCCCCGCTGACGCCGCGCGGCAACGCCACCGAACGTCATCTTTGCGCGGCCTACGAGCGCAAGGCGGCCGAGACGTTCCCGGACGCTGAGCGCCGCGCCGCGTATTGGCGCGAGCGGCTCGGCGCCGCGCCGCCGGAGAGCGCGAAGCTGCAGGGGCTGATCCGCTCGAAGACGATGAAGCAGGGCGGCGTCGGCTATGTCGCGCCCGACGGCGGCTCGTTCCCCGAGATGGCGAAGATGAACCGCTTCGTTCTCGAAGCGGGCGCGATCCCGACCGCGGCGTGGCTCGACGGCTTCAGCGCCGGCGAGCGGCGGATGGAGGCGTTCCTCGACGTCGCCACGGCGTCCGGGGCCGCGGCGTTGAACGTCATTCCCGACCGCAACGTCACGCCCGGCGTTTCCGACCAAAGGCTCAGGAATCTCTACGAGGTCGTGGCGCTCGCCGAGCGCCGCGGCTTCCCCGTCGTCGCCGGCACCGAGATGAACGCGCCGGGGCAGAAGTTTGTCGATTCGTTTGCTTCCGCCGAGCTCAAGCCGCTGGCGCCGACGTTTCTGCGCGGCGCCTTGATCGTCTACGCGCATTCGGTTCTGCAGCGCGAGCTTGGGCTGGGCTATCTCTCTCCTTGGGCCAAGGCTAGCTTCGCCTCGGTCGCGGCGAAGAACGATTTCTTCGCCGCGGCGGGGCGCGCCCTGCGCCCGGGCGGCGAAGAGAAACTGAACGATCTCGACGCCGCGGTTTCGCCAAAGCGACTGCTCGAAAGACTGGAGTGAGAGGCCCGCCATGAACGACATTCCGCAGACGGAACGCGCCGTCCAGCTCGTCGGCCCCGACAAGCTCGAGCTCAATCCCGCCAAGCCGATCGCCAACCCGGGACCGCGCCAGCTTCTCGCCAAGGTCGAGGCGGTCGGCTTGTGCTTCTCCGACCTCAAGCTGTTGAAACAGTTCTCCCAGCACAGCCGGAAGTCCGAGGTCCTCAAGGGCCTCGGCGCTGAGGCGCTCGCCGAAATGCCGAACTACGTTCCCGGCGACAAGCCGACCGTCCCCGGCCACGAGGCGGTCGTCCGGGTGGCGCGGGTCGGGCCCGGCGTCGAACGCTACAAGGTCGGCGAACGGTTTCTGGTCGAGACCGACTATCGCTGGCTGCCGACGGACAAGTCCAACGCCGCTTTCGGCTACAATTTCGAAGGCGCGTTGCAGGATTACGTCCTGCTCGACGAGCGGGTCATCACCTCGCCCGACGGCGAGTCGATGCTCATTCCCGCGCCGGAGGACCTGTCGGCCTCGGCGCTGGCGCTGATCGAGCCGTGGGCCTGCGTCGAGAACGCCT
>CAZKHF010000110.1:0-9448 GCA_964552445.1 uncultured Bradyrhizobium sp. | reverse complement strand
GCTGGTCGGCGAAGCGCCGGTTGACGCGCATGTAGCCGCTCTGGTCGGCGCGCGAGTACTCCTGCAGGTCGACGCGATAATGCAGGATCGGCCATAGCACCCGGTTGGCGAAGCCGTTGTAGTATTCCTGGTAATCCGTGCTCGACAGGTCGATGACGGCGTAGGCGACGCGGTTGCGCCTGACGAAGCGCGGCGGCCCGCGGCTTTCCTCGCTGATCTCCCCGCTCCAGCCGAACCACACGCCGTCGCGGTTCTTCAGCGACGCCTTCACCGCCACCGCTAGGCCGCCGGCGGCCTGCTTGCGCCCGGGGGCGGGCAGGGCGACGCGATTCGAGACGATGATCAAGCGCATGCCCACGCCTCCTCCCAACTCGATGACAACCGCGTCGCGGTGTTGATGATTCCCGCCATCGAATAGGCTTGGGGAAAGTTGCCCCACAGGCGCCCGGTCTCCGGGTGGACGTCCTCCGACAGCAGCCCGAAATGGTTGCGGCAGGCGAGGATCGAGGCGAAGCGCTCGCGCGCCTCCTCGTGGCGGCCGATCAGCGCCAGCGCGTCGACGTACCAGAAGTTGCAGGCGAGGAACGCGGTCTCCGGCGCGCCGAAGTCGTCGTCGGCCGCGTAGCGCATGACGCGGCCGTTGCGCGCCAGCTCGCGCCCGATCGCCTCGCAGGCGTCGCGGAAGCGCGGGTCGGAGGGCGCCAATAGACCGAACTCGGCGAGCAGCAGCACGCTGGCGTCGAGGTCGGAAGAGCCGATCGCGCCGGTCAGCGCGCGGCGTTTATCGTCCCAGGCGCCGGCGAGCAGGCGCTCGCGGATGTCGCGCGCGCCGTCGCCCCAGTAGCGCGCGCGTTCGCTTAGGCCGAGCAGGCGCGCGATCTTGCTCAGCCGGTCGCAGGCGGCCCAGCACAGCGCCACCGAATAGGTGTGCGCGCGCGCCCGGCCGCGGTATTCCCAAATGCCGGCGTCGGGCTCGAAAGCGACCTTGCGCGCCTGGCCGCCGAGCTTCTCCAGGTGGCTGAACAACGCGGCGTCGCCCATCTTGGGCAGCCGCTCGTCGATGAACATCTGCGTCGCGCCGAGCACGATCGAGCCGTAGACGTCGTGCTGCGCCTGCGTCGCCGCGAGATTGCCGACGCGCACCGGCCCCTGCCCGAAATAGCCCTTGAGGTCCGGCGCCGTCCGCTCGTCGAGGGGCGTGAACGGCACGACTCCGTGGACCGGAGCGATGTTCGGCGAGCGCTCAGCGGCGACGGTGGTGCAATAGTTGATGTAGGCCTCCATCGTGTCGGTGGCGCCGAGCCGATTGAGCGCCTGGACGACGAAGAAGGCGTCGCGCAGCCAGCAATAGCGATAGTCCCAGTTGCGCGCTGTTCCCGGCGCCTCGGGAATCGAGGTCGTCACCGCCGCGACGATTCCGCCCGTGTCCTCGAAACTCAACAGCTTGAGGGTGATCGCCGCGCGCACCACCGCCGACTGCCATTCGTAGGGCGCGCCGAGGCGACGCACCCACTCAAGCCAGTGGTCGCGGGTGCGATCGAGAAACTCGCGGCAGGTGACGTCGACCGCGTTGCGCAGCGGCTCGTCCTGGCCGAACAACAGGTTGACCGGCCGGGTCAAGGCGAAGGTGGTTTCGGAGAGAATGTAGGAGATCGGCGCGTCGGTGGTGAGCCGCAGCGCCTGGTCGCCGCCGAGGTAGCAGATGTGGTTGGAGCCGAGGCTGACGTGGTCGATCGGCCGCCCGTAGCGGCAGGTCGGCCGCGCCCTGATGACGATGCGCGGCAGGCCGGCGATCGGCTCGATGCGCCGGATGATCTGCGGCGCGCGGTAGGTGCGTTCGTAGAGCTGGAAGCGCGGCGCGAAGTCGGTGACGCGCGCCTTCGCGCCGTGCGCGTCGCTGAGAACGGTCGAGACGATCGCCGTGTTGCGCACGTATTGCGCCTCGGCGCCCTCGTCGACCGCGTCGGCGAGCGCCACCTCGCAGAAGCCCTTCTCCTCGTCGCCCGCCAGCAGGCGGGAGAACACGGGATCGGAATCGAAGCGGGGAAAGCACCACCAGACGATGCGCGCGCGCCGGTCGACCAGCGCGGCGGTCTGGCAATTGCCGATCAGCGCGAAGTCCATGTCGGCGCTGACGCCCGCCGCCGCGGGGTTCATGTCGCCGCCCGCCCGGCGACGACGGCGGCGAGCCATTCGCGCACCGTCGTCGGGTCGGCGAAGACCTCGGCGACGCCCGGCCGTCGCCGTCCGACCGCGTAGGCGACGCCGCGCCGGTCGGCCGCCGCGGCGAAAGCGGATTCGTCTGCCGCGTCGTCGCCGACGAACACCGGCGTCCGCCCCGCGAACGGAGCGCGCAAGAGAAAGCGCGCCAGGGCGCGCCCCTTGTTGAAGCCGCGCGGTTTCAGCTCGTAGACGAATCCGCCCGCGGCGACTTCGAGGTCGAGCCCGGCCTCCGCTTCGGCGAGCCGGCCAAGCGAAGCGCGCAACCCCGTCGCGGCGTCCGGCGCGGCGCGGTAGTGGACGGCGAAGGAGAAGCGCTTGTCCTCGGCGAAGACGCCGGGAAACTCCAACAGCGCGGCGTTCAACGCCAGCCACAGACGCGCGGGCAGCGCGGCGGTCGCGGCGACGATCTCGCCGTTCGACTCGAAGCGCATCTCGATTCCGTAGACGCCCGCCGCGCGCGTCGTCAGCGGCCGGAAGAGCCGATCGACGTCGGCGATGGTTCGGCCGGTGACGATCGCCAAGGCGCCGCCGAGCGCGGCTTCAAGACGCGCGAGGCTGGCGACGAGCCCGTCGGGCGTCGTCACGCCGTCGGGCGTCGGGGCGATGTCGAGCAGCGTGCCGTCGACGTCGAGGAACAAGGCGGCGCGCTCGAGGTCCAGGGGACGACTTGCGCTTCGCGTCGCGTCGGCGGTGGCCATGTCCGCGCCTCCTTCGAGGGCGCGACCTTTGGCCGCATATGTGGCGATTGTCTGGCGCCGCGACGACGCCGATTTCGCAGTTCCTGCCTGCCGTTAGGCCGTCAGCTCGACGACCGGTGGTAGACGTCGTCGAGGCGCACGATGTCGTCCTCGCCGAGATAGGAGCCGGTCTGCACCTCGATCAGCTCGAGATTGATCTTGCCGGGGTTGGCGAGCCGGTGCGTCGAGCCGATCGGCAGGAAGATCGACTCGTTCTCGTGCACCATGATCGTCTCGCCGTTGCGCGTCACTTCCGCCGCGCCCCTGACCACCACCCAATGCTCGGCGCGGTGGAAGTGCTTCTGCAGGGAGAGGCGCCGGCCCGGCGCGACGACGATGTGCTTGACCTGGTGACGCGGGCCGGAGTCGATTGACTGATAATAGCCCCACGGCCGGTAGACGCGCTTGTGCTCGATCGCCTCGCGGCGCCGGCCCTGCTTCAGCGCGTCGACCAGGCGCTTGACCTTGTCGCCCTGATCGCGCCCCAGCACCAGGACTGCGTCCTGGGTCGAGACGACGGCGACGTCGTCGACGCCGACCACCGCGGTCAAAAGGTCGTGGGAGCGGATCTGCACGTTCTTGGCGTCGAGCGTGACGCCCTCGCCGACGATCGAATTGCCGTTGGCGTCGCGCTGCGACAGCTTCCACACCGCGTCCCAATTGCCGACGTCGGACCAGCCCATGTCCGCCGGCGTCACCGCCGCCCGTTTCGTGCGCTCCATCACCGCATAGTCGATCGACTTCTTCGGCGCCTCGGCGAACGCCTCGGCGTCGAGGGCGAGGAAACCGAGGTCGTCGACCGCGGCGTCGAGCGCCTTCGCGGCGGCCCTCGCCATCTCCGGCTCGAAAGCCTTGAGCTCCTCGCGCATGACGTCGGCGCGAAAGAAGAAGTTGCCCGAGTTCCACAAATAACCTTCGGCGACGTAGCGTTTGGCGGTGGCGAGGTCGGGCTTCTCGACGAAGGCCGCGACGCGGCGGGCCCCGCCCGCGCCAATCGGCGCGCCGGGGCGGATGTAGCCGTAGCCGGTCGCCGGCTCGCTCGGCGCGACGCCGAGCGTGGCGATGAAGCCTTCCGCGGCGGCGGTCGCCGCCGCGGCGCAAGCGCTGAGGAAGGCGGCATGGTCGAGCACCACATGGTCGGCGGCGAACACCGCCGCCACCGTCGTCGGGTCGCGTCGCGCCGCCAGCTCGGCGGCGATCGCCACCGCCGGCCCGGAATCGCGGCGCGAGGGCTCGAGCACGATGGTCGCCTTCGCGCCGATCTCGTCGAGCTGCTCGCGCACAATGAAGCGATAGTCGCGGTTGGTGACGACGATCGGCGCGTCGAACAGCGGATCGGCGAGGCGCTGCAGCCCGTTTTGGAAGGTCGACGACGATCCGATCAGCGGAATGAACTGCTTCGGCATGGTCTCGCGCGATTCGGGCCAGACGCGCGTCCCGGCCCCGCCGCACATGATGACCGGTAGAATCCTGCTCGCCATCGGCGGCCCCGCCCCGTCGTTTCGTTCCGCGAATCTGCGAAGCGGATTATGACGCCGCGGCCGCGGCGCGGCAAACCGCGCCGGGCCTAGGCGTCGTCGCGGCGCGCGCGCGCCAGGCCGTGCCAGGCGGCGCCGACCAGCGCCGCCGCCAGCAGGGTCTTGAGCGCCGTCGCCGCGTAAAAAGGCGCGACGCCGACCGCCCAGGCCCGTTCGGCGCCGAGCGGCGCCGCGAGCCAGAGGAAGCCGAGGACGAACAGCGCCGCATGGCCGAGAGTCATCGCGGCGATCAGGCGCAGCCAGTCGCGGTCCCAGCCGCGCTCGGCGAGCCAACCGACCAGCGCCGCCGCGACCAGGAAGCCGACCAGATAGCCGCCGGTCGGGCCGGCCATGTACGCGGGGCCGGCGACGACGCCGGCGAACACCGGCAGCCCGACGAAGCCCTCGGCGAGATAGAGCGCCAGCGTCGCGGCGGCGAGCCGCGCCCCGAAGGCGGCGCCGATGACCAGCACGGCGAGCGTCTGCATCGTCATCGGCACCGGGTAGAAGGGAACCTGGATCTTGGCCGAGGCGGTGAGGAGCAGCGTTCCGCCGATGGCGAGCGCGGCGGCGCGGACGAGGCGGGGAGCGGCGCGGGAGGGCCACAGCGTGGCGATCAAAGTCGCGTTCGGCGGCGTGTGCATGGCGAGTTCCCTCTCCCTCTAACTTCGACGCTCGCGGCGGCGGTTCGCGCCAGACGACGGATGTGGGTATAGACGGCGGAAGCGGGCCTAGACAAGGCGGCGATCGCGCCGCAGTTCTCGTCCCGCGACCGCCGGAGCGCGCCGTGAACCGCCGATCCGCCCCTGTTCTGCTCGCGCCGACCGAGGCCGAGGCGCTCGGAAGCGGCGCCGCGACGCGGCTCTCGCCCCTCCTGCGCAGACTGATCGCCGGCAATCCTTCGCCGTTCACCTTCACCGGAACCTGCACCTACGTCGTCGGCGAGGGCGAGACGGCGGTGGTCGATCCCGGCCCGGCGGATCCGGCGCATCTCGACCGGCTGCTGGCGATGATCGCCGGCGAGCGGGTGAGCCGGATCGTCGTCACCCACAGCCACCGCGACCACGCCGCCGGCGCTGCGGCGCTGCGCCGCCTGACCGGCGCGCCGATCTTTGGCGCGCGCGCCCACATTCCCGGCCGCGTCGATTCCTCGCACGCGCTCGACTACGCGCCCGACGTCGCGCTCGCCGACGGCGAGCGGATCGCCGGACGCGGCTTCACCCTCGAGGCGGTCGCCACGCCGGGCCACGTCGCCAACCACCTGTGCTTCGCCTTCAGCGAGGAGAACGCCCTGTTCTCGGGCGACTGCGTGATGGCGTGGTCGAGCACGGCGATCGTCCCGCCCGACGGCGCGATGGCCGACTACATGGCGTCGCTGGCGAAGCTGCGCCGCCGGCGCGAAGCGGTCTACTGGCCCGGCCATGGCGGCCCGGTCGCCGACCCGCAACGCCGGCTCGCGGCCTTGGCGCGGCGCCAACGCCGGCGCGAGGCGGCGATCCTCGATCGGCTGGCGGCGGGCGAAGCGGACGTCGACGCGATCGTCGCCGGCGTCTACGGGGGCTTGAGTCCGTCGCTGATCGGCGCCGCGAAGCTGACCACGCTCGCCCATCTCGAGCACCTGGTCGCGCGCGGCCTGGCGGTCGCGGACGGCGCGCCGGCGCTTGGCGCGAGGTTCCGCCGCGCCTGACCCTCACGGCCCCTGGGTCGCGTCCTGGATCGCGGCGACGAATTTCTCGATCCGGCGCGCGTTGGCGCCGAAATCGTGCCGGCCGACCCGCGACACCGAGCGCAGGTCGATGCGCGTCTGGCTCGCCAGCGGCCGAATGCGGATGGCGATGTCAGAGACGAAGCCGAACGCCGGCGACCGGGCGATCGCCTCGACCTGCGCCACGCCGTCGACGCGCAGGTTGGGGGGGCTGGAGTCGACGACCTTCCAGCCGAGGTCCTTAGCGACGCGCAAGGCGAGCTGGTAGGCCTGCGCCGGCTCGAGGTCGACCAGGAGCGGCTGCGCCTTGGGATAGGCGGCCTTCTGCAGAAGCGCGATCTCCGCCGTGCGCGGCGGCGGGGTCCAGCCGGCGCGCGCCTCCCGCGCCTTGGCGGAGATCATGAACGAGGGCGGCGAATCGAGGTCGGTGGTCACGTCGGCGATCGGCGGCAACCGCAACGCGCAGGAGGCGAGATAGGCGGGATAGGCGATCAGCGCCAGCGCTAGCGCCGCGCCGAACGCCGCCTGGCCGGCGCCGCGCCGGCCGGTGCGCCAGATCACCGCCGCCGCCGCGCCGGCGAGCAGCGCCGCGAGGATCGCCAGCGTCAGCGCCGCGCCGAACACGGTCAACGCCGAGGTCGCGTCCAGGCCGACGAAGCGCGAAAGGCCGACGGCGACGGCCGCCGTCGCCAGCGCGAACGCCGCCGTCCGCAGGCTCCACGCCGCGGCCTTCGACACCGGTTCTTCGACGATCAGACGGCGCATGAGCGGGCGCGGCGCGGCGCCCCGCCGTCCGCCTTACTTGTTGCCTCCGCCCTGCGCGAGCCCGTTGCGGGCGCTGATCTGCCCGCTCGCTTCGGTGAAAGCCTTGTTCTCATCGCCAAGCTGAACCGTCGGCATGCAAAGCGGGTTGCACCAATAGGACTCGCGCGCGTCCCCCCGTTGCACGACCAGCACCGATCGCGTCGGTTCGACGTCGATGTTCTTTTCCTCGATTATATTGCCCGACGCGTCGAGCGCAATCAGATTGGTCTCGCCGTAGCCCTTGCCGGTGATCACCATCGCTTCGCCGCCCTTGAGCATGGTGACGTCGGCGATCGCCGGATTGCCGACGATCAGGGTGCGGACGCCGGCGGGGAGCTGGGCGACCTTCGCCTGGTCGAGCATGACCTTCACCGCCTCGGGCTTCGCCGAGTCGGGGGCGGCGAAGGCCGCGGGCGCGAGCCCGACGGCCAGAGCGAGAACGAGGGAGACGCGGCGGAACATGGCGCAGCCTTTTCGGACGGCGGGCGCGAGCCCGCGCCGTCAGGAACTTACGTCGCCATTGTCGCCCGAAATTGATGAACGAAGCTTCAACAAGCGCCGGCGCGGGCGGCGGGGCGGCCGCCGCTCGCGCGGACGTCGCTCAGCCGATGGCGATCCGCCGCGGCTCGGCCTGCTTGGCCTTCGGCAGGGTGAGGGTCAGCACGCCGTCCTCGAGCTGGGCGCTGATCTTCTCCTGGTCGATCTTGCTCGACAGGGCGAAGGCGCGCGCGTAGGGGCCGACGTTGTACTCGGTGTAGACCGGCTCCATGCCTTCGTACTTGCCGAAGTCGATGCGCCCCTCCACGCGCAGCACGTCGTCCTCCAGCGCGACGCTGAGGTCCTTCTTCTCCACCCCCGCCATCTCCATCGCCACCGTAAGCGCGTCGTCGGTCTCGTAGATGTCGGCGTAAGGGACGTAGAACCGGCCGGGAACCGTCTTCTCTTCCTTGCTGACCAGCTCTTTCTTGTCGCGAACCGCGAGCTCCTGGGTCTCGGTCATCGTGTCCTCCATTCGTGTTCGGGTTGCGGCCCGGGTCAGGCGACCGGGATCGACTTCGGCTTGTCGCGCTCGGCGCGCGGCAGGAACACGGCGAGCACGCCGTCGCGCCATTCGGCCTTGACGCCGTCGGCGTCGATCTCCACCGGCAGGGTCACCGCGCGGTCGAATCGCCCGCCGAGACGTTCGCGGCGATGCAGGCTCGCCTTCTCCGGATAGGCCACCGACTTCGTCCCGGCGAGACGGATGGTGCGGCCTTTGACCTCGACGGTCAGGTCGGATTTCCGCACGCCCGGCGCCTCGGCGACGATGACGAAGTCGTCGCCTTTGCGGAACACGTTGAGCAACGGATAGCCGCCCCCGCCGCTCGGCCCCGTCGTCAGCCAATCGGAGGCGCGGAAGGCGTCCAAAGCCTGTTGCAGGCTCGAAAGCGCATCGAACGGATCCATGATCATGGTGATTGTCGACTCCTTCTTGCCGCTCCCTGGGCGGGAAGCGCGGCGCCGCCGACGCGGCGCGTCGCAAACCCTGCCGATCGCCTCGGCCGGGCTGTCAGCGCTGCCCGACTGGGAGCGCCAATGGAGGTGGGAAAGACGCCGCGCGGCGTCAAGAGCCGGCGAGCGCCCTTGTTCCCGCTCGTAGGTCCCCGTCAGCCGACCGCGCGGGAGAACCGCGCCCGCCATCGCCGCCGGCGCCTCGGATTTGCCGACGCGGGCGTCAAAACGGAGCGGGCGCGAAGCCAATCGCCAACCGGCCCGCGCGAGCAACCTTCCGTTCATCCTGCCGCCCGCCGCCGGCTTGACACGCCGGGCGCCCTGTCCATATGAATTCCGTTCGTCCGGCGCGATCACACCGCCGGCCCGCGGGATTTGACAGGATCAGCTTGCTGCCGCGTCACCAACAGCTAAAGCGTCACAGATCAGGAAGCCTCCCCAAAGCCTCCGCGCTGTGATCCTGGCAGGCGACTTCGTCGCCGGCGGTCGCCGTGGCGAAGTTCGCGCGTTTTGTCGTCGCGCGCTCAGGAGGTTCTCGTGCCGGTCATTGTCGCTTCCGAGGAAGCCCACCCGTTCCTGCCCACGCTCGCCAGCGGCGCGGCGATCGACCAGGGCCGCGCGCTGCATCAGGACATCCGGCCGCTGCAGATCGCCATCCTCAACCTGATGGCCGACAAGATGACGACCGAGCGCCAGCTCGCCGCCTGGCTCGGCAGCACGCCGCTGCAGGTCAATCTGACCTTCGTCGCCACCGACGCGTACGTTCGCGCGGTCCGTAACGGCCACAAGAGCCGCAACACGCCGGCCGAGCACATCGTCAAGTTCTACAATCCGCTGAGCGACATCCGCGACGACAAGTTCGACGGCCTGATCGTCACCGGCGTCAACGCGCTGCAGCCGCGCGTCAGCGACGAAGCGTTCTGGCCGGAGGTGCAGGAGATCCTCGACTGGTCGGCGAGCCACGTGTTCTC
>CAZKHF010000109.1:0-9469 GCA_964552445.1 uncultured Bradyrhizobium sp. | reverse complement strand
GCGCACGCCGCGGAGCCGATCAAGATCGGCTCGGTGCTGTCGGCGACCGGTCCGGCCGCCTACCTCGGCGACCCGGAGTTGAAGACGCTGCAGATCTATGTCGACAGGATCAACGCCGAAGGCGGACTGCTCGGCCGCTCGATCAAGCTCGTCGCCTATGACGACGGCTC
This sequence comes from uncultured Bradyrhizobium sp., assembly GCA_964552445.1. GTDB lineage: Bacteria > Pseudomonadota > Alphaproteobacteria > Rhizobiales > Beijerinckiaceae > Roseiarcus. The sequence continues at coordinate 9,299 of CAZKHF010000109.1, read as the reverse complement.
GGAGGCGGCGCAAGCCAACGGCTTCGCCAAGCGGCTGATCGAGGACGATCGCGTCGACGCGCTGATCGGCGGCTCGACCACCGGCTCGACCATGGCGATGTATCCGCTGGCCGAGCGCGCCGAGATTCCCTTCGTTTCCTTGGCCGCCGGCGTGGTGATCTCCGAGCCGGTCAAGAAGTGGCTGTTCAAGGTCGCCCACAGCGACCGCATGGCCGCCGAGCGGGTGTTCGCCGACGCGACGAAGCGCGGGCTGACCAAGATCGCGCTCCTGTCGGAGACCTCCGGCTTCGGCCAGTCGGGGCGCAAGGAGACGCTCGTCGCGGCGGCGAAGGCCGGCGTCGCGATCGTCGCCGACGAGACCTACGGCCCCAAGGACGCCGACGTCACTGCGCAGCTCGCCAAGATCCGCGGCGTCGACGGCGTGCAGGCGATCTTCGTCTTCGGCATGGGCGAGGGACCGGCGGTGGTCGCCAAGGACATCGCCCAGCTCGGGATCACGCTGCCGGTCTACCAGTCGCACGGCGTCGCCAGCGCGGAGTTCATTCGCCTCGCCGGCGCGGCGGCCGAGGGCGAGCGCTTTCCCGCGGCGGCGATCCTCATTCCCGAGCAGCTCGACCCCGCCGATCCGCAGCGGGCGGTGCTCAGCGACTATGTCGCGCTGTTCGTCGCCAAGACCGGCGGCGACGTCTCGACCTTCGGCGGGCACGCCCGCGACGCCTTCTTCATCTGGAAGGCGGCGGTGGAGCGCGCCGGCTCGGTCGACAAGGCGAAAGTGCGCGACGAAATCGAGAAGACCACCGGCTTCGTCGGCACCGGCGGCCTTGTCTCGATGTCGCCGCAGGACCACCTGGGCCTGAGCGCCAGCGCCTTCCGCATGATCGAAATCCGGGATGGCAAATGGAGGCTGGCGGACTGACCTCTCGTCGGGCTTCGGCGCGCGCGCCCCGAAGCCCGGCTCTGCGTTCTTCCGCCGTGACGGAAACCCGGCCGTGTCGCAATTCCTGCAGCTGATCTTCGCCGGCGTCACCGTCGGAGCGACCTACGCGCTGTCGGCGCTCGGCTTCTCGATCATCTACAACGCCTCCGGCGTGATCAATTTCGCCCAGGGCGAGTTCATCATGCTCGGCGGCATGATCGCCGCGTCTCTCGCGGCGACGGGGGTGCCGTTGCCGTTGGCGGTGGTCGGCGCGGTGGCGGCGACGGCGCTGATCGGCTTCATCGTCGCCAAGCTCGCCATCGCGCCGGCGCGCGAAGCCGACGCGACCGCCCTGGTGATCATCACCATCGGCGTCTCGATGGTCCTGCGCGGCGGCGTCGAGACGACGCTCGGCAAGGGCGGGCGCGCCCTGCCGCCGTTCTCCGGCGACAAGCCGATCGCGTTCGCCGGCGCGGCGGTGCTGCCGCAGAGCTTGTGGGCGCTGGCGACGACGCTGGTCGTGGTGGCGGCGCTGGCGCTGTTCTTCGCGCGAACCCGGTTGGGCAAGGGCATTCTCGCCACCGCCCACAACCGCCTCGCCGCCGAGCTGGTCGGGATCGACACGCGCCGCGTGCTGTCGATGAGCTTCGTCCTCTCGGCGGGGCTCGGCGCGTTGGGCGGCGTGCTGATCGCGCCGATCGCCAACGCGTCGTACGACGCAGGCGTCATGCTCGGCCTCAAGGGTTTCGTCGCCGCGGCGATCGGCGGGCTCGGCTCGGGCGTCGGCGCGGTCGTCGGCGGTCTCGCGCTCGGCCTGATGGAGAGCATGACCGCCGGCTATTTCTCCTCCGCCTACAAGGACGCCGTCGCGATCGTGGTCGTGCTCGTCATCCTACTCGTCCGCCCGAGCGGCCTGTTCGGCGCGGCGCGCGGCGGCGGGACGTGAGGGCGATGATGCGCGCCCCGCCGCTCCCGCGAGCGCTTTCCTCCCGCGCGCCGACGCTTCTGTTCGCCGCGGCGCTGGTCGCGCTGCCGCTCGTCCTGCCCAACGCCTATTACTTCGACGTCGCCATCCGCATCGCGGTCAACGCGACGCTCGCCATCGCGCTCAACCTTCTTATCGGCTACGCGGGCCAGATCAGCCTCGGCCACGCGGCGTTCTTCGGCCTCGGCGCCTACGGCTCGGCGATCCTCGTCGGCGCCTTCGGCTGGCCGCCGCTCGCCGCGCTGTTGGCGAGCGCGGCGGCGGTGGGGGCGCTCGCCTACCTCGTCGGCCGGGCGATCCTGCGGCTCGAAGGGCACTATCTCGCCATGGCGACCCTCGGCCTCGGCGTCGTCGCCTCGATCGCGCTATCCAACGAGGTGGCGCTGACCGGCGGTCCGGACGGCATGGCCGTGCCCGACTTCTCCGTCTTCGGCTGGCGCCTGGCGGGCGAAAGGAGCTGGTACTGGGCGTTCGCGGCGTTGCTGGTCGCGGCGATCCTCATCGCCGGCAATCTGGTCGACAGCCCGGCCGGGAGGGCGCTGCGCGCGCTGCACGGCTCCCAGACCGCCGCGCGGACGCTCGGCGTCGACGCGGCCAGCTTCAAGACCCGCGTCTTCGTGCTGTCGGCGGTGGCCGCGGCCTTCGTCGGCTCGCTCTACGGACATTACGAAGGCTTCGTCACCCCGGGGCTCGCCGCGTTCCCGAAATCGGTGCAGCTCGTGACCATGGTGGTGGTCGGCGGGATGGCGTCGATCTGGGGGTCGGTGCTCGGCGCGGCGCTGCTGTCGCTCGCCCCGGAGCTGCTCGCGCGCTTCGAAGGCTACGAGACGATCGGCTACGGCGCGATCCTGGTGGCGACGATGATCTTCCTGCCGCGGGGGATCGCGCCGAGCCTGGCGGCGCGCTTCGGACGAAAGGCGGCGTGACGATGCTTCGCCTCGAGAAGCTGTCGAAGAGCTTCGGCGGCGTCGCCGCCGTCTCCGACGTCACGTTCTCCGTCGCCAAGGGGACGATCCACGCAGTGATCGGCCCCAACGGCGCCGGCAAGACCACGCTGTTCAACCTGATCACCGGCCTGATCGCGCCGAGCTCGGGCTCGATCCGGCTGCGGGGCGAGGAGGTGGCGGGGCTGCCGCCCGAGAGCCTGGCGCGCCGCGGCGTCGCGCGGACGTTCCAGAACCTTCAGGCGTCGATGAACCTCTCGGCGATCGAGAACGTCATGGTCGGCGCCCATCTGCGCCTCAACTCGAGCCTGCTGGCGGCGATGGCGCGGCGGCCGAGCCTGGTCGCGCGCGACCGGGCGGCGCGCGCGGAAGCCGCCGAATTGCTCGCCTTCGTCGGCTGCGGCGCCTATCTCGACGCCGAGGCGCGCGCCATGCCCTACGGCGCCCTGAAGCGCCTGGAGATCGCCCGCGCGCTCGCCGCGGCGCCGGAGCTGCTGTTTCTCGACGAGCCCGCCGCAGGCCTCAACCACACCGAGACCGACGAGGTCGAGCGCCTCATCGGCGCGATCGGCCGGCGCGGCGTCACCGTCGTCCTGGTCGAGCACGACATGAAGCTGGTGATGAGCGTCGCCCAGCGCATCGTCGTGCTTGACTACGGCAAGAAGCTCGCCGAGGGCGCGCCGGACGAAGTCCGCCGCAACCCGGAAGTGATCGCCGCCTATCTTGGCGCGGCCAGCAACGGCGAGGGGTGAGGCGATGCGCGCGCTCGCGGTCATCGAGGCCGAACACCGCAACATGCGGCTGGTCGCCAACGCCCTCGGCGCGCTCAGCGAGCGGCTCGCCGCCGCGCCGACCGCCGACGATCTCCACACCGTGGCGCTGATCGCCGACTATCTCGACGCGTTTCCGGCGCGCTACCATCACCCGAAAGAAAGCGATCTCCTGTTCGCGCGGATCCGCCGCCGCACCTGCGACGGCGCGACGGCGCTGGCGCGGCTCGATAATGAACACAGGGTCTGTCCGCTTCAGGTCGCGCGCATCCGCGCGCTCGCCGGCTCGGTCGGCGCGGGCGATCGGGCGGGCGTCGCAGGCCTGATCGAGGAGTGCTCGAGCTTCTGCGCGACGCTCGAAGCGCACATGCGGCTCGAAGAAGAAGTCGCGCTGCCGCTGGCGCGACGCGTTCTTCTCGACGAGGATTGGGCGACGATCGACGTCGCCTTCGCCGCCCACCGCGATCCGCTCGGCGATCCGCGCGCCGACGGCGACGTCGCGCTCCTGCGCGCGCGCATCATCCAGCTCACGCCCGCGCCGGAGGGCGTCGGCGGCCATTCGGAGACGGTGGTGACGCGCCTGCCGCGGCGCGGCGTCGACGCGGCCGGATCGCTGCTCGAAGTCTCCGGGTTGGTCTCGCGCTATGGGCGGATCGAGGCGCTGCGCGGCGTCGATCTCAAGGTCGGCTTCGGCGAGCTGGTCGCGCTGGTGGGGGCCAACGGCGCCGGCAAGACCACGCTTCTGCGCTGCGTCTCGGGGGTCCAGCCGGTCGCGGCGGGGACGATCCGCTTCGACGGCGAGGACGTCACCCGCTGGCCCAGCGCGGCGCGGGTGCGCGCCGGAATCGCGCAGGCGCCGGAAGGCCGGCAGGTGTTCGCGCCGATGTCGGTCGAGGACAATCTGCGGCTCGGCGCCTATACGCGCCCGGCGCGCGAGGCGCGCGACAGCCTCGCCGAGGTCTACGAGCTGTTTCCGATCTTGCGCGAGCGGCGCAGCCAGGCGGCGGGCACGCTGTCGGGCGGCCAGCAGCAGATGCTGGCGCTCGGCCGCGCGATGATGAGCAAGCCGAAGCTGATGCTGCTCGACGAGCCGTCGATGGGGCTCGCGCCGCTGGTGGTCGAAGAGATCTTCCGCATCGTCAAAATGCTGAAGGAGGCGGGCGTGACCATCCTGATGGTCGAGCAGAACGCGCGCGCGGCGCTGGCGATCGCCGACCACGCCTATGTGCTCGAGACCGGCCGCGCGACCATCGACGGCGTGGGCGCCGACCTTCTCGCCAACGACGAGGTGCGGCGCGCCTATCTCGGGATGTGAGGCAGATTCGGGGCGGCCGGCCGCGCTCCCGCCTCACGCGAACCGCGCGCCGAGCCCTTCCATCAGCGCGAGGAAATTGGGGAAGCTCGTGGCGATGGTCGACGAATCGTCGACCGCCATCGGCTTGATCGACGCGAGCCCCATGACGAGGAAGCTCATGGCGATGCGGTGGTCGAGACGCGCGGCGACCATGCCGCCGCCCGCCGGCCGCCCGCCGCTGACGATGAGATCGTCGCCTTCCACCTGGTGCGCGACGTCGGCGGCGCGCAGGCCGGCGGCCACCGCGGCGAGCCGGTCGCTCTCCTTGATTCTGAGCTCGCGCAGGCCGTTCATGCGCGTCTCTCCCTCGGCGAACGCGGCCGCCACGGCGAGGATCGGATATTCGTCGATCATCGAGGGCGCGCGCTGGGCGGGCACGTCGACGCCCTTCAAGTCGCTCGAGCGCACGCGCAGGTCGGCCACCTCCTCGCCGCCCTCGACGCGCCGGTCGAGGACGTCGATTCGCGCCCCCATCTCGATCAGGGTGGCGATGAGGCCAGCGCGTAGCGGGTTGGTCATCACCCCTTCGACGACGACGTCGGAGCCGGGCGCGATCAGCGCGGCGACGATGGGGAACGCCGCCGACGAAGGATCGGCGGGCGTGACGATCCGCTGCGGGACGAGCTCGGGGCGTCCGACCAGGGTGACGCGCCGCCCCGCTCCTTCCGCCTCGACGCTGACTTCGGCGCCGAAGTAGGCGAGCATCTTCTCGGTGTGGTCGCGCGTCGCCTCGGCCTCGATCACGGTGGTGCGCCCGCGCGCGTTCAAGCCCGCGAGCAGCGTCGCCGACTTGATCTGGGCGGAGGGCGCGGGCGTGCGATAGAGAATCGGCGCCGGGTCGAGCGCGCCTTGCAGCGTGATCGGCAGGCGGCCGCCTTCCATTTCGGCGAGGACCTGCGCGCCCATCAGCCGCAGCGGGTCGAGGATGCGGCGCATCGGCCGCCCGCGCAGCGACGCGTCGCCGTCGAACTGAGCGACGATTCCATGCCCGCCGACGACGCCCATGGTCAGGCGCGAGCCGGTGCCGGCGTTGCCGAAATCGAGCGGTCGGCGCGGCGCGACGAGCGAGCCGAGCCCGGCGCCCTTGACCGACCAGCGGCCCTCGGCCAGCCGCTCGACGCGGGCGCCGAGCGCGCGGCAGGCCTCGGCGGTGCGCAGCACGTCCTCGCCTTCGAGCAGGCCATCGATGGTGGTCTCGCCGCGGGCGAGCAGGCCGATGAGCAGCGCGCGGTGCGAAATCGACTTGTCGCCGGGCGGGCGGGCGCGGCCCTTCAACGGGCCGCTGCGCTCGGCGCGGAGCGGCCGAGCCTGATTCTCTGCGGATTCCGACATCGCCGTGCGCTTGACTTCGACGCCGGCGGCGAACGCGCGCCGGCTAGGAAACGCGCTGGTAACACCCCCTTCGCGCGCTGTCGACGGGGCGCGCCGAAACGCATTGACAGGCGCCGCGGCGCCGACTAACCGGAGCGATCCGCCCAACGACCAGGGGAACGCAAACCGTGGCCAAACCCGAGCTTGGAGCCAAGCGCCAATGTCAGAACTGCGGCGCGAAGTTCTTCGACTTGAACCGCGATCCGATTGTCTGCCCGAAGTGCGGAACGATCTTCCAGGGCGCGACGACGCGCGTTGAAAGAGCGCCCGCCAAGGTGGAGGAAGAGGAAGAGGAGGCGCCGGCGCCGGCGGGCGTCGAGATCGTCTCGCTCGAAGACGTCGAGGCCGGCGAAGAGAAGACGCCTGAGCCGGCCGCCGAGGACATCGAGGTGGAGGAGGAAGAGGAGCCGGACGACCCGTTCCTCGAAGAGGAGGAAGAGGAAGAAGACGACGTCACCAATCTGATCGACGGCGACATCGCGCCGGACGAGGAGCCCTGAGCGACGCCGCGGCGGACAGATTTCGCTTACAAGGGGCCTTGTATGGCGCGCGGGTTTGCGGCTATACACCCGGCCCACAGCGAACGCGTCGCTCCGGCCCAAGGGAGCGCGCGCGACCAAGTAGGAGAACGTGGGGCCATAGCTCAGTTGGGAGAGCGCTTCAATGGCATTGAAGAGGTCGTCGGTTCGATTCCGTCTGGCTCCACCATCCTTCCTTTCCCCCGATGAACGAAAGAGAACGCCCCGCCGCGAAGGCGCGCGCCGCAGGGCGAGGCGAGGATTGACTTCGGGCGGACGGATCGCCAAGACTCGCGGCGCGCGAAGAGGCGGGTGTAGCTCAATGGCAGAGCAGCAGCCTTCCAAGCTGAATACGAGGGTTCGATTCCCTTCACCCGCTCCACTCTTTTCGACTGCTTGACCCAGCCCTATTCGACGCGCCGACCAGCCGACGCTCCGGCGGTCCGACGATAGAGCGCGCCGCGCGCGTTGCGCCTCGCCCGCGCGAATTTTACTGAGGAGGATCCGCCATGCTCATCGGAATCGACCCGGTTCTCGACGCCGATCTGTTGTATGTCCTGCGCGCGATGGGACACGGCGACACGCTCGCTGTCGTCGACGCCAATTACCCGGCCGCGACCACGGCGCATTTCACTCATTACGGCAAGCCGATCCGGCTCGCCGGGGTCGATGCGCCGCGCGCCGTCGCCGCCATCCTCTCGGTGATGCCGATCGACACGTTCGCGCCCGATCCGGTGGCGCGCATGGAGGTGGTCGAAGACCCCGCGGCGCGCCCCGAGGTGCAGCGCGAGGTCCAGGCGATCGTCGATCGCGCGTTCGGCGAGCCGCTGCCGATGGCCGGCGTCGAGCGCATGGCGTTCTACCAGCAGGCGCGCGACGCCTTCGCGGTGGTCGCGACCAACGAGCGCCGCTTCTACGGCTGCTTCCTGCTCAAGATGGGCGTCCTGCCGCCGTCCTGAGCGAGAGCAATCCTCGCGCCTCGGCGCCGCGCAGCTCGAAAGCGAAGCGCGTCCGCGCGCCGACGTCGAGCGCCGGACGCGGCGGCGGCCGTACGGGGCCGGAAATCGACTGCGCGGAGGCGATTTCGTCCGTCAGCGTCGGCTTTTAGGTTTCGCGGCGGCAGGACCGCCGGCCAGCTTTTGGTCGCGTCGTGGCGCGGAGGCAGCGCCACGCGAGGCGAATGCGTCTCTGCTCGATCTCGAGGGCTTCGGCGCGGGCTTGGGCGCGGGCTTCGGCGTCGCGAGGCGCCCAACCGCGGCGCGGCGCGGACCGATCGTGAAAATCACTCTATCGATATAATTGATTGTGAATTGCGCTTCCCGTCAAGGCCTGCGCCGCGGGTCTGTGCGCGGGGGTCGCGGCGCGTGCGCTAGCGACGAACGACAAACACTTGACAAACTCGATCGACATAGTAGTATGAATCTTGCGCCGCCCGATGAACGGCGTTTCAAGGCTCGACAAGGAGCGCCATGATGACCCTGTCCGCGACATCGGCCGCCCTCTCTTCGTTCGCTTCCGCCGGAGGCGCGCAGGCGACGTGCGGACGTCGTTCGATCCTCGGCTTGGGGCCGGCGGGCGCGCTCGCCGGGTTCGGGCTCGCGGCCTTCGACGACGACGCCCAGCCCAACGAGGCGCCGAAGCGCGGCGACGTCGACGCGAGCGCCGTCCAGCACAAGCCCTGTCTCGACGACCAGAGCAAGACGCGCGGCGACCGCATCGCGTAGGAGCCCCTGGCCGACAATCCCTGCCGCAACTTCCTCGCGGCCAAGACCGACCCGGTCAACCACGCTTAGGTCAAAGCGTTCGTCGCCGCCCATCAGAACGACGCCGTGAAGCAGGCCTCGGCGGAGGCCTGTCGCGCGACCGGTCTCTCTGCGTGGCGACGCCCGCCGGTCTCCTCCCCCGCCGGGGCGTTTCCTCCCCGCGCTCGGCCGGGGAGGAGGCCGGACAAAAATAGAGGGCGCCGATGTCGATGCTCCCGTTCTATCCTTATGTCGTCGACCGGCGGGCCTGGGTCGGAGGCGAGCTTCCGGAAAAGGAAGATTGGGTCGTCCGTCTGCCCGGTCCAGCGTTCCATCGCCTGGTCGCGCGCGCCGGCGCGCTCGCCGAGCGCGGGCTGCCGGTCGCCGACCTCAGACGCGATCATTTCTACGATCCCGAGCTCGCCCGGGCTCTGGCGGGGCCGTTCGCCGAGGTCCGCGACGGGCGCGGCTTCGTCGTCCTCAGGGGCCTGCCCGCCGACGGCGCGCCATTGCGGGCGTTGAAGCTCGCCTGCTGGGGCCTCGCCTCGTTGATTGGCCGCGGACCATCGCAAAGCAACCTCGGCGACTTCGTCGACGCGCCGGCCGACGTCGCCGCGGCCGATTCGCCGGCGCACGGCGACCGTAACGGCGAGGACCTTCATCTCCACACCGACGCCTGCGACATGATCGCGCTGATGG
>CAZKHF010000108.1:0-9481 GCA_964552445.1 uncultured Bradyrhizobium sp. | reverse complement strand
GCGCGTGTCTTTGCGCGCGCAAGTTTATCGGCAGGGAGGCGGCCATGACGACGGCGCTGGTGTTTCCCGGACAGGGCTCGCAGGCGGTCGGCATGGGCAAGGCGCTGGCCGACGCCTTTCCCGCCGCGCGCGAAGTCTTCGAGCGCGTCGACGCGGCGCTCGGCGAAGCGCTGTCGAAGACGATCTTCGCAGGCCCCGAGGCCGAGCTGACGCTGACCGCCAACGCCCAGCCGGCGCTGATGGCGACCAGCCTCGCCGCGCTTCGCGCGCTCGAAAGCGAGGCCGGGCTCGACGTCAAGCGCGACGCGGCCTTCGTCGCCGGCCATTCGCTCGGCGAATATTCGGCTTTGTGCGCGGCCGGCGCGCTGACGCTCGAAGATACGGCGCGGCTGCTGCGCCTGCGCGGAGAAGCGATGCAGAAGGCGGTTCCGGTCGGCGAGGGGGCGATGGCGGCGATTATCGGCCTCGACTTCGACGCCGTGGCGGCGCTCGCCGCGGAGGCGGCGGCGGAGGGCGGCGTCTGCGCGGCGGCCAACGACAACGGCGCCGGCCAGGTGGTGATCTCCGGCGCGAAAAGCGCGGTCGAGCGCGCGATCGCGCTCGCCAAGGCGAAAGGGGCGAAGCGCGCGCTGCCGCTGCCGGTCTCGGCGCCGTTCCATTGCGCGCTGATGCTTCCCGCCGCCAAGGCGATGGCCGAAGCGCTGAAGACGACGGCGATCCGCGCCCTCAAGGCCCCGCTCGTCGCCAATGTCAGCGCCGTCGCGGTCTCCGATCCCGAGGTCATCCGCGCGGGCCTGGTCGCGCAGGTCACGGGCACGGTGCGCTGGCGCGAGAGCATGGCGTTCATGCGCGCCAATGGGGCTACGCGCTTCGTCGAGCTCGGTGCCGGCAAGGTGCTGGCGGGGCTGATCAAGCGCGCCGTCGCAGGCGCGTCGGCGATCAGCGTCGGCGCGCCCGCCGACGTCGCGGCGCTCGCCGCGTTCGCCGCGGCGGGCTGAAGACTGTCCAAGCGAAAGGCGAAAAGCGTGTTCGATCTCACCGGCAAAGCGGCGCTCGTCACCGGCGCCTCGGGCGGCATCGGCGGCGCGATCGCGCGGGCGCTGCACGGCCAGGGCGCAACGGTGGCGCTTTCGGGAACGCGCCGCGACGCGCTGGAGGCGCTGGCGGCCGAGCTCGGCGAGCGCGTCCACGTTTGTCCCTGCGATCTTTCCGACGCCGCCGCGGTCGAGGCGCTCGTCCCCGCCGCGGAGGCGGCGATGGGCTCGCTCGACATTCTTGTCAACAACGCCGGCGTCACCCGCGACAACCTGTTCCTGCGCATGAAGGACGCCGACTGGGAGACGGTGCTGACGATCGACCTCACCGCCGCCTTCCGCCTGTCGCGCGCGGCGGTGAAGCGCATGCTGCGCCGCCGCTTCGGCCGCATCGTCTCCATCTCCTCGGTGGTCGGCGTCACTGGCAACGCCGGGCAGGGCAATTACGCGGCGGCCAAGGCGGGCTTGATCGGCATGTCGAAGGCGCTCGCCGCCGAAGTCGCCTCGCGCGGGGTGACGGTCAATTGCATCGCGCCGGGCTTCATCAAGAGCGCGATGACCGACGTTCTCGACGACAAGCAACGCGACAGCGTTCTTGGCGTCGTTCCGATGGGCCGGCTCGGCGCGGGCGCCGACATTGCCGCCGCAGCGGTCTATCTGGCGAGCGACGAGGCGGCCTACGTCACTGGCCATACGCTCCATGTCAACGGCGGAATGGCAATGATTTGAGGGTCTTGCGGGGATAGAGAGGCGTCGCGCGGCCATCGCTTGCGCCTCTCGCCTTGACAAGGGAGATATGCTATCGAGCCCATTCGCCGCCAACGTTCGCGCGATGTCGACAACGGGGGTGGTCGGCGCGGAGCGCAGGCGAAGGGCGCGAGACGTCGGGTCCGGCGCCGGTTGAGCGCAGAGTTGGTGACGGTTCGGTCGGAAGGCGATCGGCGCAGGTATCAATCACAGGCGGGCCGTCGCGCTCCGCCGCACAGGGGAAAAGGTCAATGAGCGATGTCGCGGAGCGGGTAAAAAAGATTGTCGTCGAGCACCTCGGCGTTGACGCCGACAAGGTCGTCGACAACGCCAATTTCATCGACGATCTCGGCGCCGACTCGCTCGATACGGTTGAGCTCGTCATGGCTTTCGAGGAAGAGTTCGGGGTCGAGATTCCCGACGACCAGGCCGAGACGATCGTGACGGTCGGCGACGCGGTGAAGTTTCTCGAGAAGACCGCGGCGGCCAAGTGACGCCATTCATCGAGTCGCCGCGTGAAGCGAGCGGCGCAGCAGGGGCCGGCGAAAGTCCGGCCCCTGTCGCGTCGGGGCGCGGCGCGTCGAGCGCGGCGGCGAACGCCGCCGGCGGGGGGAGCGGAAAGCCGAAATGAGACGGGTCGTAGTCACCGGGCTGGGCATGGTCACGCCGCTCGCCTGTGGGGTCGAGGCGAGTTGGCGGCGGCTGGTCGCGGGCGAGTCGGGGGCGGCGCGGGTCGAGAGCTTCGACGTCTCCGACATCGCCTGCCAGATCGCCGCGCAGACGCCACGCGGGAGCGCGCCGGACGCCTTCAATCCCGACGACTGGATGGAGCCGAAAGAGCAGCGCCGCGTCGACGACTTCATCGTCTACGGCCTCGCCGCGGCGACGCAGGCGCTGAAGGACGCCGGCTGGGCGCCCAAGACCTACGAGGAACAGATCGAGTCCGGGGTGATGATCGGCTCGGGCATCGGCGGCCTCGGCGGCATCTACGACGCGTCGATAACGTTGCGCGACAGGGGGCCGCGACGCATCTCGCCGTTCTTCATCCCCGGCCGGCTGATCAATCTCGCCGGCGGGCAGGTCTCGATCGCCCACCATCTCAAGGGCCCCAACCACGCGGTGGTCACCGCCTGCTCGACCGGCGCGCACGCGATCGGCGACGCGGGAAGGCTGATCGCCCTCGGCGACGCCAACGTGATGGTCGCCGGCGGCGCCGAATCGGCGGTCAACCGTCTCGCGCTCGCCGGCTTCGCCGCTTGCAAGGCGCTGTCGACCGGTTTCAACGACCGGCCGAAGCAAGCCTCGCGCCCCTACGATCGCGACCGCGACGGCTTCGTCATCGGCGAGGGCGCCGGCTGCCTGGTGCTCGAGGAGCTCGAGCACGCCCGCGCTCGCGGCGCGCGCGTCTACGCCGAGCTGATCGGCTACGGCCTGTCCGGCGACGCCCATCACATCACCGCGCCGGCGCCTGACGGCGACGGCGCCTACCGCGCCATGAGCGCGGCGCTGAAGCGCGCCGGCCTCACGCCTTCGGACGTCGACTACATCAACGCGCACGGCACCTCGACGCTGGTCGGCGACGAGATCGAGCTGCACGCGGTCGAGCGCCTGCTCGGCGACGCGGCGGCGGACGTCACCATGTCGTCGACCAAGTCGTCGATCGGCCATCTGCTCGGCGCGGCGGGGGCGGTCGAGGCGATCTTCTGCATCCTGGCGCTGCGCGACCAGGTCGCGCCGCCGACGCTGAACCTCGACAATCCGTCGGTGGAGACGCCGATCGACCTCGCCCCGAAGGTCGCGCGCAAGCGAAAGATTGAGGTGGCGCTGTCGAATTCTTTCGGCTTCGGCGGCACCAACGCGTCGGTGATCTTCCGTGCGCCGCCGCCGGCCGGCGCCTGAGCGGCGGACCCTTCATTTCGCCGCAAAAGCGGGTAGAGTGGGCCGCGGCGAAGAGACGAGCGACGGCGGTCTCGAATGAGCGACGGGTCGGACAAGGGCGGCGAGGCCAAGAAGCCGGACGACGGCGCCTCGAAGCCGCGCGTCAGTCTGTTCGGCGGTCGCTCGCGCGCGCCCGAGGAGAAGCCTGACAAGTCGGAGAAGCGGCCGCCGAAGCGGCGGCGGCGGGTCGGGCTGTCGAGCTTCAGCGGCTTCCTGTCGTTTGCGCTGCTCGGCGTCGTCTGCGGCCTGGGGCTGTTCGCTTGGGCGATGATGGAGGCGCGCCGGCCGGGGCCGCTCGCCGCCGACAAGGTGGTGGTGGTCGCGCGCGAGGACGACGGCGGCCCGATCGGCGACCAGCTCGAACGCGCGGGCGTGATCGACAGCTCGCTCTGGTTCGCGGCGATGACGCTGATGGACGGCAGCCGCAGCGCGCTCAAGCGCGGCGAGTACGCCTTCAAGGCGGGCGTCAGCCTGCGCGAGGTGGAAGCCGAGCTGGTCGCTCACAAGGTGGTGCTGCATTCGATCACCATCCCCGAAGGCCTGACCAGCGACCAGGTGGTCCAGCGCGTTCGCGACAACGACGCGCTGGTCGGCGACGTCAAGGAGACGCCGGCCGAGGGCGCCATCCTGCCCGAGACTTACAAATTCGCGCTCGGCGAGACGCGCCAGGCGATCCTCGCGGTGATGGTCAAGGCGCAGGCGAAGACGGTCGACGAGATCTGGAAGAACCGCGCGCCCGACCTGCCGATCAAGTCGCCTGGCGAGCTCGTCACCCTCGCCTCGATCGTCGAGAAGGAGACCGGCAAGCCCGACGAGCGCGCCCGCGTCGCCGGCGTGTTCGTCAATCGCCTCCAGCGCCACATGAAACTTCAGTCCGACCCGACGATTGTCTACGGTTTGGTGTACGGCAAGGGCGTCCTCGGCCACTCCATCACCAAGGCCGAGCTGGAGCAGTCCACCCGCTACAACACTTACATCATCGATGGCCTGCCGCCCGGCCCGATCTGCAATCCAGGCAAAGCGGCGCTCGAAGCGGCGGCGAACCCGGCGCGCGGCAAGGAGCTTTATTTCGTCGCCGACGGCACGGGCGGCCATGCGTTCGCCGAGACGTTCGATCAGCATCAAAAGAACGTCGCCCATTGGCGCGAGGTCGACAAGGAGGCCAAGGAGCGGCTGTCGCCCGACATTCCGCCGATTCCGGCGACGCCCGCGACCCCGACGACCCCCGCGGCCGCGCCCCCCGCCAAGCGCAGCGATCTCGCGCCGGTCGATCCGCGGACGTTCGGCGCGATGGCGTTCGACGCCGGGCCGAGCACGGCCGACGCCGGCCCGCTCGCCGACAAGCTCTCCAAGCTCGGCGAGAGCCGCCGCCTGCGCGACGCGCTGATCGGCGCCGGCGGCGCGCTTTCGGCGAACAACACCAACGGCAAGACGCTCGAAGGGCTCGGCGCGGTGGTCACCGGCGTCAACGACGCGCCTGAGGGCGCCGCCTTCGCGATCGACGACGATCCCGGCGCGACGGCCGGCGCGATCGCCTCGGCGCCGCTGTCAGCCTCGGCGCTCGCCGACGAGAAGGCGCGCATCGCGCGCTACGGCGAGCCCGCCGCCGGCGACGGACGCGTCGCCGGCCTCGACGCCGCGCCGCCGTCGACCCCGCGCGTCATCCGCGTCTATGACGCCTCCGAGGGGACGCCGCTCGACCCGCTGCTCAACAAGACCTACGACCTCAACTACGCCAAAACGGTCCCGCCCCTCGGCGCGAATTAGCCGGCGGCGCGTTCATTCGGCTTCGCTCACCTTCCGTCATCGCCCGCGCGGGCGCTAATCCGCGGGCGGCGCGTTTTGGCCGCAGAACATCGCCAAGGCGACCGCGCAGGCGTTGGAGACGTTGAGGCTCTTGATCGCGCCGGGCAGCTCGAGCCGCGCCATGACGTCGCAACGTTCGCGGGTCAGCCGGCGCAGACCCTTGTCCTCGGCGCCGAGCACCAGCGCCAGCGGGCGGGCGAGCCGCGCCTCGGCGAAGGTCTGCGGCGCTTCCGAATCGAGGCCGACGCGCCAATAGCCGAGGTCGCCGAGCTCGTCGAGCGCGCGCGCGAGATTGGCGACGACGCAGATCGGCACGTGCTCGAGCCCGCCCGAGGCCGACTTGGCGAGCGCGCCGCCGAGCTGCGGCGAATGGCGCTCGGTCGTCACCAGCGCGTCGACGGCGAAGGCGGCGCAGGCGCGCACAATCGCGCCGACGTTGTGCGGGTCGGTGATCTGATCGAGGGCGACCACCAGCCCGCCCGCAGGAATTTCGGACAGGTCGATCGGCTCAAGCGGCCGCGCTTCGAGCAGCACGCCCTGATGCGCGGCGTCGCGCGGCGCGCGCTCGGCGATCGCCTCGGCCTCGACGATCCGCGTCTCCACCCCGCGCGCGGCGATCTCGGGGGCGAGCCGCTCGGCGGCGGCCGCGGTGGCGTAGAGACGCACGAGCTCACGGCGCGGCGCGCGCAGCGCCGCCCGCACGCTGTGGAAGCCGTAGATGCGCACGACCTCGGGATTGCCGTGGCGATGGCCGGACGGGCGCGGCCGCGACGGCTTGTCGCTCTCCGCTTGCGGCGGCGCCGCGCGTGCGGCCGGCGCTTTGGCGGCGGCGCGCGGCTCGGGCGGGCGGAAGCCGCCGCCGCGGCGTTTGGGGGTGCGAGTCACGGCGAGCCTCTCGAGAAAGCGCGGGCGAGGCTCGCCAATAGGCCAATCCGCGCCGGCTCGCCAGCGCGGCGCTGGGAAAGCGCCATTTTACGGTTGACAGGGCGGGGCGGGCCGCAAGATAAGGCGACGCCCGATGGCGCCTCGGCCGTGTCCGAGACGGTTTCGTCCGCGGCCGACGCGCCGGCTGTGCGGGGGAGTGTCCCGAGCGGCAAAGGGGGCGGACTGTAAATCCGCTGGCTAAGCCTTCGTAGGTTCGAGTCCTACCTCCCCCACCACCTTCCTTTTGCCCAGCGTCACATAGATCCACATAGTGCTCTGGAATCGCGATAGAAATCGCAGTTCCGAAGACCCGCGGTTCCTCATGGTGTCACGTTGCCATGCGCACGAAATGGGGGCATAAAGGGGGTAGTTGAAGCAGCGCTCCCGGAGCGATGCCCCCAATGTCTCTCTCCGATACGTCCGCACGAATGGCGAAGCCGAGGGAGAGGCCGTATAAACTCTCGGACAGTCACGGCCTCTATCTCGAAGTCGCGCCAAACGGCTCCCGCTACTGGCGCCTGAAGTACCGGTTCGACGGCAAGGAAAAGCGCCTCGCGCTCGGCGTCTATCCGGTCGTCACGCTCGCCCGGGCGCGCGAGGATGCGCTCGAAGCCCGTAGGCTCCTGCATGACGGCGTCGATCCGGGCGAGCGCAAGAAAGAGCGCGCACGCGAGGCGAAGGTCGCGGCCGTCAACTCGTTTGAATCAGTCGCCCGCGACTGGCACGCATTCATGACGCCGAGGTGGACCCGGCCGCACGCGGACAACGTCATCGAGAGCTTGGAGAAGGATATCTTTCCGCTCCTTGGCGCTCGCCCGATCGCGGAACTGAAAGCCCCGGAAGTGCTCGACGCCATCCGCAAGATCGAGCGGCGGGGGGCGGTCGACATCGCACAACGCGTACGTCAGCGCTGTGCGGCCGTCTTCGCGTTCGCGATAGGGGCGGGGCTCGCCGAGAACAACCCGGTCGCGGCAATGAAAGGCGTGTTTGCGACGCGCCGGAAAGAGCCGCGGAAAATGCTGCCGGCGGACGAGCTGCCGGCATTCCTGCGCAAGCTGCGAACGCATACGGGCGACCGCATGGTCGAACTCGCGCTGCGGCTCGTGATTCTGACGATGGTGCGCACGATTGAGCTTCGCGGCGCGCGGTGGGCAGAGTTCGATCTCAGCCGCAAGGTGTGGCTGATCCCGGCGGAGCGGATGAAGATGCGCGCGCCGCACGTCGTGCCGCTTTCGCGCCAGGCAATCGCGGTTCTCGACGAATTGAAGGCGATCTCCGGCACGCACGCGCTCGTGTTCCCCGGCCGATCGGAGCGAGACAAGCCGATCAGCGAGAACACGCTGCTCTATGCCCTCTATCGTCTCGGCTACCACCACCGCGCGACGACGCACGGCTTTCGCGCGCTGGCGTCGACCATCCTCAACGAGACGGGCCTCTGGCGGCCGGACGCGATCGAACGGCAACTCGCGCACAAAGAACAAAACGCGGTGCGGGCTGCGTATCATCGATCGGAATATCTCGACGAGCGTACGCGGATGATGCAGTGGTGGGCCAACTTCCTCGATTCCGAAGAAGCGCGCGGCCGGAACGATCCGGACAGAGGGTTAGGCGGCCCGATGTGATACAACGGCGGGGAAGTATCGAGGCGAGGTCTGGACTACAATCTCGGGTGCGATGTGGGCCGGAAAAGAGCGCGTCACAAACGCAAGTTGGACGCTCAGCGCCGAATCGGAACTTCGGGAACGGGGCGGAAAGGCTCATGTAGCCAAGCTAGAGCAAAGCGGGGCTGGCGGCAGATCAAGCCTCTGTCGCCGTCAATCCTTCGGATGCGCATGCAGATGAGGATGCGAATGGGCTTGTCTCACGCCGTCATGCGCGTGGGTCGCGCTTTCGATTTTGATGGGAACGAAACTCACTTGGCCGTACTTGACGTTGCGCTCGGCGATCACCGCCTTGGAAAATTCCCTAACCGCCGTGGCGGCGCCACGCAAGACGGCAACCTCGAGACAATTGTCGTGGTCGAGATGAACATGCATCGTCGCGACCTGAAGATCATGATGATCATGGTGTGCGTCCGTCAAACGCTTCGCCAGCTCGCGCGTATGGTGGTTGAACACGTAGGACAGCGTCGCGACGCATTGTCCCTTGGTGCTGTGATCGATGCGCGCCTTTTCGAGCCCAAGGCGCGCAAGGTCGCGCAACGCCTCGGATCGATTCTCGTAGTGGTAATCGTCCATAAAGGCGGCGAGTTCGGCCGCGAACGCGTCGGACATGCTGATGGTGACCCGCTCCATGTCCCCAGCCTTTGCTATTCAGCGATCGTCGAAGCTATGACCTCTCCATAGACTTCTCACGGGCCGCCGCTGGGAACAAGCCGCCGCGCCACTCCTCGCCCGTCCTGTCACTCTGACCCGCTCGAAGCCTCGCCGGCGGCACGGGCCGCCTCGCCGCGATGGCGATGATGGTGACGGTGATCGACCGCGTCGCCGTGGCGGTGATAATGCGCGTGTGCGATATGCGCGCTGGCGCACAGCGCCGCGTCGTCGAGGATTTCGTTCGCCGCGCCCGACGCCGCGAGGCGCCCCGATTGCAGTACGAAACAGCGATCGGCGATGTCCTCGACGATATCGAGATCGTGGGTCGCGGTAATCACTGTCCGGCCCGAGCCCTGACATTTGACCAGGTAGTCGATCAGCTCGCTCGCGCTCTGCGGGTCGAGCCCAGCGGTCGGCTCGTCCAGCAGCAGGACCTCCGGATTGAGAATCAGCACCGACGCCAGCGCGACGCGCTTTTTCTCGCCGCCCGACAAGCGATGCGGCGGGCGGTCCTTGAGATGGGCGATCGAGAATTCCTCCAGGGTCGCGCCGACGCGTTTGTGAATTTCATCCTTCGGCCAGCCGAGCTGGAGCGGCCCGAAGGCGAGCTCGTCGAACACAGTCGGACAGAAGAGCTGGACGTCAGGGTTCTGAAACACCAAGCCGACGCGGCGGCGGAAGGCGAAGGCGGTCTCGTCGTCCTGCAGCCGCGCTTCC
>CAZKHF010000107.1:0-9493 GCA_964552445.1 uncultured Bradyrhizobium sp. | reverse complement strand
AGGTCCCGACGATCGAGCCGCGCCCGCCGAACATGCTGGTGCCGCCGATCACCACGGCGGTGATGCTGTCGAGGTTGGCGTTTGCGCCTGCGGTCGGACTGATCGCGCCGATGCGCCCGATCAGCGCCCAGCCGGCGATCGCCGAGATCAGGCCCGACAGGACGTAGACGCTGAACAGCACCCGGTTGGTGTCGATGCCGGCGAGCCGCGCCGCCTCCGGGTCGTCGCCGGTCGCGTAGAGGTGGCGGCCATAGGCGGTGCGCGTGAGCACATACCAGACGACGCCCGCAAGCAGCAGCAACAGGAAGCTGCCGAGCATGATGCGCGCGCCGCCGATCTGGAACGGCACGCCCATCAGCTGCAGGAACGGCGCCTTGGCGTCGAGGTCCTGCATGCGGATGGTCTCGCTCTCCGAATAGAAGGTGTTGAGCGCGTCGATGATCGACAACGTGCCGAGAGTGACGATGAACGGCGGCATCCGCATGCGGGTGACGAAGAAGCCGTTGAGCGCGCCGAAGCCGACGCCGGTGAGCAGGCCGATCGGGAAGGCGCACCACATCGGCACGCCGTCGATCACCGCCAGGCGGCCCATCACCACCGACGAAATGACCATGATGACGCTGACCGAAAGGTCGATGCCGGCGGTGAGGATCACCAGCGTCTGGCCGATGCCGAGAATGCCGACGATCGTCACCTGGGTCAGCACCGTCGAGATGTTGCCGCCGGTGACGAAATGGGAGAAGTTGACGCTCATGCCGAGCGCGAGGCCCAGCAGCAGCACGATGAAGGGCACGGTGGTCGGATAGAGGTGCAGGAACCGCTGGACCCGCCGAGCGGGACTGGGCCGCTCCTCCTCGAACTGCGGCTGCGCTTCGGAAGCGGCCGCCAACGTCCCCTCGAATTCCTGCGGCGCGACTCGTCGCTCTGATGACGTATCGCTCATGACGTCCTCGATCGCTTCCTCGGAGTCGACTGGTAGAGGACTTCGGCGCTCGCGGAGACTTGCCGCGGGCGCCGAGACCTAGCCGTTCAGAGAATTAGGCTCCGAACCCCAGTGGAAATCAACCCCAGCAGAGCTTCGCCGCTTCGTCGGTGGTGATCGACGGAACGCCGGAAACCGGGTGATCGGTGATCAGCTTCTCGCCGCTGTCGATGCTCGCCGCCTTCTTGCCGCTCTTGACGAAGTCGACCACCTCCTGGACGCCGTCGGCCGCCATCAGCAGCGGATACTGTTGCGAGTCGCCGCCGATGATGCCTTCCTTCATCATCTTGACGCCGTTGCAGCCGCCATCGACGGCGACGATCAACACGTCCTTGTCCCTGCCGGCCGCCTTTAGCGCCGCGTAGCCGCCGTAAGCGGCCGGCTCGTTGATCGCGTAGACGACGTCGATCTTATCGGCCTTCTGCAGGATCTTCTCCATCGCCGTGCGGCCGCCCTCCTCGGCGCCGGCGGTCACGTCGGAGCCGACGATGTTCGAGCTGTCGCTCATCGCGTAAGTCTTCGGATCCTTGACCGTGACGCCGAAGCCCTCGAGGAAGCCGTTGTGGCGCTGAACGTCGACGGAGGGCTTGTTGACCGCGCCGTCGAGGGTGGCGATCTTCGCGCTCGCCGCCTTGTCGCCGAGCGTCGCCTTCGCCCACTGGCCGATGAGCAGGCCGGCCTTGTAGTTGTCGGTGCCGATGTTGGCGTCGGCGGCGGTCGGCGGATCGAGCGAGGTGTCGAGCGTGATGACGAGGACGCCGGCCTTGCGGGCCTTCTCCACCGTCGGCACAATCGCTTTCGAGTCGCTCGGCACCAGCAGGATGCCCTTCGCGCCGGCGGCGATCAGCTGCTCCATGGCGGCCACTTGGCCGTCGTTGTCGCCGTCGAACTTGCCGGCGTAGGACTGGAACTGCACGCCGAGCTCTTTGGCTTTCGCCTCGGCGCCTTCCTTCATCTTGACGAAGAACGGGTTGGTGTTGGTCTTGGTGATGAGGCCGACGAGCGTCTCAGCGCCGAAGCTCGGCGCGCTCATCATCGCCACCGCGAAAGCGGCGAGCGCCGCGGTCGACGAAAGCAGCAGTTTTCTGGTCATGAACTCCTCCCCAAGCGGATGCGCTCGCGACGACGGCGGCGCCCACACTTCATAAGTTGGCGAAACGCCGCGCCCGGGTCTGAACGACCCGGAGCAGCGCCGTCGCAACGCTATTGGGCCAAAGATTGGCGCAAGAGTCAATGGATAGTTCCATCCGAATGAATTATTATTGACAGCACGCCGGGGCGCTCGCATGCTAGTAGCGTCGCCGGCTGCGAACGCGCCGCCAGCGCGCCGTCGACGAGAAGTTGAGAGGAGGAACAACGATGCCCGAAGCGGTCGGCAGCGCCGTCCCTCCCCAGCCGCCGCCAGCCGCCGCCAGCGGCGCCGACCAGACCGGCGTGCGCCTTTACAACGAACGGCTCATCCTCTCGCTGGTCCGGCGTTTCGGCCAGCTCTCCAAGATCGAAGTGGCGCGGGTCACCGGGCTCTCGGTGCAATCGACCTCGGCGATCATGAATCGCCTGAAAGCCGACGGCCTGCTGCGCCGCGAGGCGCCGATGCGCGGACGCGTCGGTCAGCCGACGGTGCCGGTGTCGCTCGACCCCAACGGCGCCTTTGCGTTGGGTCTGATGATCGGCCGGCGCAGTTGCGACTTGGTGCTGATCGACTTCTGCGGCCAGGTGTTGCGGCGCGCCCTTCGCACTTACGCCTATCCGACTCCCGATCTGGTGATGAACTTCTTCGCCGAAGCGCTGCCGCCGATGACCCAGGCCCTGACGGCGGCGCAGCGGCGCCGCGTCGCCGGCATCGGCGTCGCTTTCCCGTTTCAGTTGTGGAACTGGTCGGCCGAGATCGGCGCGCCCGCCAAGGCGATGGACGCGTGGCGATCCTTCTCGATCGAGGAGGAGCTGACGCGCGCCTGCCCCTATCCGGCAACCCTGTGCAACGACGCCACCGCCGCCTGCGCCGCCGAGCTGTTTTTCGGCCAGGCGTGGCGGCACGGCGACTTCCTCTACTTCTACCTCGGCGCCTTCGTCGGCGGCGGCCTGGTGCTCAACGGCTCGCTTTATCCCGGCCGCACCGGCAACGCCGCGGCGCTGGCGTCGATGCCGGTCGGCTCGCCGCCGACGCAGCTCATCGCCCGCGCCTCGATCTGCCAGCTCGAGCGGCGCGTCGCGGCGACGGGCGGCGACCCGTCCTCGATCTGGCGCACGCCCGACGCGTGGGACGATTTCGGGCCGCTGGTCGACGAATGGATCGAGGACGTCGCCGCTGCGCTGTCCTACGCGGCGGTCGCGGCGATCGCGGTGATCGACGTCGAGGCGATCGTGATCGACGGCGCGATGCCCGCCGACGTCCGCCGCAAGCTCTGCGCGCGCGTGGCGGCGCAGTTCGAGGCGCTCGATCGGCGCGGCCTGTCCGAAGTCGCCATCGTCGCCGGCGCGATCGGCGCCGACGCGCCGGCGATCGGCGGCGCGGCGCTGCCGCTGATCAAGAACTTCGCGCGCGATCGAGAAGTGTTGTTCAAAGACGCGCCGATCGCGGTAGACTGATCTCCCCGCCTCCGCCGCGGCGCTTTGGCGGCCGAACGGCGGATGTCGCCGCGGCTATCCTACGCCGCGTCGTCCGACCCAACGCGAGAGGGCGCGATGGCCCCCAGATTGATCAAAGTCGAGCCGTTCGATCTCGTCGTTTTCGGCGCCGCCGGGAACGAGGAATTCCAATGAGCGCCGCCGCGCCGACGCAACGCGATTTCGCCACGCCTGAGGCCCTCGCCGCGGCGTTCGCCGGGTGGACGGCCGAACGCCTCGACGCGGCGATCGCAGCGCGCGGCGTCGCCCTGCTCGTCGTCTCGGGCGGGACGACCCCGCGCCGCTATTTTCGGGCGCTCGCGGCCCAGCCGATCGATTGGGCGCGCGTCGCGGTCACCCTCGCCGACGAGCGGCGGGTCGCAGACGACAGTCCGCGCTCGAACGCCAAGCTGGTGCGCGAGACGTTGCTCGCCGGCCGCGCGGCCGCCGCCCGCTTCGCGCCGCTCGCCGACGCGCGCCTCGACGAGCAACGCGAGCTCGCCGCCGCCGGCGCGCGGGTCGCCGCCCTTCCCTTCCCGGCCGACGTCGTCACGCTCGGCATGGGCGCGGACGGCCACACCGCTTCATGGTTTCCCGGGGCCGAGGGCCTCGCGGCGACGATCGATCCCGCCGCGCCGGCCCTGGTGGCGGCGATCCGCGCCCCCGGCGCGGCCGAGCCGCGGCTCACCCTCACTGGCCGCGCCATCCTCTCCGCGCGCGCCCTTGCGTTGCATATCGAAGGCGAAGCGAAGCGCGTCACGCTCGCGCGCGCCCTCGCCGAGGGTCCGATCGAGGAGATGCCGATCCGGGCCGCTCTGCGCGGCGCCGCCGACCGGCTGACGATCTTCTACGCCGCGTGAGGCGACGCCGCGCCTAAGCCGCTGCGACGCGCCCCGGCCGCTCTGCGGTCGATTGCTCGGGCCAGAACCGCCCGTCGGGCGGCAACGCGGCGTAGTCGTTCCACGCCGCCAGCCGCTCGGCGTACAGAGCCCGATAGGCGCGCGCGTCCAAAAGCTCGATGTTCTCGAGGTCCAGCTCCGCGCCGATCTCGTAATAGACGTCGAGATTGGTCAGGTCGGGAACCGGAGTCTCGCCGCGCTCGCGCTCGCCCTGCATCTGCCAGTAGAGCTCTTCGAGCCGACGCGCCAGGCCGGGGATGTCGCGCAGGACGCTGGCGTCGCGGTTGAGCCGCAATTGGTCGCGATAGGGCGCGAGCCGCGCTCGGTCGCGGCCGAACTCGATCGCGCGCCGGACGTATTCTTCGGGCGTCGCGCAGATGAGGTCCCGCAGGCCGGCCGCCGAGACGACGCTGCCGCAGAAGCGGGCGGCGAAGCTTCGCCCTTCCAGGGTGAGGATCGGCAGGCCCGCGGTCAGCGCGTCGGCGGCGGTGGAATGGGCGCCGTAGGGCGTCGTGTCGAGAAGCAGGTCGGCGAGCGCCATGCGCGCGAGGTGGTTTGGGTTGGCGGCCTTCTGGGCGAACACGAGGCGTTCGGGCGCGACCCCTTGCGCGGCGGCGGCGGCGCGCAGCCGCTGATCGGTCGCCTCGTCGCCGGTCAGCAGCCACAGCACGCCGCCGGGGACCTCCCTCAGGATCGTCATCCAGCGCGCGAAGACGTTGGCGGTCACCTTCTGCATGCCGTTGAAGGAGGCGAAAACGAAGGCGCCGTCGGGCAGGCCGACCTGCGCGCGGGTCGGCGCCGCCGGACTGATCGGCCGCTTGCGGTCGATCGGCTGGTTGCAGGGGATGCGCAGCACCCGTTCGGAATAGAAGATCTCGTTCTCAGGCGGGATGATGTATTTGTCGGCGATGAGATACTGGTGATAGGGGCTGCCCATCGTTCCGGGGTAGCCGCACCAGTTGACGATCACCGGAGCGGGCCGGTAGGCGAAGATCTTCGTGCGCGCGTGCTTGGTGTAGCCGTTGACGTCGATGACCACGTCGATCTCGTCGAGCGCGATCCTCTGCGCCGCTTGGAGGTCGGTCAGCCCGGTGATGTCGCGCCATTGGTCGACCGCCGCGCGGATTCTCTCCTGCACCGGATCGCCGACGCGCGGATCGCCGCTGTAATAGGCGAAAACCTTGACCTTCGACTTGTCGTGCAGCTCGATGACCTCGCTCAGCGCGAAGCCGACCGCGTGCTCGCGCAGGTCCGAGGAGACGTAGCCGATCCGCAGCCGCTTGCCCGTCCCGATCCGCTTCCGTGGCGCGCGCGGTCCGACCGGGCCCGTTTCCGGACGGCCCGCGAACGCCTGGTTGTACCGGTAAGCTTTGGCGAGCTGGAACATCGGATCGTCGGAGAAGCCGGCGAGCGCGATCGGCGACATCGCCGTCAGCATCTGCTTGCGCGTCGCGTGCTCGGAGGGCAGGAGCACGGGCCACTCGCACTGGCGCTGGCGCAGCGAGATCCAGTGCTGGCCCGCTTCCGTCTTGTCGGGCCGCAGTTCGACCGCTTCGCGCAACGCCTCCTCGGCGGCGGCGAATTTCTCCGCCCCCTCGAGCACGCGGCCGACATGCTGCAAGGCCATGAGCCTGTAATTCGCTCGGGCCGGCCTTGCGTCGGCCGTCGCCTCGATCAGCGCCCGCCATTGCGCGACCGCCTGATCGACGTCGCCGCCGTCCTCCAGCGCGCGCCCGAGGTTGACCCGCGCCGGATCGAAGTCGGGAGCGACGCGCACGCATTCGCGCAACGCGTTGATCCCGCCGGCGACGTCGCCGATCTCGCGCAAGGCGATCGAATAATTGAAATAGGCGAAGTGGACGTGGGGGTGGGCGGCGTTGAAAGCGATCCAGTTCTTGTAAAGCTCGGCCCGCAGCCGCGCGGCGTCGACGCCCTTCAGGCCCTCCGCCGCTTGGAAGAGCTCCGCCACGCTGAGCTGGTGGGTTCGCGCCCGCTCGATGGTCGGCGCGAGCGACGCGGTTGAGTCCTGAGCCTGGTTGTTCGAGGTCGACATGGCGTGTCCCATCCCGCCGCGTCGACCGATGGAGCGCTGGCCGGCCAGCCCTCCCGAAGTCGACACGGGTCGACCGGCAAAAGACCAGAGAGCGCTTGCGTGGGGCTTGCGTGACGCCGAGACGCGTTCGCCGGCGCAACGACCGCGGTCGGCGCGCCCACTCGCTTTTCGGCGTTGGCGTCGACGCGCGCGCGTTCTCGCCGCGCCTCAACGCGGACCCCGCCGCGCTGACGGGGCGTCGCTTCCGCGTCGCCCATCGAGTCGCCGCTTCGCGACACGTTCCACGTCGCCGGCCGGGCGTTCAACGACTGAACGCCCGGCCCTAGGCGCCTTAGGCGTTTTCGTAGGCGGCGGTGACCGCGGCCAACTGCGCCGAGTTCATCGCCGCGATCTGCGTCGACGTTAACGCGTGGGCCTGCGCGCTGTGCAGCCCGCTGATGTCGGTGGTCGTAAGCCCGGCGATCGCCTGCGTGGTGATGGCGTCGAGTTGCGAAGTGGCCATTGCGTCGACTGCGGTGGATTGCAGCGCCAGAACATCTGAGCTGCTCAGCGCCGCAATCTCGCCCGTCGTCAGACCCGGCACCTGAGTCGCGGCCAGCGCCCCAACATCCGCCGTCGTCAGCTTCACGATGTCGGCCGTCGTCAGCGCCGCAACCTGGCCCGACGTCAGACCCGGCACCTGAGTCGCGCCCAGCGACGCAACCTGCGTCGTCGACAACGCCGCGACGTCCTTGGTGCTCAGCGCCGCAATCTGGCCCGTCTTCCAGGTCGAAATGTCGGCCGTCGCCAGCACCGCCGCCTGCGCCGTCGTCAACGCCGCGATCTGCGTCGCCGCCAGCGCCCCCGGCTGAGCCGTGCCCAGCGCCGCAATCGCCGCCGTCGTCAGCGCCGCGACGTCCGCGGTGCTCAGCGCTGCAAGCTTGGCCGAACTCCAGCCTGAGATGTCGGCCGTCGTCAGCGCCGCCGCCTGCGCCGTCGTCAGCGCCGTGATCTGCGTCGACGTCAGCACCCCTGGCTGAGCCGAGCTCAACGCCGCAACGTCCGCCGTCGTCAGCGCCGCAACCTGACCCGTCGTCAGACCCGGCACCTGAGTCGCGCCCAGCGCCGCAAGCTGCGTCGTCGACAACGCCGCGACGTCCTTGGTGCTCAGCGCCGCAAGCTGGACCGTCTTCCAGTTCGAAATGTCGGCCGTGGTCAGCGCCGCCGCCTGCGCCGTCGTCAGCGCCCCGATCTGGGTCGACGCCAGCGCTCCTGGCTCAGCCGAGCTCAGCGCCGCAACCGCCGCCGTCGTCAGCGCCGCGACGTTCGCGGTGCTCAGCGCCCCAATCTGGGTCGAATTCCAGCTTGAGATGTCGGCCGTCGCCAACGCCGCCGCCTGCGCCGTCGTCAGCGCCGTGATCTGCGTCGCCGCCAGCGCTCCCGGCTCAGCCGAGCTCAGCGCCGTCGTCAGCGCCGCAACGTCCGCCGTCGTCAGCGCCGCAACCTGATTCGTCGTCAGACCCGCCGCCTGAGTCGTGCCCAGCGCCGCAACCTGCGTCGACGACAACACCGCGACGTCCGCGGTGCTCAGCGCCGCAATCTGGCCCGCGTTCCAGGTCGAAATATCGGCCGTCGCCAGCGCCGCCGCCTGCGCCGTCGTCAACGCCGCGATCTGCGTCGCCGCCAGCGCTCCTGGCTCAGCCGAACCGAGCGCCGCGACCGCCGCGGTCGTCAGCGCCGCGACGTCCTTGGTGCTCAGCGCCGCAAGCTGACCCGCGGCGACCGTGCTCCAGGTCGAAATGTCGGCCGTCGTCAGCGCCGCCGCCTGCGCCGTCGTCAGCGCCCCGATCTGCGTCGTCGACCACGCCCCCGGCAGAGCCGAGCTCAGCGCCGCAACCTGACCCGTCGTCAGCGCCGCAACCTGAGCCGTCGACAGACCCGCGGTCTGCGCCGAGCCCAGCGCCGCGACCTGCGTCGTCGTCAGCTTCACGACGTCCGCCGTGCTCAGCGCCGCAACCTGGACCGAACTCCAGGTTGAAATGTCGGCCGTCGCCAGCGCCAGCGTCTGCGCCGTCGTCAGCGCCGCGATCTGCGTCGCCGCCAGCGCTCCTGGCTCAACCGAGCCCAAAGTCGCAACGTCCGCCGTCGTCAACACCGCGACGTCCTTGGTGCTCAGCGCCGCAACCTGGCCCGTGCTGCCCGTGCTCCAGGTCGAAATGTCGGCCGTCGTCAGCACCGCCGCCTGCGCCGTCGTCAGCGCCCCGATCTGCGTCGTCGACCACGACCCCGGCAGAGCCGCGCTCAGCGCCGCAACCTGACCCGTCGTCAGCGCCGCAACCTGACCCGTCGAAAGACCCGCGACCTGATCCGCGCCCAGCGCCCCGACCTGCGCCGACGACAACACCGCGACGTCCTTGGTGCTCAGCGCCGCAATCTGACCCGAGCTCCAGGCCGAAATGTCGGCCGTCGCCAGCGCCGTCGCCTGCGCCGTCGTCAGCGCCCCGATCTGCGTCGCCGCCAGCGCTCCCGGCTCAGCCGCGCTCAGCGCCGCGCTCAGCGCCGCAACCTGACCCGTCGACAGCGCCACAACCTGACCCGTCGACAGACCCGCGACCTGATCCGCGCCCAGCGCCGCAACCTGGGTCGTCGACA
The DNA here is from genome assembly GCA_964552445.1 of uncultured Bradyrhizobium sp. Classification (GTDB taxonomy): domain Bacteria; phylum Pseudomonadota; class Alphaproteobacteria; order Rhizobiales; family Beijerinckiaceae; genus Roseiarcus. Next base: position 321 of record CAZKHF010000107.1, on the reverse strand, counting down.
ACACCGCGACGTCCTTGGTGCTCAGCGCCGCAACCTGGACCGAACTCCAGTTTGAAATGTCGGTCGTCGTCAGCGCCGCCGCCTGCGCCGTCGTCAGCGCCGCGATCTGCGTCGCCGCCAACGCTCCTGGCTGAGCCGCGCCCAGCGCCGCAACCGCCGCCGTCGTCAGCGCGGCGACGTCCTTGGTGCTCAGCGCCGCAACCTGGCTCGAGCTGCCCGTGCTCCAGGTCGAAATGTCGGCCGTCGCCAGCGCCGCAGCCTGCGCCGTCGTCAGCACCGCGATCTGCGTCGTCGTCAACGCCCCCGGCTGAGCCGAGCCCA
>CAZKHF010000106.1:0-9501 GCA_964552445.1 uncultured Bradyrhizobium sp. | reverse complement strand
GCGGGGCCGTTCCTGTTCGGCCGCTTCAGCGCCGCCGACGCGATGTTCGCGCCGGTGGTCAACCGCTTCCACACCTATGAAGTTCCCGTCTCAAGCGCGACGCGCGCCTATATGGAGGCGATGATGGCGCTGCCGGCGTGGAAGGCCTGGACCGCCGGAGCCGAGGCCGAGCCGTGGCGCATCGAACCCTACGACGCTATTTGAGAGCGGCGCGGCGCACGGCCGCCGCCGTCTTCCGCGGCGCGCCGCGCCCGCGCCGGCGCCTCCTTGGCGGCCGGCGCATCATCGCCGACGGGCTCGCCCGCGCGCCCTGGACCGACGTCTACTACGACGCGATGACGGCGAGCTGGTCGAAGTTCTTCGGCGCGCTCGCCGTCGCTTTCGTCGCGCTCAACCTCGTCTTCGCCGCCGTCTACGAGCTCGGCGGCGAGCCGATCGCCAACGCGCGCCCGGGCAGCTTCTCCGACCTGTTCTTCTTCAGCGTCGAGACGACCTCGACGGTCGGCTACGGCGACATGCACCCGCAGACCTTCTACGGCCATGTCGTGGCGACGGTGGAGAACTTCATCGGCATGGCGGCGCTGGCGCTGATGACCGGCATGATCTTCGCCCGCTTCTCGCGGCCGCGCGCGCGCCTGGCGTTCTCCAAGCACCCGGTGATCGCGATCCACGAGGGCGCGCCGACCCTGTTCGTGCGCGTCGCCAACGCGCGCGACTCGTTCATCAGCGAGGCGACGGCGCGCATGTGGACGTTGCGCCCGGTCCGCACCGCCGAGGGGCGGCGCTACTTCGGCTTCCAGCCGATGCGGCTGATCAAGAGCGAGAACCCGGCCCTGGCGCTGACCTGGACGCTGTTCCACCCGATCGACGCCGACAGCCCGCTCCACGGCGTGTCGGCCGATCAGCTCAGCGCCGCGGAGATGAACTTCATCGTCGTCGTCAGCGGCTACGACGAGACCTCGGCGCAGCGGCTGCGCGCGCGCCACACCTTCACCGCCCAGGACGTGCGCCCCGATCACGAATTCGTCGACATCATCGGCGTCGACGAAAACGGCGTGCGCCACGTCGACTACGGCAAGCTGCACGAAATCCGGCCGGTCGCGCGCCGCGCCGACTCGCTGCGCTGAAGCGGCGAGGCCGCTTATTCGCCGAGTTGGACACGGGACTTCGCTTCATCCTTTCGTCCGTCTTGCGCGCCGCGAGCATGGACGCGCGCGCCCTCTCGTGCGAAAGTAAGCCCTGTCAGCGAGCCCGTAGCGGGGAGACGAAGCGATGAGCAACATCGTCGTCAGGCCGCGCGCCGACCCGGCGGTGAGGACGGAACGGCCGCGGCTGCACAAGGTGATCCTGTTCAACGACGATTACACGCCGCGCGATTTCGTCGTCGTTGTGCTGAAGGCAGAATTTCACCTCGGCGAGAGCCAGGCGCAGCGCGTCATGCTCACCGCCCACCGCCTCGGCGCCTGCGTCGTCGCGGTGTTCTCGCGCGACGTCGCCGAGACCAAGGCGACGCGCGCCACCCAGGCCGGCGCCGCCAAAGGCTATCCGCTGCGCTTCGGCGTCGAGCCGGAGGAATAGGCTCAGCTCGCCATCGGCGGGCAGGCGCCGGGCGAGGGCCCGCCCTTGACTGCGGGCGGCAGCGGAATGACGAGCGTCTTCAGCGCGTCGAGGCTCTGCGGCCGCCACGCCTCGACCAGCCGCTTGGCGGCGTCGAGATTGTCGCTGGTCATGTTCGGCTCGATCAGGCCGCGGATCTGCGAATTGTCGTGGAAGGGGCTGCGCGCGGCGAGGCGGAACCAAGCGTCGGCCTGGACCAGGTCGACGGCGATCGCGCCGTCGCGATCCTCGCGTTCGCCTTCGGCGAACGCGAGGCTGAGCTTCTCCTGGGCGCGCGGGTTGTCGAGCAGGGCGGCGCGCATCAGCCAGCAGAAGCCGCGCGTCAGGTCGCGCTCGCCGCCCGCGGCCGGCGGATCGAGCGAGGCGTAGCCGAGAGAGAGCATCGCCTCGGGCTCGCCGCGGCGCGCCGCGACCTCCATCCAGGCGAGATATTGCGCGCGGCTCGCCGGCAGGCCGGGCGCTCCCTGACTGTAGAGATTGGCGAGATCGTAGGCCGCGCCGGTCGAGCCGAGGTCGACGGCGCGGCGCATCATCGCCAGGCCGGCGGCGACGTCCTGCTTCGCTCCGCGGCCGCGCGCGATCATCGGCCCGAGCGCGCGCATCGCTTCGGCGTCGCCGTCGTCGACGCGCTTTGACAGCGCGGCGGCGACGGCGCGCTCGTCGACGGCGAGGTTCTCGCCGTCGCGCAGGCGGTCGGCGACGTCGCGCGCGGCGCGCGGCTCGCCGCGCTCGGCGGCGCGCGCGAGCCAAGCCCGCCCCGTCTCGCGATTGCGCGGCAGGCCGTCGCCGGTAAGGAGCGAAAGGGCGAGCCAGTCCTCGGCCTCCGGGTCGCCGGCGATCGCGCGCTTCATGGCGTCGAGCGCCTGGCGCGACACGGGGCAGATCGGGGCGACGAGGCAAACGATCGACAGCCGCGCGTAGGTCGATTCGATTTGGTCGGGCGCGTCGGCGTCGCCGCTGGAGTCACGCTCGCCGAACCACAGCGCGAGCCAACCGGCGGCGAGAATCAAGGCGATGGCGAATGCCGCCAGTCTGCGCGCCCACATCGTCGCCTCTCCCTTCGACGCCTTGCGCCCGCGGCGCGGCGCCGACCAGCCTGTCGCGTCGCGCCGATTTGGGCAAGCGGCGCGCGCGGTGGCGGCGACGACGGCGTCCACCAAGTTCATGAAGGAAATGCGAAACGCGCCGCAATATTATGACGCAAAAGAAATAACTGGGCGCCGAGGCGGTTTGACTCGGCGCGCCGCTTCGCCGGAGCGCGCGAATTTGCGATAACGCCGCCATGACTCTGCATCTCGTCAAGTTGTGCGTCGGCGCCGAGTCGATCGCCGATCTCGAAGAGTGGATCGCCGAGCGCGTCGCCGAGCGGGCGCGCCGCGGCGAGTCGGCGCGCCACGCCCATGTGACGCGCATGGTTCCCAAGCGCGCCGACGAGCTCGTCGACGGCGGCTCGCTCTATTGGGTGATCAAGGGGCGGATTTCGGCGCGCCAGCGCCTGCTCGCCGTCGAGCCGTTCGTCGACGTCGACGGCGTCGGCCGGTGCCGGCTGTGGCTCGATCCCGCGGTCGTCCCGGTCACCCCGCGGCCGATGCGCGCCTTCCAGGGCTGGCGCTATTTCGCCGCCAAGGACGCGCCGCCAGACCTTGCCGCGGCCGGGGAAGGCGCGGAGGCGATGCCGGAAGCGCTACGCCGGGAACTCAGCGCGCTCGGCCTCCTGTGAGGGCGGGGCTTGCAGCGAGAGGGCGACGCGCCGATCTTAGGCGCGGGAAGCGTTCGCTCGGGGAGGTGAGCCATGGGTCCGCAAGAGCGCGCGCCGGTCGCGCCTCGGAGCGATTCGGCGGCCGCCGTCGACGCTTTTCTCGAAGCGGCGCGCGCCGCCCCGGCGCCCAGGGCGTCGGGCCGCGGCGGGCTGATCTTCGCGCTCGACGCGACGATGAGCCGTCAGCCGACCTGGGACCTCGCGCAGGCGCTGCAGGCGCGCATGTTCGAGGCGGCGGCGGGGCTCGGCGGCCTCGACGTCCAACTGGTCTATTTCCGCGGCATGAACGAATGCCGCGCCTCGCGCTTCGTCGCCGACGGGCGCGGGCTCGCCGAGCTGATGAGCTGCATTGCCGTGCGCGGCGGCGTGACGCAATTGCGGCGCGTGCTCGTCCACGCGCGCGACGAGGCGCGTCGCGCGCCGGTCGGCGCGCTCGCCTTCGTCGGCGACGCGATGGAGGAAAGCTATGAGACGGTGACGCGCCTCGCCGGAGAGCTCGCCCTGGTCGGCGTCAAGGCGTTCATGTTCCAGGAGGGCGACGATCCGCGCGCCAAGCGCGCGTTTCAGGAGATCGCGCGCCTTACCGGCGGCGCCTACGGCGCCTTCGACGCCGGCGCGGCGGCGCGGCTGGAATCTCTGCTGCGCGCCGCGGCGGCCTACGCCGCCGGCGGCAGGGCGGCGCTGGAGGCGCATGCGGCCGGCGACGCCTGCGCGCGGGCGCTGCTGGCGCAAATGCCGCGCGCGTGAGAAATGAGGCGGCGCGGACGGCGCATTCGCGTCCGTCCGTCCGTGAACGGGAGATCCATGCCGACCTTCATCGCCGGCGTCGTCGCGCTCTATCTGCTCTTGTGGGCGATCCGCCAGTTCGGTCGGCTGACGCCGACCGACGCGGCCAAGATCGTGCGCCGCGGCGGCGCGACGCTCGGCGTGCTCGGCGCGGCGCTGCTGGCGCTGACCGGCCGCTTCCGGCTTGCGGCGATGCTGGCGACGCTGATCGGCGGCTGGGCGGGCGTCAATCGAGGCGCCGGCTTCGGCGCGGCGTTCAGCCCTTCGGGTCGGTCGGGGCGGATCTCGACCGCGCGTTCGGCGACGATCGAGATGCGGCTCGACCACGCGAGCGGCGCGATGAGCGGCTCGGTCCTCGCCGGTCCCTTCCAGGGGCGGGCGCTCGACGACCTCGCTCGGGCGGATTGCCTGAGCCTGCTGGCGTTTTGCCGGCGCGACGATCCCGAGGGAGCTCGGCTACTGGAGGCTTATCTCGACCGCCGGTTTGCCCGTTGGCGTGACGCAGACGAGGCTCAGGGCGAGCGGCGGGGGCAGGGCCGCGGCGTCGAGACGATGACGCGAGAGGAGGCGTACGAGATCCTGGGCCTGCCGCAAGGCGCGGGCGCCGAAGAAATCACGCGCGCCCACCATGCGCTGATGATGAAGCTTCATCCAGACCACGGCGGTTCGACGCTGCTCGCCGCGCGGGTCAACGAGGCCAAGGAAGTCTTGCTGGGCCGACATCGCTGAAGCCCGCCATTTATTCGCGCGCCGCGAAGCAGGCGACGCCGCTCTTCTTCAACGACCGGCAGGCGGTCTCGGCGGAGGCGGAATCGAGCCCTATGAAGCGCGCCCGATAGAAGGTTTCGTCGCCTTTGGTGACCTTCTCGGTGCTCGGCTTAGCGGAAGCGAGCGCGACGCGCTCGATCGACCGCGCCCGGGCGATCAGGTCGGCGGCCTTGGCCGCGTCGTCGGTGGCGCCGATCTGGATCAGCCAGCCGCCGTCGCGCGCGTCGGAACGGGCCTGATCGCTGCGCGGCGCGTCGGTCTCCTCCTTCGGCCGCACGGCGGCGGTCGGCGATTTGGCCGGCGAGGACGCGGGATCGGGGCCTTTGACCCAGCCGAGCTGTGCGGCCGAGGCGTCGGCGACCTGTTGCGGGGCCGGAGTGGGACCCTTGACCCAGCCGAAGCGCTGCGGCGAAGCGGGCGCTGCGGCGCGCTGCGGCGCGATCGTGATGACGGCGGGCGCGGGCGCGGCGGCGCGTTGCGGCGTGATCGACACGACGGCGGGCGCCGGAGCGCCGGGACGCGACGCGGCGGCGACGCGTGGCGCGCCGTCTTCCTCGTCGTCGGCCGAGGCTGCGTCGCCCTCTTCGAGCGGCGACGCGGCGGGGCGCGCCGGCGGCGCGGGAATTTCGACGGCCGGCGGGGCGCCGGGCTGGCCGGCCGGAGCGGCCGCGGCGAGCTTGAGCGGGGCGGCGACGGGCTGGGCGGCGGCGAGCAGCGCGCCCGGGCGAATCTTGTCGGAAGCCTCGGCGACGTGCTGGGCGATCAGCGTCTCCATGGCGGCGTCGCGCGCCGCCGCGGTGCGGCCGCCCATCACGGCGGCGACCAGCGAGCGCCCGTCGCGGTGCACCGAGGTCAGGAGGTTGAATCCGGAGGCGCGGGTGTAGCCGGTCTTGATGCCGTCGACGCCGTCGACGCGGCCGAGCAGGTGGTTGTGGTTGCCGATCGCCTCGCCGTTGTAGTCGAATTCGTGGGTCGAGAAATACTTGAAGTAGCGGGGGAAGCGCTGCTCGACCGCGCGCGCGAGCGTGGTCAGGTCGCGCGCGGTGGTGATCTGCTCGTCGTTCGGCAGGCCGGAGGCGTTGCGGTAGAGGGTGCGGGTCATGCCGAGCGCGCGCGCCTTGCGCGTCATCATCTCGGCGAACGCGCTCTCGTTGCCGCCGATCGCCTCGGCGATCGCCACCGCGACGTCGTTGGCGGAGCGGGTGACGATCGCTTTGATCGCGTCGTCGACCGAAATCGTGTCGCCGGCGTCAATGCCGAGCTTCGAGGGCTCCTGCGCGGCGGCGTGCTCGGAGACGGGGATTTGCGATTGCAGCGTCAGCGCGCCCTTGTCGAGCTGCTCGAACAACAGATAGAGCGTCATCACCTTGGTGATCGACGCGGGGTGGCGCGGCGCGTCGGGATTGACGGCGTAAAGCGTGCGGCCGGTGTTGGCGTCGACCACGATCGCGGCGAAGGCGGGGTCGGCGGACGTCGGCGCCCGGCGCGCCGCATAAGCGTGGCGATAGACGTGCCGCCAGGAGCGCGCGTCGGCCGGCGCGGCGGTCACGATCGCGAGCGCCGCGCCAAGGCCGGCGAGCAGGCGGAGGAACCGCCAGAGTGAAATACGATTGCCACGCAACGCCATGAACGCGCCCTATCGAAGCCAATTCGGCGGCGTCGCCCGCGCCAGACCGTTGCGCGCCGCCCACGTCGACAAGGGCTATGGGAACGCGGTTACGGGGCGGTTAACGCAAAGCCGGCGAATCGGCCGCAATCTCGCGCCAACGCATTGAAGTAATTGGGAAAGACGAAAAGCGCAGCCCGCCGCGGCGATCGCCGAATGTAACTAACGCATTGTAATCGACGGGCGAATTTGAGCGATCGGCGGCGCGCCTAGCGGTTCGCCGTCCTGCGCTGCGAGCCGGTAGATTCTCCCGAGCCGACGCAGGCGCGCGGGGGGCCGGCGGCGGCCGAAGGCCCCCTCTGCAGCCCGTCGCAAGACCGGCGCCTTGGGCGCCTTGTGGCGCGCGCGAAGCGGCATTGACGCTGAGCGCGGTTCAGGCGTTCGCCACGGCGATCGAGTCGAGAGGCGTGAATGCGCGAAACCTCTGCGAGAGAGGCGATTGGCGCAAAACGCTTTCGAGCTCGTGGAGAAGGGAGGGAAGGTCGGTCGGCGCGCTCCGCCGCGGGGGGCAAGAGAGCGCGGTCGACGGCGCTTTCCGCCGATGGCCTTTTCTGCCTGCAAAAGGAGGCGAGGCGAGCGGGCCGCGCGATTCTGCGGAACGGCGGCGCGCGATTCTACAGAAGGGCGGAATGCTCCAGGGGCGGCCCTCGGCCGCGCTTCATCGGCGCGGCGCGCGCGACTGACGCGCCCGGCCGGCGCCCGCAAGCAGCGCTTCCACAACCACGTCGGCTTGGCGCGCCTCATTTCGTGACGGCCTTTTTTGTCGCGCGCCTCTTGCGCGAGGTCGACAAATTGATGATCCTACCGCCGTCGCGTCGGCCTCTGGCGCTTGGCGTAGGCGGCGCCTAAATGAGGCCCTTGGGATAAAGTGCGGTTCGCTTCGACGCGACCCAGCGCGGCCGCCCTTGCTTCCATTGAGGTCGAAGGTGAACGCCGAATCGCTTCCGTTGGTCTCTCGCTTGCGCGCCCGCGTGGCGCGGTTGGCGCGCCTATTGTTCGCGCCGCGGAGCGCCGCGGCGGTCGATCGCCCGCTTGTCGTCGCGATGGCCGCCCGCGAGCCGCGGCGCGGCCCGGAGGTTCCCGGCAGCGGGGCCGCCGTCATCACCCGAACCCGGGCGCAGACCAAGCGCCCGAGCATGTACAGAGTCCTGCTGCTCAATGACGATTACACGCCGATGGAGTTCGTGATCGCGATCCTGCAGGCCTTCTTCAATAAGAACCCCGAGGAGGCGACGCAGATCATGCTGCACGTCCACAACAACGGCGTCGGCGAGTGCGGCGTCTACACCTACGAGGTCGCGGAGACGAAGGTCGCGCAGGTGATGGACCACGCGCGCAAGAACCAGCATCCGCTACAGTGCATCATGGAAAAGAAGTGAAAGGGCGCACATGCCGGTGTTCTCTCGCGCGCTGGAAAGGACTCTTCGCAAGGCGCTCGCCTTGGCCAACGAGCGGCGTCACGAATACGCCACGCTCGAGCACCTGCTGCTCGCGCTGATCGACGACCCTGACGCGGCCGCCGTTCTGCGCGCGTGCAATGTCGACCTCGACCTGCTGCGCAAGAACGTCGTGCAGTACATCGACGCCGAGCTCGAGAACCTGGTGGTCGAGACCGTCGACGAGGCGAAGGCGACCGCCGGCTTCCAGCGCGTGGTGCAGCGCGCGGCGATTCACGTGCAGTCCTCGGGACGCGAGGAAGTGACCGGCGCCAACGTGCTGGTGGCGATCTTCGCCGAGCGGGAGAGCCACGCCGCCTATTTCCTGCAAGAGCAGGACATGACGCGCTATGACGCGGTGAACTACATCAGCCACGGCATCGCCAAGCGCCCCGGCCTGTCCGACCCGTCGCGCACGCCGCGCGGCGTCGAGGAGGAATCGGAATCGCGCGACGGCAAGGACGCGAAGGATTCGCCCGACGGCAAGAAGAAGGACGGCGCGCTTGAGGCCTACTGCGTCAACCTCAACAAGAAGGCGCGCGAAGGCCGCATCGATCCGCTGATCGGCCGCGAGGCCGAGGTGCAGCGCACCATCCAGGTGCTGTGCCGGCGGCAGAAGAACAACCCGCTGCTGGTCGGCGATCCCGGCGTCGGCAAGACGGCGATCGCCGAAGGCCTCGCGCGCAAGATCGTCGGCGGCGAGGTGCCGGAAGTGCTGTCGGGGGCGACGGTGTTCGCCCTCGACATGGGCGCGCTGCTCGCCGGCACCCGCTATCGCGGCGACTTCGAAGAGCGCCTGAAGCAGGTGATGAAGGAGATCGAGCAGCACAAGGACGCCATCCTGTTCATCGACGAGATCCACACGGTGATCGGCGCCGGCGCGACCTCGGGCGGGGCGATGGACGCCTCCAATCTGCTGAAACCAGCGCTCGCGCAGGGCACGCTGCGTTGCATCGGCTCGACCACCTACAAGGAATATCGCCAGTATTTCGAGAAGGACCGCGCGCTGGTGCGCCGCTTCCAGAAGATCGACGTGCACGAGCCGAGCGTTCCCGACACGGTGGAGATCCTCAAGGGCCTCAAGCCCTATTTCGAGGAGTTCCACAAGGTCCGTTACACCCACGAGGCGGTGAAGGCGGCGGTCGAATTGTCGGCGCGCTACATCCACGACCGCAAGCTGCCGGACAAGGCGATCGACGTGATCGACGAGACCGGCGCGTCGCAGATGCTGCTGGTCGAGGCGAAGCGCAAGAAGACGATCGGCGTCAAGGAGGTCGAGGCGACCATCGCCTCCATGGCGCGCATCCCGCCGAAGTCGGTGTCGAAGGACGACGCGGAGGTTCTCCAGCACCTCGATGAGACGCTGAAGCGCGCCGTCTACGGCCAGGACGCGGCGCTCGGCGCGCTCGCTTCCGCGATCAAGCTCGCCCGCGCCGGCTTGCGCGAACCGGAAAAGCCGATCGGCTGCT
>CAZKHF010000105.1:0-9636 GCA_964552445.1 uncultured Bradyrhizobium sp. | reverse complement strand
GCGAAGCGATGCCCCTTGGCGACCAGCTCCTCGCGCAATGCCTTGAAATTCTCGATGATGCCGTTGTGGACCACCGCCAGGCGCGGGCTCGCGTGGGGGTGGGCGTTCGCTTCGCTCGGCTTGCCGTGCGTCGCCCAGCGCGTATGGCCGACGCCGATCGCGCCGGCGAGCGGCGCGGCGGCGAGGCGCGCCTCCAGGTTCTTGAGTTTGCCCGCGGCGCGCAGCCGCGACAGCCGCCCGTTCTCGAGCGTGGCGATTCCCGCCGAATCGTAACCGCGATATTCGAGCCGCCTCAACGCCGCAAGGATGTTCCCCGCCACCGGCCCGCGCCCCAGAATCCCCACGATGCCGCACATCGTCGTCGCCTGTCGTTCGCCCTGACGCGTTCTTGGCGCCCCGAATCGGGCGCGCGCAAGAATTAGGCCCTGGCGAGGGCGCCGCTCAAGTCACGTTGGGTGACGGAATATGAAGCGGCGCCGCAGCGGAAGGGGGCGCGCGGCGCGCCCTGAAATCGGCGCGCCGCGCGACAAATCAACGGGATCGGCGCGCGGCGCGAACGTTTTCAAGGCGCCGCTAGGCGAGATGGTCGAGCCCGACGTCGAGAATCGGCGCGCTATGGGTGAGCCAGCCGGCCGAGATGAGATCGACGCCGGTCGCCGCAATCGCCGGCGCGGTCTCCGGCGTCACCCGGCCGGAAGCCTCGGCGAGGGCGCGGCCGGCGATCATCGCCACCGCGCGGCGCAACGAATCGAGCGACATGTTGTCCAGCATCACCGCGTCGACGCCGACGCTGAGCGCCGCTTCGAGCTCGTCGAGCGACTCGACCTCGACCTCGATCTTGACCATGTGGCCGAGATGGGCGCGCACGCGGCGGATCGCCTCGGCGACGCCGCCGGCGATGGCGACGTGGTTGTCCTTGATCAGCGCCGCGTCGTCGAGGCCGAAGCGGTGGTTGACGCCGCCGCCGGCGCGCACCGCGTATTTCTCCAGCGCGCGCAACAGCGGGGTCGTCTTGCGGGTGCAGACGATGCGCGCGCGCGTGCCCGCCACCGCGGCGACCAGCTTGGCCGTCGCCGAGGCGACGCCGCTGAGCTGGGTGACGAAGTTCAGCGCCACACGCTCGGCGCTGAGCACGCCGCGCGCCGGCCCCTCGACCAGCGCGATCGCATCGCCCGCCTCGACCCGCGCGCCGTCGGGGCGCCGTTCGGTCAGAACGGTGCGCGGATCGAGCAGGCGAAACGCGAGCGCCGCCGCGTCGAGGCCGGCGACGACGCCCGCCTCGCGCGCCACCATCGCCGTCGTCGTCGTCACGCCCTCCGGCGCGATCGCGTCGGTGGTGACGTCGCCGGCGCGCCCGAGGTCCTCCAGCAGCGCCTGGCGCACGATCGGTTCGATTAGAATTGTCGGCAGTCGCGCGAGACTCACGCTCGGGCCCTCCGGGCGGGCGGACGCGGCGTCATCTCCACCGCGGCGGCGAGCGCGTCGTCGAGCCGCAGGAAGGCGCGACGCGCAAGGTCCGCCATGTTGGGGAAATCGGTGCGGCAATGCGCGCCGCGGCTCTCTTCGCGCCGCGCCGCGGCGACGACGATCATCAGCGCGACCGCGGCGGGATCGGCGGCCGGTCCGTCGCCTCGGGCGAGCGGCGCCAACAGCGCCGCGGCGCGCGCCAGGCTCGTGCCGTCGCGCGTCACCCCCGCCGCGGCGGAAAGGATCGGCCTCACCGGCGTCGGGTCGGGCGCCGGCGGCGTCTTCCGCGGACGCAGCGGCGCGAACCGCCCGACCGGCGCCGCGGCGACGCTCTCGGCGACCGCCTTGGCGAACACCACCGCCTCGGTCAGCGAGTTGCTGGCCAAGCGGTTCGCGCCGTGCAGGCCGGTCGAAGCGACTTCGCCGCACGCCCACAGGCCGGGAAGCGAGCTGCGCCCTTCGCCGTCCACGGCGACGCCGCCCATGTGGTAGTGGGCCGCCGGCCGGACCGGAATCGGCCGGCGCGCCGGATCGATTCCGGCCTCGCGGCAGAGGGCGTCGATGCCCGGGAAACGCGCCGAGAAGCGATCGCCGAGCGCCCCGCTGGCGTCGAGAAAGACATGATGGCCCTCGGCGCGCCGTCGCCAGATCGCGCGCGCGACGACGTCGCGCGGCGCGAGCTCCGCGCCGGGGCAGCCGACCATGAAGCGCGCGCCGGTCTCGTCGACCAGCACCGCCCCTTCGCCGCGCACCGCTTCGCTGACCAGGGCCATCGGCTGCGCAAGGCCGTCTAGGGCGGTCGGATGGAACTGCACGAACTCGAGATCGGCGAACTCGGCGCCGGCGCGCGCGGCGAGCGCCAGGCCTTCGCCGAAGCTGCCGCTGGGATTGGTGGTGTCCTGATAGAGGGCGCCGACGCCGCCGGTGGCGATGACCACGCGGTCGGTCGCGATCGCCAGGGACTCGTCGCCCGCGACCGCCAGCACGCCGCGGACCGCGCCGTCCTCGACGACGAGGCGGCGCGCCTCCCAGCCTTCGAGGATGGCGATCGACGGCGTCGCGCGCGCCGCGGCGATCAGGGCGCGCATCAGCTCGCGCCCGGTGCCGTCGCCGCCGGCGTGGACGATGCGCCGGCGGCCGTGCGCCGCCTCGAGTCCGAGCGCAAAACCGCCGTCGGGCGCGCGATCGAAGGCGACTCCGAGGCGCGCCAGCCATTCGATCGCCGGCGGCGCGGCGCGGGTGAAACGGTCGACGATCTCGGGAACGCACAGCCCATCGCCGGCGGCGAGCGTGTCGAGCGCGTGCAGATCCGGGCCGTCGTCGGCGCCGAGCGCGGCGGCGAGCCCGCCCTGGGCGAGCCGGGTCGACCCTCCGGCGCCCAGCGGCGCCGCCTTGGCGATCACCACCACCGGCAGCGGGGCGAGGCGCAGCGCCGTGGAGAGGCCTGCGACCCCCGCTCCGACGATCGCGACGCGACCGTCCAGCGCGCCCCGAGCGACGCTCACAGCGCGATCATCCGCTCGACGGCGCGCCGCGCCGGCCCGGCGACGGCCGGGTCGACGGTCACCTCATAGAGGTTCTGCTCCAACGATTTGCGGATCTTGGCGAGGGTGATGCGTTTCATGTGGGGGCACAGGTTGCAAGGGCGGACGAACTCGACCTCGGGATGGCTGACGGCGACATTGTCGCTCATCGAGCATTCGGTGAGCAACACGACCTCCGCCGGCCTGCGCTCGTCGACATAGCGCGACATCGCCGCGGTCGAGCCGGAGAAGTCCGCTTCGGCGACGACCTCGGGCTGGCATTCGGGATGGACGAGCACGACCACGCCGGGATGGTCCTCGCGCACTTGCCTGACTTCGGCGGCGGTAAACTGCTCGTGCACCACGCAACGTCCGCTCCAGGGGATGATCTCGACCTTGGTCTCGGCGGCGACGTTGGCCGCGAGATACTTGTCGGGCAGCATGACCACGCGGGGCGCGCCCAGCGATTCGACGACCTTGCGCGCGTTGCCGGAGGTGCAGCAGATGTCGACCTCCGCCTTCACGGCCGCCGTGGTGTTGACATAGGCGACGATTGGGACGCCCGGGTAGCGACGCTTGAGCGCGCGCACGTCCTCGGCGGCGATCGAATCGGCGAGCGAGCAGCCGGCCTCGAGGTCGGGGATCAGCACCGTCTTGTCGGGGTTGAGCAGCTTGGCGGTCTCGGCCATGAACTTCACGCCCGCCATGACGATGACGCGCGCGTCGACCTTCGCCGCCTGGCGCGCCAGCGCGAGGCTGTCGCCGACGATGTCGGCGACGCAATTGTAGATTTCCGGCGTCTGGTAATTGTGGGCGAGAATCACCGCCCCGCGGCGGCGCTTCAGCTCCAGGATCGCCTCGACGTCCCCGGCGAAGGCCGGCCATTCCATCGGCGGGATCACCCGCGCGACGCGCTGATAAAGCCGGTCGGCCTCAGCACGCGCCTCCGTCCGCATCGTCATCGCCATGTTTTATACTCACGCTGAGCATATCCTGCAATAGTTAGGGATAAGCTAAGGCGCGTCAAGCCCTGGGAAGGGGCAACTTGGTGCCAATGATCGCCCGCTCCTCGCGCACCGCGGGGCGGAAGCGGTAGAGCTTGGCGGGCCGCCCGCCCGTGTCGGCGGCGCGTTCGCCGGTTTCTTCGACCAGCTCCCGCTGCTCGATCAGGCGGCGAAAATTCGGCTTGTGGACAAGCAGGCCGGCCAGCGCCTCGAAGCAGCGCTGCAGCTGGGAGAGGGTGAAGCTCGGCGCCATCAGCTCGAACACCACCGGGTTGTACTTGATTTTGGCGCGCAACCGCGCGACGCCGGTGGCGAGGATGCGCCGATGGTCGGCGTGCATCGCGCGGCCCGCTTCGAGCGAGGCGCCGTTGGGCGCGCGCCGGCCCGCATCCTGGCGATGGGCTTCGGCGATGAGGCCGGCCTCGAACAACAGCTCGTAGCGCTGCAGCGCCAGCTCCTCGTTCCAGCGCCGGCCATCGAGGCCGAAGGCGATGGCGGCGCGCCGCCGCCGCGTCTCCAGCGTCGCGGCGTCGGCCGCTTCCTCCGCCCAGGCGCGCAAGGCTGGCGCGAGCGTCTCGCCGATCAGGCGCGGCGCGCCGGCGCGGTGATCCTCCCAGGGGAAATACTCGTACCAGTCGCGCCAGCGGGCGTGCGGCGCGTCCGCCCCCTCGGCGCGCGTCAAGCCAAGATAGCTGATCGAGATCGCGCGCGCGCCGCCGGCGTCGCCGCGACGATCGCGATCGGCGAAGGTGTAGAGCTGCTCGACGTAGCCGAGCGGGTGGCGGGTCTGCCGTTCAACCCAGGCGCGAAGACCCGCCTGCAACGAGCGGCGCTCGACCTCGAACGGACCCGAAGGCAGCGCGAGGCCGTCGCCGATCGTCATCACCTTCGGCCGCCCGTCGGCGACCGCGACCAGCACGGCGATGAGCTCGACGGCGATCGCCGGCGCGCGCCCCCCGACGGCCCCCTCTTCGACCGGCCCCGCCATCGCCGATTCCCCAGCGCTCCGCGCGCGTCGAAGGTTTAGCCCGATTCGGGTGGGCCGCAAGTCGGCGGCGCGTCGTCGCACCGGCGGCCGCGCCGGATTGCAAAGTCGCGCGAGCTAGGCGAAGCTTAATTCGCGCTCTTCGCGTTTGGCGAGGACGCCCAATGGTCAGGGGGCTCTCAACATGTTTCGTCATTCCAGTCGCGCCGCGCGCGTCGGCGCCGGCGTGGTGGTCCTCGCCCTCGCGTCGGCGGGGGCTCCGCCATTCGTCCACGCCGCCCACGCCTGGCCGCTCGGCGGCGGCGACGTCACGCTCGACAATTTCACCGCCAAGACGCCGAATGGCGGCGCGCTGGTCGTCGCCCACGCCGAGTTCGTCAACGCCAATCTGAGCAAGGACGAAATCGAGAAGCTGCTCACGCCGGAAACTCCCGCCGCCGACGAGCGCGATCTCATCGCCAAGCTGAAGGCCGACAAGATCTCCATTCCCTCGATCGCCGTTGACGGCCCCGAAGCGAAAGTGCGCTTGACCGATTTGGTCGCGACCGGGATCGACGGCGGCAAGATCGCCTCGTTTTCGGTCGGCGGCTTCGAAGCCTCGGGAACGGACAAGGACGGCGCGTTCTCCGTCAAGTCGGGCGCGCTGAAGCTCGACGGGGTCGACGCCTCGGCCGCGCTGAAGGTGGATACGGACCCGCAGGAAGCGCTGCAGAAGGCCCGCCTCGGCGCCCTGACGTGGAGCGGGATCGACATCGTCGCCCCGGACACGTCCGAAACCCCGGCGAAGACGATGCATCTGTCGATCGGCTCGCTTGAGATCCACAGCGACTACGCCGGCGACCTCTTCAGGCAGGGCTCGACCAAGGCGATCGGGCTCGTCTTCGAGCCCGCGCCCGATTCGAGCGCCGGCAAGAGCCTGGCGAGCGTCGGCTACGCGAAGATCGCGTTGTCGGCCTCGGTCGCCGCGAGCTACAAGGCCGACGCCAAGACGCTGTCGCTCGACGACTTCGCCATCGACGGCGTCGACATGGGCTCGATCGCGCTGAAGGCGAACTTCAGCGACGTCGCTCCGGCGCTGTTCGGCGCCGACGAGGCCGGCCGCATGCAAGCGCTATACGAAAGCGGCGTCATCTCGCTCGAGCTTAAGCTGGTCAACGCCGGCCTGTTCGAGAAGGCGCTGGCGTTCTACGCCAAGCAGCAGGGCGAGGACCCGGAGGCGCTGAAGAAGCAGGCCGCGGCGGCGGTCGGCCAGATGGCGCCGTTGCTGCTCGGCGGCGACGCCGCGGCGCTGAAGGCGGCCGCCGAAGCGCAGAAGTTCATCCAGTCGCCGAAAAACCTGACCATCGCGCTGAAGGCCAAGAGCGGCGCTCTCAAGGCGGCCGACTTCATGGCGATGAGCGATCCGACCGCGTTCGCGAGCAAGGTCGAGATCGCCGCGACGGCCAACCAGTAGCGCCTTCCAAAAGCGGCGGCGAGCCTCGCCCGACTCGCCGCCGCGTCTCGTCGTCCAAGGGCGAAAAGCACGCCGCATTCGCTCCCCAACATGGAGAACCGATGATGACACGCGCCCTTCTGCTCGCGACTTTCGCGCTGTGCCTCGCCGCCCCGGCGGCGAACGCCGGAACCTTCGCCGTTCCCGACGAGAATCCGATCGCCACCGTCAGCATTCCGGACAACTGGGAGCCGAAGCCCTACGAGGGCGGCGTCGAAGCGACTTCGGCCGACGGCGCGATCTATGTCGCCATCGAAGAGGTCGCCGCCGCCGACGTGAAGTCGGCCATCGAGGAGGGGATGAAGTTCTTCATCAAGAGCGGCGTCGACGTCGACGGCGATTCGGGCAAGACGCGCGAGGAGAAAGTCAACGGCCTCGACGCCTTCGACATCGTCTTCACCGGCAAGGACAAGGACGGCCCGACGAACATCAGCCTCACGCTGGTGAAGACCAACGCCGCGAGCAAGTTCCTGCTGCTCTACTACTGGGGCTCGCCCGAAGGCGAAAAGGCCAACCTGGCCGACCTGCAGAAGATCTCGGACAGCATCCAGGCGACGAAGTGACGCGCCGCCCGCCGCGAGCTCGGAGGACCTTCCTATGCGCTATGAGATCTCCGGAACGGTGATGCAGACCCTGGCGGTCGATCTCTCGCCGGGCGAGACGGTCTACAGCCAGACCAACGCCATGGCGTGGATGAACGACGCCATCGCCATGGACACCCATACCGGCGGCGGGCTGCTCGCCGGCCTCAAGCGCTCGTTCGGCGGCGGTTCGTTCTTCATCGCCGACTTCACCGCCTCGGGCGGCGCCGGCCACGTCGCCTTCGCGCCGCGCTTTCCCGGCGCGATTGTGCCTGCCGAGCTCCAACCGGGCCAGTCGCTGGTCTGCCGAAAGGAGACCTTCCTCGCGGCGCAGAAATCGGTGACCTTTGAGATCGCTTGGCAGAAGCGGCTGGGCGCCGGCTTCTTCGGCGGCGAGGGCTTCGTCCTGCAGAAGGTGAGCGGACCCGGCGTGGTGTGGCTCGACCTCTCCGGCGAGATCGTCGAGCGCGATCTCGCGCCCGGCGAGCGGCTGCGCGTCCACGCCGGCCACGTCGGCGCGTTCGAGCCGAGCGTCAGCTTCGACATCCAGATGCTAAGCGGCTTCAGGAACATCCTGTTCGGCGGCGAGGGTTTGTTCCTCGCCACGCTGACCGGGCCAGGCCACGTCTGGCTGCAGAGCATGCCGATCCTCAACCTCGCCGAGGAGATCAGCCGCTATCTTCCTCGCGCCGGAAGCGACACAGGCGCGAATTCGACCGCGGGCGGGCTCGCGGCCGGCGCCGCGCTCGGCGCGGCGAGCGGCCTGCTCGGCAATCTGTTGCGCGGCGGGGGCGGCGGCGGCGACGCCTGAGCGAACGGGGTCGCCGGCGGCGGAGGCGCGCCGCCGGCGAGCCGGGCCGCGCTTCTCGCGTCATTCGCAAACGTTGACGGGGCGCTGGCCAAGGTAGTCGCCCCACGCGTCGTAGGCGGGGCGATACTGGATGCAGGAGTCGTTGGCGGAGGCCGCGGCGGCCGCGGCTGCGGCGCCGATCACGCCCGCTGCGACCCACGGGCCGAAGCCGTTGTGGAAGTGATGATGGTAGGGGTTCGGCGGCGGAAGCGGAATCGGCTTGATCGGGACGATGAGCTTCGGCGGCCACCAGGCGGCGGCGGGGCTCGCCGAGCCGGCGAGGGCGACGCCCACCGTCAGCGCGGCGAGCGAAAGAGCGATCGACTTCTTGAGAGCAGCGCGCATGTGAGTTCTCCAGGCGTTGGTCGGCGGGCCGGAATGGCCCATCCTGTTGATCGGTCGGCTTGCGGAGCGCCCGCCGGCCTCACCATCGTTGGTCGCCTGGGAGAGCGCTCCGGTTCACTCTCTCGACGAAAAACCTCGGCCGCCGGCGCCCCTTCCCCTTCGTTTCCGCCGACAACGCTCTTGCGCGCGCGCTTTGAACCTTTCACGCTGCCGGCGCGACAAACCGGCGAGGTTCGAGATCGACCATGGCGGCGGAATCGGACGACGACTTGCTTGCGCGCGTGCGCGCCGGCGATCGGCTGGCGTTGCAGACCCTCTACGGCCGCCACCATGTGAAGATCTATCGCTTCGCGCTGCGCCTGCTGCACGAGGAAACGGCCGCGGAGGATGTGGTGAGCGAGGTTTTCATCGACGTCTGGCGCGGCGCGGCCCGCTTCGAGGGGCGCTCCGAAGCCTCGACCTGGCTCTTGGCGATGGCGCGCAACAAGGCCTTCTCGGCCCTGCGCCGCCGCAAGGAGGACCCGCTCGACGAGGAGGCCGCGGCCGAGATCGTCGACGAAGGGGACGATCCCGAGGTGGCGATGCAGAAGAAGACCAAGAGCGAGCGGCTGCGCGACTGCCTCGCGCGGCTGAGCCCCGAGCACCGCGAGGTGATCGACCTCGTCTACTACCACGACAAGTCGATTGAGGAGACGGCGCGCATCGTCGGCGCGCCCGAGGGCACGGTGAAGACGCGGATGTTTCACGCGCGCAAGCGGCTCGCCGAGCTGGCGAAGGCCGCCGGCGTCGACAGGGGATGGCCATGACGACCGATCCGAAAGCGGAAGCCGAGGCGATCGAGGCGCTGCTGCCTTGGTACGCGGCGGGAACGCTCGACGCGGCCAACGTCCGCCGCGTCGAGGAGGCGCTGGCGCGCCGGCCCGAACTGCAGGCGAGCCTCGCCGTCGTTCGCGAGGACCGCGACGAGACGATCGCGCTCAACCAAAGTCTCGGCGCGCCGAGCGGCCGCGCCTGGCTGAACGTGCTGGCGGCGGTCGAAGCGGCGCCGCGCCGTCCGACTCTTAAGGCGCGGCTCGCGAGCCTCGTCGGCGTCGGCGTCGCGCCGCGCCCGGCCCGCCTCGCCTGGATCGGCGCGGCGGCGGCGCTGGTCATCGCGGTCGAGGGGGCGACGATCGTCTCCCTGACCACCGTCGCCAACGGCCCCGCATCCTACCAGACCGCCTCCGAGAGCCCCGCCCACGCCGCCGGCGCCGAGGCGCTGGTCGCTTTCGCGCCCGACGCGCGGCTGAGCGAGATCGGCGCGTGGCTGCAGGACCATCACGCGACGATCGTCGACGGGCCGCGCGGCGGCCTCTACCGCTTGCGGATCGGCGACAAGCCGCTGACGAA
>CAZKHF010000104.1:0-9639 GCA_964552445.1 uncultured Bradyrhizobium sp. | reverse complement strand
TGTATTGGGTCGCCACGGCGATGCGCCGGATGCCGGAGTTGAGCGCGTTCGACAGGACGAAGTCGATGATGCGGGAGGTGCCGCCGAAGTAGACGGCGGGTTTGGCGCGCCAGTCGGTCAGCTCCAACAGCCGGCTGCCGCGACCGCCGGCCAGCACGTAGGCCATCGCATGACGGGAAAAAGGAGGTGGAGGCGGGGGATCGGGGTTGAGGGTCTTCATGCTCATAGGGGCCTCCTCGCGTTTTCTTCTCGCCAGCCGCGCCCGCGGCCTCGCCGCGGCTCAAGACGGCGCGTATTCGAGGAAAATCGTCGCCAAGGGCGGCAAGGTCAACAGAGCGGAAGCGGGGAACCCGTGCAGCGGCCGCGCTTCGGCTTCGACGAAGCCGAGGTTGCCGACGTTGGAGCCGCCGTAGCGTTGGGCGTCGCTGTTGAGCGCCTCGCGCCAGCGTCCGGCGGACGGCAGGCCGATCTGATAGTTGTAACGCACCTCGGGGGTGAAGTTGGAGACGACGGCGATCGGCGGGTCGCCTTCCGCGCCGAAGCGGAGAAACGCGAACACCGACTGCAGCTCGTCGTCGACGACGATCCAGCGGAAGCCTTCCGGCTCGCAGTCGCGCGCATGCAGCGCCGGCGTCTCGCGGTAAATCCGGTTGAGGTCGCGCACCAGCGCCTGCAGGCCGTGGTGGGGCCAGAACTCGGTGAGCCACCAGGGCAGCGCCTCGTCGCAGTTCCATTCGCTGGTCTGGCCGAATTCCTGGCCCATGAACAAGAGCTTCTTGCCGGGGTGGCCCCACATGAAGCCGTAATAGGCGCGCGCGTTGGCGAAGCGTTGCCACTCATCGCCCGGCATCTTGGAGACCAGCGAGCGTTTGCCGTAGACGACTTCGTCGTGGGAGATCGGCAGGATGAAGTTCTCGGCGAAGGCGTAGAGCAGGCCGAAGGTCATCTTGTTGTGGCGCCAGCGCCGATAGATCGGGTCGCTCGACATGTATTCGAGCGTGTCGTGCATCCAGCCCATGTTCCACTTGAAACCAAAGCCGAGCCCGCCGCAGTCGGTCGGCGCCGACACGCCGGCGAACGAGGTCGACTCTTCGGCGATGGTCGTCGCGCCGGGGTTGGCGGCGTAAACGAGCTCGTTGGCGCGCTTCAGAAAAGCGATCGCGTCGCGGTTCTCGTTGCCGCCGTCGGCGTTGGGCGACCATTCGCCGGGTTTGCGGGAATAGTCGAGGTAGAGCATCGACGCCACCGCGTCGACCCTGAGGCCGTCAACGTGGTAGCGGTCGAGCCAGAACAGCGCGCTCGAGTAGAGGAAATTGGCGACCTCACGGCGGCCGAAATCGTAGATCGCGGTGTTCCAATCCGGGTGAAAGCCCTTGCGCGGATCGGGGTGCTCGTAAAGCGGAGCGCCGTCGAAGCGCCTGAGGCCGTGGGCGTCGGTGGGAAAGTGGGCGGGCACCCAGTCGACGAAGACGCCGAGCCCCGCCGCGTGGGCGCGGTCGACGAAGCGCGCGAACCCCTCCGGCTCGCCGAAGCGCCGCGTCGGGGCGAACAGCCCGACCGGCTGGTAGCCCCAGGAGGCGTCGAGCGGGTGCTCGGTGATCGGCATCAGCTCGAGATGGGTGAAGCCGAGATTGGCCGCATAGGGGATCAATTGCTCCGCCAGCTCGTCGTAGCTGAGGAAGCGGTTGTCCTCGCCGCGCCGCCACGAGCCGAGGTGCGCTTCGAGGATCGACATCGGCCGTCGCCGCGGCTCGACCTGGCGGCGCTTCTCCAGGTATTCGGCGTCGCTCCAGCGGAAGTCGGAGACGCGCGCGACCACCGAGGCGGTCGAGGGCCGCATTTCCGCGGCGAAGCCGAACGGATCGGCTTTCAGCGGCTGCAGCGCGCCGTCGGCGCCGACGATCTCGTACTTGTAAACCGCCCCCGGGCCGATATGGGGAATGAAGATCTCCCACAGACCGCTGTCGACGCGTTTGCGCATCTGGCAGCGACGCCCGTCCCACTGGTTGAAATCCCCGACCACCGAGACGCGCGTCGCGTTAGGCGCCCAGACCGCGAACACGACGCCGTCGCAGCCTTCGTGGCGGACCGCCTGCGCGCCGAGCCGTCGATAAAGCTCATGGTGCGCGCCCTCGACCAAGAGATGGTCGTCGAGCGGTCCCAGGGCGGGCCCGAAGGCGTAGGCGTCGACATAGCGCTCGACGCCGCCCGATCGCGTCACCTCGAGGCGATAGACCGGGCGCTCGCTCGCCTGCGGCAGCAGCGCCTCGAAGAAATCGGCCTTGCGGCGTTCGAGCTCGACGATCGGCGCGCCTTCGCGGCTGACGGCGGCGACTCGCAGCGCGTCGGGAGCGAAGGCGCGGATCGCCCAGCCCAATTCGGTCAAGTGGGGCCCGAGCACGGCGAAAGGGTCCTTGTGCCGCGCGGCGGCGATCGCGTCGATGTCTTCGTCCCTGACTCGCCATACCTCGGGCATTCGGCGCTCCCTATTCGGCGATGGGCTGGAACGGCGCGTTCCAGATGTCTTGCGCGTACCCGGCGATGGTGCGGTCCGAGGAGAACCAGCCGACGTTGGCGGTGTTGAGGATGCTCGACCGCACCCACCTCTTCTTGTCGCGCCACATCTCGTCGACCTTCATCTGCGTCGCCCAGTAAGCGTCGAAATCCGCGCAAACCATGAAGTAGTCGTAGTGGGTGACGGCGTCGACGAGGGAGCGGTAGCGGCCGTGGTCGTCGGGCGAGAAGATGCCGGAGGCGATTTCATCCAGCGCCTCGCGCAGGATCGGCGAGACGGCGATGCGCGCTACGGAGTCGATGCCCTGCGCGCGCGCCGCCTCGACCTCTTCGGCGGTGAGGCCGAAAATGAAGATGTTGTCGTCGCCGACCAGCTCCTTGAGCTCGACGTTGGCGCCGTCGAGGGTGCCGACGGTCAACGCGCCGTTGAGCGCCATCTTCATGTTGCCGGTGCCGGAAGCCTCCATGCCGGCGGTGGAAATCTGCTCGGACAGGTCGACCGCCGGCATGATGGTCTCGGCGAGGCTGACGTTGTAGTTGGGCAGGAACACCACTTTCAGCAGCCCGCGCACCGTCGGATCGGAGTTGATGACGCGCGCGACGTCGATCGCCAGCTTGATGATCAGCTTGGCCTGCGTGTAGCTCGCCGCCGCCTTGCCGGCGAAGATCTTCACGCGCGGAGCGAAGTCGATGGTCGGGTTGGAGCGGATGGCGTTGTAGCGGCCGATGGTCTCGAGGATGTTGAGCAGCTGCCGCTTGTATTCGTGGATGCGCTTCGCCTGGACGTCGAACAGCGCGTCGGGATCGACGCGCAGGTTGAGCGTCTCGGCGATGTGGCGCGCGAGGGCGGTCTTGTTGGCGCGGCGGGCGAGCGCGAACTGCTCCTGCAGCGCCGGATCGTCGGCGTGGCGCGCCAAGCCGCGCAGGGCGTCGGCGTCGAACAGCGCTTTCTCGCCCGCCGCGGCGACGACGATCTGGGTCAGGCGCGGGTTGCACTCGATGAGCCAGCGGCGGAAGGTGATGCCGTTGGTCTCGTTGATGATGCGGCCGGGATAGACGGCGTCGAAGTCGTGGAACACCGTCTCGCGCATCAGGTTGGAGTGCAGGGCGGAGACGCCGTTGACCTTGTGCGAGCCGACGAAGGCGAGCGCCCCCATGCGTACGCGGCGGCCGGAGTGCTCGTCGATCAGCGAAACCGAAGCGAGCGTCGCCGGGTCGCTCAAGCCGTGCTTGCGCGCCCCGTCGAGGTGCATGGCGTTGATCAAGTAGATGATCTGCATGTGGCGCGGCAGCAGCCGCTCCATCAGCGGCACCGGCCAGCTCTCCAGCGCCTCGGGCAGGAGCGTGTGGTTGGTGTAAGAGAAGACCTTCTTGGTGATCTCCCACGCTTCCTCCCAGTCGATGCGGTTGAGGTCGACGAGAATGCGCATCAGCTCGGCGACGGCGATCGACGGATGCGTGTCGTTGAGCTGAACCGCGGCGTGGTCGGGCAGGGTGCGGACATCGCCAAACTGTTTGACGTGGCGGCGGACGAGGTCGAGCAGCGAGGCCGAGGCGAAGAAATATTCCTGCCGCAGCCGCAGCTCCTGGCCGGCCGGGGTCGCGTCGCTCGGATAGAGCACCTTGGAGATCGCCTCGGCGCGCACGGTGTCCGAAAGGGCGCCGATGTAGTCGCCGGCGTTGAAGGCGTCGAGCTTCAGCGGGTCGACGGCGCGCGCCGACCACAGTCGCAGCGTGTTGACGTGACGACCGCGCCAACCGACGATCGGCGTGTCGTAACCGACCGCCTCGACCGTCTCGTCGGGGTGCCAGACGTGCCGGACGGATTCTTCGCCGTCGGCGACCGCCTCCACCCAGCCGCCGAAGCCGATTGCGTAATTGACCTCGGGGCGCTCGAATTCCCACGGATTGCCGTGCGTAAGCCAATCCTCGGGAATCTCCTGCTGCCAGCCGTTGCGGATGATCTGCCGGAACAGGCCGTTGTCGTAACGGATGCCGTATCCGTAGGCGGCGATCGACAACGTCGCCATGCTGTCCATGAAACAGGCCGCGAGGCGGCCGAGGCCGCCGTTGCCGAGCGCCGCATCGGATTCGATGCGTCGAAGCTCGGCGAGGTCCAGGCCCAGTTGCGACACCGCCGCGGTCATCGGCTCGACGATGCCGAGATTGGTCATCGCGTCGTAGAGCAGGCGGCCGATGAGAAACTCCAGCGACAGATAATAGACGCGCTTGCGGTCGTCGGCGTAGGTGGCGGCGGTCGCTTCGAGCCAGCGCTCGACCACGATGTCGCGCGTCGCGTAGGCGACGGCGAGAAACCAGTCGCGGCTGCTGGCGGCGACCGCGTTCTTGCCCACCGAATAGGTGAGCTTGGCGAGCACCGCTTCCTTAAGCTCTTCGGGGGTGTATTGGCGCATCGCCGGCATCGCGGCGTCGCGCTCGACGCCAGGGGTGTTCGGGTCCATCGCTTCCTTCGCCTCCGCTTGGCGCTGTCGCGCCGTTTCTACCATGGTTAGAAATCTTCACAACGCGCGCTGTGATTCATTCGTCGCTTGCGCGTCGACGCGATCGCGTGCGCTCATGGCCGCCGCCGGGGCGCGGGCGGCCTTGCGCGCCCTTCGCGCCCGCCGCCGCGTCGCTTCGCCGCACCACGGGCCGCCGCCGCCGCGATGACGTTCCCGCGCTTCTCGGCAAGGGTTTCGCTTCGCCGACCGGCGACGCGCGACCCCGCCGGCGCCGAAGACCGCGGCGCCGGGACGTTCGTCGCTTGCGTCCGGCGAGTCCGGTCGAGGCGGGGCTACTGCGGCTTCGCTTGGGCGTTGGCGAGGTCGCGCTGCGCCTCTTCGACCCGCTGCTGCAGGTCGGCGAGGTTGCGCTGCGCTTCGTCGGCGCGCTGCTGGAGGTCGGCGAGGTTGCGCTGGGCTTCGTCGCCGCGCTGCTGCAGTTCGGCGTCGCGCGCCTGCGCGGCGGTGATCTGGCTCTCCAGCGCGGCGAGCTGATCGCTCTCGCTCTTCAGCTTGGCGTCGACATTCTGCAGTTCGTGGGTCTTGGCGTTCGCTTCCTCCTGAGCGCCGGAAACCGCAAGCTTGGCTTCGCTGATCTGCTTGGTGAGGTCGGCGAGGTCGTTCTGCGCGGAAGCGCGCGCGCCTACGGCTTGGGCCAGCGCCGCCTGCGCGTCCTTGGCCTGCTTTTGCAGGTCGGCGGCCGAGCCCGCGGCCTTTTGCAAGTTCTGGAGATCGGAGGCCATGGTGGCGCGCGCCGCTTCCGCGCGCTTCAGCGCATCGTCCATCTGCGCGCGCACATCGGAAGCTTGCGACCAGAAGTAGGAAACCAACAACCACCCGACGATCGCCAGCGCGGCGAGCGCCAAAGGCACTGGTCGGCGAAAGTCATTGGTGAGATCATACGCCATAATGGCCTCCTTAAACGGCGACGCGCGACGCCGCGACGCTAAAGGCGCGCGCGACGCCGCATATTGAAACGGGCTTAGCCTCTCGCCAAGCGCAAAATACTCGGCGGCGAAGACGCTCTCGCGACGCGGGCCGCGGCGAAGAACCGCGCCTCGCCGGCGACGCGCGCGGCCGTCGGGGGCTGGACGCGCCGGCGCGCAGGCGAGAAACTCCGGCGCCGCCAGAGGAGATCGCGCGTCGTGAGGTATTCTATCGCCAGCCTCGTCCGCCAGGCCGTCGGCGGGCATCAAGGGTGGCCGGAGCAATGGCGGTCGCCGGCGCCGAAGCCCGCCTACGCGGCGTTGATCGTCGGCGGCGGCGGCCACGGCCTGGCGACCGCCTACTACCTCGCCAAGGAGCACGGCGTCCGCGACGTCGCGGTGGTGGAGAAGGGCTGGCTCGGCGGCGGCAACACCGGGCGCAACACCACCATCGTCCGCTCCAACTACTTGTGGGAGGCCTCGGAGAAAATCTACGGCCACGCCCATAAGATGTGGCCGACGTTGGCCGCAGAGCTCAATTACAACGTGATGTTCTCGCCGCGCGGGGTGATGATGCTCGCCCATAATCGCCATGAGGAGGCCGACTACAAGCGCCACATCCACGCCAACCGGCTCGCCGGGATCGCCAACGAATGGCTGACGCCCGCGCAGGCGAAGCAGATCTGCCCGGTTCTCAACATTTCGCCCGATGCGCGCTATCCGGTGCTGGGCGCCGCCTGGCAACGCAGCGGCGGCACGGCGCGCCATGACGCGGTCGCCTGGGCCTTCGCCCGCGCGGCGAGCGCGCTCGGCGTCGACATCATCGAGAACTGCGAGGTGGTCGCCATCCGCCGCGCCCCCTCCGGCGCGGTCAGCGGACTGGAGACGACGCGGGGGACGATCGCGACGAACAAGATCGGCGTCGCCGTGGCGGGAAACACCAGCGCCGTCATGGCGATGGCGGACCTGCGGCTGCCGCTCGAATCGTTTCCGTTGCAGGCGTTCGTCTCCGAGCCGCTGAAGCCGGTCGTGCCCTGCGTCGTGCTCTCGAACGCCGTCCACGCCTATATTTCTCAGTCCGACAAGGGAGAGCTGGTGATCGGCGCGGGGACCGACGCCTATGTCTCCTACAGCCAACGCGGCGGGATTCAGGTCCCCTCGGCGACGCTGGAGGCGATTCTCGAGCTGTTCCCCTTCGCCTCGCGGCTGAGAATGATGCGCAACTGGGGCGGGATCGTCGACACAACGCCCGACCGCTCGCCGATCCTCGGCGCGACGCCGGTCGAAGGGCTCTACGTCAATTGCGGCTGGGGCACCGGCGGCTTCAAGGCGACGCCGGGGTCGGGCCATCTGTTCGCCCACCACATCGCGGTCGGCGCGCCGCACCCGGTCGCCGCGCCCTTTGCGCTCGACCGCTTCCGCACCGGCGCGCTGATCAATGAAGCGACCGCCGCCGCGGTGGCGCACTGAAGGCGTTGCCCATGCTGCTGATCCATTGTCCTTATTGCGAGATGGAGCGCCCCGAGGTCGAATTTCGCTACGCGGGCGAGGCGCATCGCAAACGCCCCGAGCCCAACGCGGCGAGCGACGCGGAATGGACCGATTACCTCTACTTCCGGACCAACGCCAAAGGCGCGCACGCCGAGCGCTGGCGCCACGCCGCCGGCTGCGGCCGCTTCTTCAACTGCCTGCGCGACACGGCGAGCGACAGAATCCTCGCCGCCTACAAGGCCGGCGAGCCGAGGCCGGCGGCGGAGTAGCGGGCGCGGCCCAATTCCGAGGCCGTGATTTTTTTCGTCACCTGATTCGTGGCATGGTGGCGGTCGGCGTGCAAACTTGGCCCGCGTCGCCTAGATTCGGTGTCGGAAAGACAATTTCACCAAACGGGATTGGTCGATGACTCATCTCCACTCGGACGCGCTGGTTGTTTTCGGGGTCACCGGCGACCTCGCCCACAAGATGATCTTTCCGGCGCTCTACGCGCTGGTGAAGAGCGGCGCGCTTAAGGCTCCGGTGGTCGGCGTCGCGAGGTCGGACTGGACTTCCACGCAATTGCGCGAGCGCGTCGCCGACAGCCTTAAGCGATCGGGCGGCGTCGACGATCCCGACGCCTTGGAACGCCTCATGTCGCTGCTGACCTACGTCAGCGGCGATTACAACAAGCCCGCCACCTTCGCGGCGATCAAACAGGCGCTCGGCGGCGCTACGCGGCCGGCGTTTTATCTGGCGATCCCGCCTGGGGTGTTTGAGGCAATCATCAACGGGCTCGGCGCCGCGGGCCTCGCCGACGACGCGCGCGTCATCGTCGAGAAGCCGTTCGGCCGCGATCTCGCGAGCGCGATCGCGCTCAATCGCGTCGCGCGGCGCGTCTTTCCCGAGGATTCGATCTTCCGCGTCGATCACTATCTCGGCAAGGAAGCGATTATGAACATCCTCTATTTTCGCTTCGCCAACACCTTCATCGAGCCGGTTTGGAACCGCAACTTTGTCAAAAGCGTGCAGGTGACTCTGGCCGAGAGCTTCGACGTCGCCGGCCGCGGCGGGTTCTACGAGACGGCCGGCTGCCTGCGCGACGTGATTCAGAACCATCTTTTCCAGATCGTCGCGCTTTTGGCGATGGAGCCGCCGGCGGGACGCAGCTTCGGCGCCGTGCACGACGAAAAGGCCAAGGTCTTCCAGGCGATGCGGCCGCTGACGCCCGCCGACGTGGTGCGCGGCCAATACGAAGGTTACCGCGACGAGCCCGGCGTGGCGAAGGATTCCGACGTCGAGACTTTCTGCGCGCTCAGGCTGTACATCGATTCCTGGCGTTGGCACGGGGTGCCGTTCTATCTGCGCTCCGGCAAGACCCTGGCGCGGACGGCGACCGAGGTGCTGGTCGAGTTCGAGCCGCCGCCGCAACTGCTGTTCGCCGACTCCGCGCCGGAGGCGGGCCGCCACAATTACGTTCGTTTCCGGCTGTCGCCGAAGTCCGGCATCGCCTTCGCCGCGCGCGTCAAGCTGCCCGGACACGATTTCATCGGCGAGCAGCGCGAGCTGGCGTTCGCCGACGATCGTCCCGGCGAGCAGAGCGCCTATACGCGTTTGCTGGGAGACGCGATGGCGGGCGAGGGCGCGCTGTTCACCCGCGAGGATGCGGTCGAGGCCGCCTGGGCGGCGGTCGAGCCGATCCTCAAGGTTCACCGGCGAGCGATCCGCTACAAGCGTGGGACCTGGGGGCCGGGAGAGGCGGACGCGCTGATCGCCGGCGACGGCGGCTGGTGGGACAATCCCGGCGAGGCGACGGCGTAGGCCTCGCTTGTGCGGTCGTTCGCCCGCATGGCGCGGCGACGGCGAGCGCCATCGGCCAACACCATGCTGTAGTACAGTACAGCAGCGGCGCTACGCGCCCCTTGCCCCGACTCGTCCCCTCCGCTAACCCCCGCGCATGGCCAAAGCCGCCGCTTCTCCTCCTCCGCCGCCGCCCCCGCCGCCGGCGGCGATCGACGTCAACCTGCGCGACGCGCTCGAGGAGCGCTACCTCGCCTACGCGCTGTCGACCATTATGCATCGGGCGCTGCCAGACGCGCGCGACGGCCTGAAGCCGGTGCATCGGCGCATCCTCTACGGGATGCATATCCTCAAGCTCGATCCCGGCTCGGCGTTCAAGAAATGCGCCAAGATCGTCGGCGACGTGATGGGCTCGTTCCATCCCCACG
>CAZKHF010000103.1:0-9706 GCA_964552445.1 uncultured Bradyrhizobium sp. | reverse complement strand
CTGTGGGCGAAGGGCGCCCTGAACGGCAAGGTCGGCGGGGCTTTCTCTTCCACCGCCACGCAGCACGGCGGACAGGAAATGACGCTGTTTTCGATCATCGCCAATCTGATGCATTTTGGCATGGTGATCGTCGGGCTCGACTATGGCTTCGCCGGGCAAATGAGCTTGACCGAGGTGACCGGCGGCAGCCCCTACGGCGCGACCACCATCGCTGGCGGAGACGGGTCCCGTCAGCCGTCTGAAAATGAGCTGGCCGGCGCGCGATATCAGGGCAAGAGAATCGCCGAGACCGCCAAGAAACTCTTCGCATAATCCGACTTGAGAATGAAAGCTGGGGCGCCTTTGGCAGGGCGCCCCGGCTTGAGGGCGCCCCACGCGCCGAAGGCGAGGGATCCTTCCCAGGCCGGCGCGTCGCCGCCGGAAACATCTTTCGCCGAGTCCAAAGAGATTTCGTGAAAGCCGTCAGGATTCTTGCCGAGGGAGACCTCTCGGTTCTCCCGTTCGAAGACCCGCCCAAGCCGAGGATCGAAGCCGACGAGGCGCTGGCGCGTGTTGTCGCCGCGGCGGTCGACCCGATCGATTAGGACGTTCGGCAGGGACGCTTGACGACCAGGGTTCCTCACGGTTGGCGTGCGCTTCTGCGACGGATTCTCGTTTCCGAGCGCCACGAGCTCGGGCGGCGACAAGGCCTGCGCGGTCCAGTGTCCGGACGCGCCCACCGCGCTACCCGGAGCGGGCCGGCCCGGGCAGGATCGAGGACGCGGTTTCAACCCGCGACGCGCTGCGCTCCGCTCTGCCCGTGGCCAATCGCTTTCAACCCACGCTCGACAACGCCTGCCGCGGTCATCGCTCGCTCACTCGCGGCCATTCCGCGTCGTCGCTGAACGACCCCACGCTGCAAAAGAGCGATGCGGCGATGACGCCTAAAGGCTTCGCGGCGTTTCAGAGCGCCGAGACTCTTTCGATCACGTCCTCGGACTTCATCGCCTTGTCGCAAGCGCGTTCTTCGCTCGGAGATTTGCGCGCGGCCCTGGCCGTCTTGGAGCGCGCGGACCCGTCGCGACGACGCCTCGGCGCCGACTCGTCGCTGGACGCCTCTGCGCGTCAGAGCGAAGCCTCGAGCCCAGCGGCGTCGGCAGTATCGGCGAAATGGCGCGCCGATCCGGTCTTGGGACCCGTGGCGGACTTGATACCTGCTCAATTGGCGGCGTCGTCCCAATAGGTGTTTTCCGCTCCTATCCGCCGGCCCTGGTCCGGGTATCGTGCATCTCGCCTTGTCAGCCGAAAGGAGACAAGTCATGTCGACGCACAACTTGGCCTGGCTCAGCGGAGCCTTTCTATTTTCCTTGTTCTTTGTCGCGAATGCAGCGCTCGCCGAGCGGGAGTTCGATGAACGGGCTGCAGGGTTAGGCGTGCAGGTGGCCGACGCGGCCTGCGCCGCAAGCAATGACGCTGTCCAATCGCTGATATGCGACGCAGATCGGCTGCGATGGCGACTTTGTGAGCAGGGACTTCGCTCGGAACGTCTCCCTAACGCGGGGGTCTACGCGTGCTTTCTTCGTTCGCTTTAGCAGCGGTCAGCGCGCCGCCGAAGCGCGCGATCAGGACGTTCCTCGGTCTATCGTCGCATCGGTTGCGCCATGGCTTCGACTTCCGCCTTCAGCGAACGGCGGCGACAGCGCCGAATAGGTAAAGTCCGCCCCTTCTCGGCGGAGCCGAAGGCGCTGCTGTGAGCGTCCCCTTCGGCGGGAACAGGGACAATTCGTCATGCGCGCAATCATTGCTCTGATCGTGATTATCTACCTTGTCGGCGTCGGCGTCGTGCTCGCGCCGACAATTCAAGGCAAGTGGAATGGCGCTTCGGCGTCGGACCTCGCCGCCAGCGTCGGGCAGGCTCTGCCCGACGCGCTTGCGTGGCCAGCAAGGGTTTTCCGCGGCGTAACCGGTCGCAGTTGACCGCGGTTGACGGCGCCGCGGACGGGGGCCAGATCGCAAGGAACTGGCGCGAGAAGCGGGTCGTCACAGGGCAAGATCGGCCGCCAAGTTCTCCAGCGGCCGTCTTGTTTCCAGCGTTCGGGCCAGCCGGCGACTTCGCGACGGAGCGATCTAAGTAGATTCCGACTCTGCCGCGATGGGCAGGGTCTCGATATTCTGCAGCGACGGTGGCTCGGTCTTCCCACAGCCGCGATCAGCCAGAGGCTTCTCCGCGCCGGCGTCAGTCGAGGCGCCGATCCGCATATCGGCGGCGGCGGGAAGACACTGGAATCGCAAACCTTGGCCTGACCGAGACCTTGAAGCGTTGCATGCCGGGCGCCCTTGGCGCGGCGGAGAGGATCGCATGACACAAGAATTGTCGAGCGCCAAGGCGGAACAGCCGGAAGCCACGCCGAGTCTAAGAACGGCCGGCGATCTGATGACCACGGCTATCGTCTCCGTGGCGATCGGGGCCAGCGTGCGCGACGTCGCGCGTCTGCTGCTCGAAAAGCGCATCAGCGCCGTTCCCGTGCTCGGCGCCGACCAGCAATTGCTTGGAATGGTCAGCGAAGGCGACCTTGTTGACCGCAACGACGTCGATCGGGTCGCCCGGCGCGATTGGTGGCTGGCTCTGCTTGCGGATGGTCGGCCCCTGCCCGAACCGCTTGAGGCGGTGGTCGTTCGACCCGTCGAGCAGGTCATGCGCGCGCCGGTCATGACGATCGAAGCCGAGGCGCCGTTGCATGAGATCGCCGAGATGTTCCGCGTCTACGATATTAAGCGGCTGCCCGTCATGCGCGGGGGCCGCATCGCGGGAATCGTCAGCCGGTCGGATTTGGTTCGCGCCATGGCGGCCACGGTTCCGCAGCCGGCGACCGAGCGGTCTCGTGGCGGCTTGGCCGGCATGTTCGCCGGGATGATGAAGACCGAGAGTCGACCGTCGGAGGCGCCGCGTTCCGCGACCCCAGTCGTCGTCGCGCCCGCCGTGACGGCGGAAGCGTTTCTTTCCCTCGTGACCGCTTCGCAGCAAGCCGGAAAGGACGAAGCCGTCTCCGCCAAGGAACAAGCGAAACTGGGCCTCGAACGTCGGGTCAAGGACCTGCTGCAGGAACACGTCGGCACGCCGGCGTGGACCGCGTTGCTCGATCGCGCGCGAGCCGCAGCCGTGCTTGGCGAGAACAGTTTCGAGCTCATTCGCTTTCCCAGTGACCTCTGCAGCGATGGCGGTCGCAAGATCGACGTCGCCGAGACTGACTGGCCGACCACCCTGAGGGGCGAAGCGGCCGAGTTCTATACGCGATGGGAACGCGACCTGCGCGCCGCCAAGTTCGGGCTCTCAGCCCAGCTTGTCGATTACATCGACGGCATCCCCACCAACGTGGCGCTGTCCCTGACCTGGCGCGCGTAGGCGGACCGTCCGCCTGGACAGCCCGCGGGTTCCGCGGGATCGCCCACCGGCCTTAGTCTCAGGCCAGCGGGGTTCGCGTCAGTTGTTGACGGCGATGCGGCGGCTTGATGGAAATTGACAGCGCGTTTTGCTGACTGTCGCCGATCGGGATGAAACTGACCGCGACAGGCGACGGCTGAAAACACACGCCAGCAGCAGATGTTTCGCGCTTTCGCGGAAGATACTCAGCCGAATTTACGCTCCGCGGTCGCCACGGTCACGATCGCAAGCGTCGACCTCGACGATCCGTTGCAGCCAACCGGCTCGCTGTTCGCAAGCGCCGCCCGGCAGCGCCTGAGTAGTTTCCGAGCCTGCCGGATTGAGGCTCGCGGGGGTTAATCGTCTTCCTGGCTGTGCGCCGCGCTTGAAACGCGCGGGGACCACAGCCGCCCGGTTCGCATCCGACCCCGAAGCTCGCGACGCGAACCCGGCCCTCTCTCTTGGCCGTCTTCCGGGAAGAAACGCAATGGAACAATCCGAAACGCTCGTCGCGGTATTTCCAGATCATGCCGCCGCCGAAAACGCGGTGAAGAAACTGGCTCAGGCCGGATTCGACCTCAGGTCGCTCAGCGTCGTCGGCAACGGCTACCATACGGAAGAGAAAGTCGTCGGCTTTTACAACGTCGGCGACCGGGTCAAGTTTTGGGGCGAGCGGGGGGCGTTCTGGGGCGGCCTTTGGGGCTTGTTCTTTGGCGGGCTGTTCGTAGCCACCCCGGTCGTCGGGCCTGTCTTCGTGCTCGGCTATCTTGCCGGCGCCGCGATCTCCGCTGTCGAAGGCGCCATCGTCGTCGGCGGACTGAGCGCGCTTGGCGCCGCGTTCTATAGCCTCGGCATTCCGAAAGACAGTGTGATCGCGTATGAGGCCGCCATCAAGGCCGATGAATTCCTGGTGATGGCGCATGGCGGCGCGACGGAGACTTCGCGCGCGAAGGCCGTGCTCGGCGCCGCGAACGCGTCACGACTGGACCTATTCTCCCGCGCCCACCCGCTGCCCGCGGAGAAGGCGGCGGCCGGCGCCGCCAGTTGAAGGCGACCATCGACACGACACGGGCGGCGCTCTTCGCGTGTAGCCCGGGGTCGTCATCAGACTGGCGGCGTGACGACGATTCCCGGAAGTCGACGCGGGGCCGCAAACGCGGCGCGCAGGAGCCGCGGGACGGCTTGCGCCGGCCGGCTGCGCTTTCGCGTAGCTTGAGGCGAAACCCTCGTGTTAGGCGACGAGCTTGCGAATGGCCGCCCGTAGCTCGGAGGCGAGCTCGAGGCGACCCCAGCGCGAAAGCGATGTTGGCGATCAGGAAGCCGAGTTTCGATCCGCAATTATAGGTCGCCCCGTCGAAGCGCACGCCGTGAATGGCTTGCGACGCTGCGAGCTTGATCATGCCGTCCGCGATCTGGATTTCGCCGCCGGCGCCGCGCCCATTCGGCGGCTATCGCCGAGCCTTTCGCCGGCGCGCTCGCGAAGATCGCCGCGAACGCTTCGCTTCTTCCGGCTGACGCCCTCCCCACACACAGGCGCCCCGCCGATCTTCGGCGGCGGCGCGGCGAGAGGGTCCGCGCGCGCTTGGGCGCTTCCGTCGCCGGGTCGTCGTGAACAGCGCCGGCTCGCAACAGAAACTTCAGTGTTCCCGCGGGCTCTCGATTGCGGGCGAGGCTTTTTCCGTCCCGTTGGGGCGCGCCGTCGAGCGATCGGCCTTTTCAAGAAGGTCGAGGAACGGCTTCATGATGTCGATCGGCATCGGGAAGACGACCGTCGAGTTTTGCTCTGCGCCAATTTCGGCCAGGGTTTGGAGGTAGCGCAATTGCATCGCCGCGGGGATGCTGCCGAGTATCTTGGCGGCGTCGACGAGCGTCTGCGAAGCCTGGAACTCGGCCTCGGCGTGGATGACCTTGGCGCGTCGATCGCGCTCGGCTTCGGCCTGTTTGGCGATCGCCCGCACCATGTTCTCGGTGAGTTCGACGGTCCTGATCTCGACGTTGCTGACCTTGATCCCCCAGGTTTCCGTCTGCGCGTCGAGAATGCCTTGGACGTCGACGCTCAGCTTCTTGCGCTCGGAGAGCATCTCGTCGAGCTCGTGCTGGCCGAGCACGGCGCGCAACGTCGTCTGCGCCAGCATGTTCGTCGCCGCATGATAGTGCTCCACTTTGATGATCGCCCGCTCGGGATTGACGACATTGAAATAGAGCACGGCGTCGACCTTGATCGAGACGTTGTCGCGCGAGATCACGTCCTGGCTCGGTATCTCGATGACCTGGATGCGCAAGTCCACACGCACCATTTCCTGTATGAACGGGATCAGAAGCACGAGGCCCGGGCCTTTGACTCTCTGAAATCGTCCCAGCGTAAACACCACGGCCCGCTCGTATTCGCGCAGGACGCGCACCGAGGCGGCCAGGAAAACGACGACGACGAAAGCGACGGCGCGAACGAGATAGGCGGCAAGGGACAACATGGGCCAGGTTCTTTCTCTTGGTTCGCCGCGCTGAGCTCCGACGCTTCGGCGGAATCGAGACTGCGCCGAAGCGGCGCGCTCGCTCGCTCCGCGCAGCGGCGAGAATAGGTCCGTGACGACAAGCGAGGGGATCCTCGGAGTCTACGCATTGCGCCGCGCGACTTAGGCGAGCGAACAGTCCGGCGCCTGAAGCGCGCGCACGACCGATCGCGGCCTTTTTCGCAGATCAGGTCGGATGCGATAGGTAGATTCCGAACCTTCCCTGCAGAAGGCTGCGCTGTATCGTCTGATCGGAAAAAGCATCGAGCGACGATCCACCTTCGCCCCCCGGATCGAAGCTCGGACTCGGGCGGTCGTCGGCTTCCCCCGTCGACCGCCGCTTTTTTGCGAGCGCGGGCTTCAATGGAGCGCCTTATGTCCAAACATATGCCGGAAGTTCCGATCGCAAACCGCAGCAGGAAGGGTCCGGGAGATCGCCAGGAAATCGCCAGCGACGTGGCGCACGATAAAAACTTGCACGATCTGAACGCCTCCGAGCAGGGCGACACCGCCAATATTCGCCAGAACACGACGAACAAGGGCTTCTTCCGCGGGCGAAGGATGAAGTGAACCGATCGTCGCCGAAGCGCTTTGGGCTTTTGCGAGGTTTTGGTTCGGTCCTCCCAGGAGCGCGCGTTACGCCGAAAGTCGAGACCGAGGCTGCCGTAAATCATCCGTCCGGCAAGCGCGGGACCGGGGCGCGGCGGGTCGCCGGCCGGCGTTGAAAACAAACTCAGGAATTCGAACAACCGCCAGGCCCAACCTGCGCCCGCGCGCGCACGCCGGGCTCTGGCGGCCACACGAAGATTTCGGGCGATCCAGGCGTTGAAGCCATGCCTTCGCAATCGGTTGCGCGTTCGCGTTTCGTCGCGCGCAGCGAAACGCGAAGCATGCGCGTCGTCATGACCGGTTGAGCGCTTAGGGATTCCGCTCGCGCGGCAAGGCCGTCGCAGCGTCGCCGACGGGAGCGGCCGACGGCTTGGCGCCGTTTCCCGGCGCCGACGAAGGACCGGCGGAGAGCGCAAGAGCGATCATGACCATGATGGCCAGAACGCCCAAAGCGAGACGGATCTGCGCCCGCTGCGGCCCGACCGCCGTGAACACGCCGTCCGACGAACCGACAGTGAAGCCAGCCGTCTTCGGCAGCAGCGCCACGAGATCGGCGGCGATCGTCTTGGCGGGAATGTCCTTGGTCGGCTCGTCCGGCAGGGCGACGATCAATGCAGTCAGTCGCGTGGCGGCGGTGTCCCTGGGCATCCGCGCCAGGCTGGCGGCTTCTTGCCAGGGATCGACATCCAACCGCGCCAGCGCGGAAAGGACGGTGAGCGGCGTTCCGTTTCGACCCGCGCCGATCGGCGCGCCGAGGAATTTGTCGAACTCCGCTCCGATGAGGGGCGCTAGCGCGGCATGGGTCATATCAACCGCCGATTCTCTTGCTGAACGCGGAAGCCGAGCGGCGAACCACGCGACGCCCAGCTTTCCCTGCATCCGCCTGCGTCAACAGATAGGGCGCGGCGGCGGGCGCCGTCAGACTCGGAAACTACCCACGTCGCCTGTCCGCGCCCGGCTGCGTCGCGAGGGAACCGCAAGGCGGACGCCGCGATCGCTCCGGCCTCGCCGCGACTAGGTAGTTTCCGAGCCTCCCCGCGCCGCCCGCCGTCCGCTATCCCCAACAGGGCGGGTCCCATGCGCAAGCGTTGGACTGCCGAATGGTTGGCGAGCGGCCGATCTCGTCGACCCGCCGATCTTTGGAGCGCGTTTTGGCCTCGCCTCGCCCGTCGCTTCTCCGCAGCCGTTGGACGCTCGCAGCCGCGGTGGCCGTGGTCGCGCTCTGCGGCTATTTCGGCTGGCGCCACTTTTACGGCGCCGATGCCGGGACGGCCGCTCCGGGCGCTGCCAATAGCGCACAGGCGCCCACGCCCATCCCGGTCACCATCGCGCAGGCGAAGACGGCCGACTTTCCGGTCTATTTGAACGGGCTCGGCGCCGTAGAGCCTTACCAGACGGTTCTCATCCGCAGCCGCGTCGATGGCCAGGTCGTCAAGATCGCCTTCAAGCAAGGCCAAATGGTCAAGGAAGGCGACGTTCTCGTGCAGATCGATCCGCGTCCCTATCAGGCGACGCTCGATCAGGCGATCGCAAAGAAGACGCAGGACGAGGCGAGCCTCAAGGACGCGCAGCTCGACCTTGTGCGCTACGCCGCCCTCGCCAAAGAGGATTCCATTGCGCTGATGAAGTTCAACACCCAGCAGGCGACGGTCGATGAACTCACCGCGCAAATCAAGGGCGATCAGGCGTCTATCGACAACGCCCAGACGCAGGTCGACTATACGACGATCCGCGCTCCGCTCACGGGGAAGACCGGCTTTCGCCTGGTCGACGCCGGCAACATCGTGCACGCCGTCGACACGACGGGCATCGTGACGATTGTCCAGTTGCAACCGATCTCAATCGTGTTCACGGCGCCTGAAGATGACGTGCCGCAGATCAATAAGGCGCTCGCGGCCGGCGTCGCGCCGGTGACCGCCCTGAGCTCGGACGGGTTGAGAACGCTTTCGCAAGGCCATCTCTCCGTCGTCAACGCCGCGATCGACCCGACGAGCGGGGCCATCGGGATGAAGGCGACATTCGAGAATGCGGACGGCGCCCTGTGGCCTGGCCTGTCGGTCTCGACCCGCCTGCTGGTCGACACGCTGAAGCAAGTCGTCGTCGTGCCCGACGGGGCGGTCGAACGCGGACCGAACGGTCTCTACGCCTTCGTGGTCGGCGGCGACAACAAGGTTGAAACGCACGCCATCACGGTCGGGGAGGAAGGCGATGGCCAATCGGTCGTCCTGACGGGTTTGACGGCCGGCGAGAACGTGGTCACGGCGGGTCAGTACCGATTGATTCAAGGCTCTGTGGTCCAGCCGAACGCGGCGGGCTCCGCGACGCCGCCGGCGACCGCCGCGCCGAGCGCGCCCGAAAAGGCGCCCTGAGGTGGCGGGCGGCATCTCCGAGCCGTTCATTCGGCATCCCGTCGCCACCTCGCTGTTAATGGTCGGCATTCTATTCGTCGGCGTCATCGCTTATCCGAAGTTGCCGGTCGCGCCGCTGCCTCAGGTCGATTTCCCCACCATTCAGGTCTCCGCCAAGTTCCCCGGCGCTGGCCCTGACACCATGGCCTCCGCCGTCGCCCAGCCGCTCGAAACGCAATTCGCGCAGATCTCTGGCGTCTCGCAGATGACGTCGACGAGCACGCTCGGCTCCACCGCCATCACCATCCAATTTGACCTCGACCGCGACATCGACGCCGCTTCGGCCGACGTCCAGGCGGCGATCAACGCCGCCAGCGGCCAACTGCCGAAGGACCTGCCCAGTCCGCCGACTTATCGCAAGGTGAACCCGGCGGACTCACCCATTCTCCTGCTCGCTGCGACCTCAAAACTTCTGCCGCTGACCGAGGTCGACGACAATGTCGAGACCAAGCTCGCCCAACAGATCAGCCAGGTCGCCGGCGTCGCCCAGGTGAGCGTCGGCGGCCAGCAAAAGCCCGCCATTCGCATCCAACTCGATCCCGCCAAGCTCGTGGCCAAAGGGCTCTCGCTCGAGGATGTGCGCACGCCGCTCTCGGTTACGACGCTGGCCGAGCCCAAGGGCACGATCAACGGCGGGGCGAGCGCCTTCACGATCTACACCAACGATCAGCTCGTCCGCTCGGCGGATTGGAACGACGTCATCGTCGCCTACCGCAACGGCGCCCCGCTGCGGGTGCGCGACATCGGTCAGGCGGTGACCGAGGCGCAGGACACGACGC
>CAZKHF010000102.1:0-9781 GCA_964552445.1 uncultured Bradyrhizobium sp. | reverse complement strand
GGGGTATGAGGAGGCGCTGGCCTGCGCCAAGGAGAAGGGGCTGGACTTGCCGAGCATCGAAGGGTGATGCCGGCGTCGATCGTGGGGGGACACGTTCGGATTAGTGCATAAGAGGATCCTTGGGGCTGAATTTGGCCCGCTGCAAGCCGCTGATCGATCGAAACCCAAAGGGTAAGCGCAGTCGCCAAGTTCCGCGCTGTGCCTTTTGGGCGGCGCTTTTATTCGCGAACCTTTGCAAGTGGGCTATCCGCCTAGGACTTCTTGCTTGTAGTCGATTACGCTATAGCCCAGGGAATGCGCACGGTTGGCAAGGTCAGTGTCGGCCGTTATCAGCGTCGGCGTAACCCCGTTTACGTTCATGCTGCATAGGTGGAGAATCACGGCGTCTGTGAGTCCGAGCTCGTCGAACTCGTCGCGCCGGGTACCGTAAACGCTCTCGATTGGAAGTTCCGTCGCTGTCGCAATCAAAGTTCTCAAAGCGCTCTGCACCCTCGTGCGCGCGGGCTTGTCGATTTGTCGGGCCAAACTCGACGCCTCAACAAGAATATGCGGCAAGAGCACGATCTCAGAGAATTGCGCGATCAACATGCCGAGCAGCTCGAAATCGTCTACGGAGTACTCCTGCAATCGCTTGTGCTTGGCAATGTAATCCTTCGAAGCTGACCCGACGACCAACAACACAGTAAGGTTGGAGTCGATGACAACCACGCCTGTCATTCAGCCGCGTCCAGCTTTTCACGGTTCCTCATCGAGAGAACCGTTCCATCGTCGGTCATTGTGATGACTTTGTAAGACCTTTTCAACGAGGATACCGCGCCGAGGTTCTCCAGAACTTCCTGCGCTCGCGTTCGCGGCGTGTTCCAAGGTCGCGAAAAGGCCAAAGTGATCACCCACTTGCCGGCCGACTGAACGTGCTCGACCTCTTCCAAGTCGACATTCGTTAGCTGCTCGTCGGCGTAGATGTATCTCACGTAGTCCTTGGCGGCCGCAATCGCTTCTTTGACGTCCATAGCGTTATCTCCGTGGCGCGGTCGTATTGGCGGAAAATCGGCCAATTGTAGCCAAGAAGCCGGGCGAAAGCATTGGGTGATTTCGTCGATTTCGTTGCGAGCGCCTTCATGCGACAGCGCCCGAGAGCTGTCAAATCGCACGTTGCCGCGCGAGAGGCGGGGAACGCGCTTCCGCCACATATTCAGGGCGTTGCCCGAATCGCGCAATTCTCGATTTACGTCCGTTTCCGTCCGCGGCGGCTCCTTGCTCGCGGACAGTCCATTCGAGGTCGCGCTGCCGTTCCTCTGACAGGCGAGACGTCGAATTTTCTCTTCGCCTGTCGAATTGCGGTCGACCGGCCCCTCGACGAAGCAGCCCCCCTTAAAAGCTATTCCTGTCGTGGTACGTCTGGAAAAACTGCCTCACCCGCGGCTCCGGGCTCTCGTGCAGCACGCGGCGCGGCGGGCCGTCGTCGAGGATGCGGCCCTCGTCGATGAAGGCGATGCGCTTGGCGACGTTGGCGGCGAAGCCCATCTCGTGGGTGACGATCAGCATCGTCATGCCCTCGGCGGCGAGGCTCTTCATCACCTCGAGCACCTCGCCGACCAGCTCGGGGTCGAGCGCCGAGGTCGGCTCGTCGAACAGCATCACGTTCGG
This sequence comes from uncultured Bradyrhizobium sp., assembly GCA_964552445.1. GTDB lineage: Bacteria > Pseudomonadota > Alphaproteobacteria > Rhizobiales > Beijerinckiaceae > Roseiarcus. The sequence goes on along the minus strand of CAZKHF010000102.1, from coordinate 8,134 downwards.
TTGCATGGCGAGCGCGCGGGCGATGGCGACGCGCTGCTGCTGGCCGCCCGACAGGCGGGAGGGGAAGGCGTGGGCCTTGTCGGCGAGGCCGACGCGGGTCAGCATCGCCAAGGCCCGCTCGTAGGCTTCGGCGTGGGCGAGGCCGCGCACCCGGCGCAGCGGCTCGGCGACGTTGTTGAGCGCGCTCATGTGCGGCCACAGGTTGAAGTGCTGGAACACCATGCCGATCTCGCGCCGCATCTTGCGCAAGCGGCGCGCCGCCATCGGGCGGCGAATTTCGTCGGGCCCTTCCTCGTAGCCGATCAACTGGCCGGCGACGCGCACCTCGCCGGCGTCGTAGGATTCGAGGAAGTTGACGCAGCGCAGAAGCGTGCTCTTGCCCGAGCCGCTGGGGCCGATGAGGCAGACGACCTCGGAAGCGGCGATCGAAAGGTCGACGCCGCGCAGCACCTCGTGCGCGCCGAAGCGCTTCCTCAAGCCGCGGATTTCGATCATCGGAGCGCTCATGCCGGCTTCGCTTCCTCCTGGAGGAACGCAGTGACGCGCGCCTCGACGCGGCGGCCGACGCGCGAGGTGGCCTCGACCAGCAGCCAATAGAACGCCGCCATGGCGAAGATCGAGTCGAAGGCGGTGAAGGTCTCCGCCGCCATGGTCTGCATCTGATACATCAGCTCGGGCACGGTGATGATCGACAGCACGACGGTCTCCTTCGACAGCACCACCAGCATGTTGACGATCGGCGGGGTGGCGGCGATCAGCGCGCCGGGCAGGGTGACGCGCAGCAGCGTGTCGCGCGGCGTCATGCCGACGCTCATCGCCGCCTCGATCTGGCCGACCGGCACTGCGGCGAAGCCGGCGCGGAAGATCTCGGCGAAATAGGCCGAGGAGTAGACGCCGAGGCCGAGCACGCCCGCCGCCGTCGCGCTGAGCCTGAGCCCGATGTAGGGGCCGCCGGCGTAGAGCAGGAAAAGCTGGACCAGGAACGGCGTGCCGCGGAACACTTCGACGAAGACGCGCAGCGCCCAGGTCAGCGGCGCGATCCGCAGCCGGAACAGGAGCGCGATGACGAAGCCGAGCGCGATCCCGAGTGCGCCGCCGACGCCCCAGCACATCACGGTCACGCCGAAGCCGCTGATCAGCGAGGGCGCGTAGCGGATGAGGACGTCGAGGCTCACCGCGCGCCCTCCGCCAGCCGGCGCTCCGCCAGCCCGCCGCAGCCGGCGAGGACCAGGTTGATCGCGAGATAGAACAGCGCCGCGCCGACATAGGCCTCGAGCGGCCGGTAGGTCATGGTGGCGATGTTCATGCTTACCCGCGTCAGCTCGGCGATGCCCACCACCGAGACCAGCGACGAGGCTTTCAGGAGCAGGATGAATTCGTTGATCAGCGGCGGGATCGAAATGCGCAACGCCTGCGGCAGCAGGATGCGCCGCCAGATCTCAGGCCCGGTGAAGCCGAGCGCGACCGCGGCCTCGGCCTGCCCCTTCGGCACCGCGTTCAACGCGCCGCGCAGGATCTCCGTCTGGTAGGCGCCCGACGACAGCGCCAGCCCGCCGATCGCCGCCGCCAGCGCCGGCACGTCGAGGCCGAACTCGGCGAGGAAGTAATAGATGAACAACAGCAGCACCAGCAGCGGCACGCCGCGAAAGACGCTGACGTAGACTCCGGCGAGTGCGGCGACCCAGACGCGGCGCGACAGCCGCGCCACGCATGCGCCCGCGCCGATGACGAAGCCGAGCAGGATGCCGGCGAGCGAGATCGCCAGGGTCACCGCCGCCGCCTGGGCGAGATAACCGAAAGAGTGGAGAATGACCTCAAGATGCATCGGAACGGGCGACCGAACCTGTGCCCAAACGCTAGGCGCCGCGCACGGCCTTAAGCGCGGGCTGGCGCTTCGCCCCCGCGCGCCTTCCGTTCTTACGGGAGAGGGGCGGGGGCGGGGAGCCTAAAGATTAGGCGTGCAAGATTAGAAAAGCGTCAGATGGTCGGCTCGGGGACCGTCTTGGGCAGATCCATCGTCTGGCCGAACCACTTCTTCTGGATTGTCGCCACCGTGCCGTCGCCCTCGAGCTTGACGATCGCCGCATTGACCGCGTCGAGCAGCGTCTTGTCCTCGAGCCGGCCGACCCACGAGAAATAGGTCGGCTGGCCGAACGGCGGCAGCACCAACGCAAACGCGTCGGAACGCAGGGAGGCGGCGTAAGCGAGGTTGGGCAGCGAGTTGACCGCGGCGTCGATGCGTCCCGCGGCGAGGTCGGCGTAGGACTGGTTGTTGTCGACGTACTCCTTGAACTCGACCGGCTTGGGCAGCTTGGCGGCGAACTCCTTGAGCTGGGCGACCTGCGAGGTGCCCTTCTGCCCGCCGACGGTCTTGCCGGCGATGTCCTCGGGCTTGACGATGCTCTTGTCGTCGACCCGCTTCATCAGGGCGGCGGTGGCGTCGGCGATCGGCACCGAGAACGCGTAGCGCTTCACGCGCTCCTTGGTGATCGTCACCGGGGCGATGCAAAGGTCGAACTTCTTCGCCTCGAGGCCCGGCAGCACCGAGGTCCACGGCAGGTCGAGATAGGAGACCTTGACGCCGAGCTCCTTGGCGACGGCGTCGATCAGCTCGCGGTCGACGCCCTTGTAGACGCCGTTGTCGGAGATGTCGAAAGGCGGAAACTGCATTTCCGTCGCGACCACCAGCTCGCCGCGCTTCTTGATTTCGGCGAGCGTGTCGTCCGCCCAGGCGGCGCGCGTCGCGCCGAAGAGCCCGGCGCCGGACGCCGCGAAGGCGGCCAAACTTCCCAGCGCGGCGCGCCGCGTCAGGCGCAATTCGATCCTGTCACCCATTCATGCCTCCCATGTCCGATGGATCGGCGCGCCGCCCCGGCGGGCGCGACGGCGCTCGGCGTCGTTGCGATCGAGGGCGCAAAGCCCCAAGCCGCGCCATCGCCCTTAGATCGCGGCCTCCCCGTGAAATGTCTAGAGATGATCAGAAAATCTGTCAATTCACGGTCGCAAAAGTGACGCTGCCGACGACGCCGCAGAACGGGGCGAAAACGCCGCGGTCGGCGGGGTCGACGGCCGCCAATGGCGACGCAAGAAGCGTGCCTTTCGCGCGCCGAACCCGTCGCGCGGATGGCTTGGACCGCCGTCGCCGCTCTGCTCCTCTCCTCGCTCGCCGTCGCGCGCGCCGAGGACGACGCGGCGCCGTCTCCCGCCAATTGGGGCTCGCCGTCCGTCGACGGCGGCGCGCGCTGCGCGAGCCTCGCCGAGGCGAGGCGATGGCGCGTGAGGACGGCCTGGCCGAAAGCGTCGCCGAACGCAGCTGCCGCGCGATCATCGCCGCGTTCGCGGACTTGAGAGCGCGACGAATGGCGGCGGCGGGCCGGCGCGGCGGCGGCGACGAAATGATCAGGCGGCGGCGCGCGCGAGGCGGAACTGGCCGACCAGCGCGGCGAGCTCTTCCGTCTCGCTCGACATCGTGCGGCTGGCGGCGGTCGATTCCTCCGCCACGGCGGCGTTCTGCTGGGTCGCCTGGTCCATGTCGCCGATCGCGGCGTTGAGCTCGTCGAGGCCGCGCGACTGCTCCTTCGCGCCCTCGGCGATCGTCTCCACCACCTGATTGATCTCGTTGACCTCGGCGACAATCCGCCGCAGCGCTTCGCCGGTCTGGCCGACCAGGACGACGCCCTGGCGCACCTGCGACGCCGAAACGGAGATGAGGCCCTTGATCTCCTTGGCCGCCCCGGCCGAGCGCTGGGCGAGCGCCCGCACTTCGCTGGCGACCACGGCGAAGCCGCGGCCGGCCTCGCCGGCGCGCGCCGCCTCGACGCCGGCGTTGAGGGCCAAGAGGTTGGTCTGGAAAGCGATCTCGTCGATGACGCCGATGATCTGACTGATCTGGGTCGACGACTTCTCGATGTCGCTCATCGCCGCCACCGCCTTGCCGACGACTTCGCCGCTGCGCTCGGCGTCGCTCTTGGCGGCGGCGACCAGCTCGCGCGCGTGGGTCGCGCCGCTCGCCGCGGCGCGCATCGTCGCGGCGATCTCGTTCAGGGCGGCGGCGGTCTCCTCCAGGCTCGCCGCCTGCTGCTCGGCGCGTTTGGACAGGTCGTCGGCGGCGGTCGAGATCTCGCGCGAGCCGGAATGGATGACGCCGGTGGCGCCGGTGACGCCCGTCATCGCCTCCTCGAGCTGGGCCATCGCGCGGTTGAAGTCCTCCTTCAGCCGGCGGTAGCTTTCCGGCAGTTCGGCGGAGACGCGATAGCTCAAGTCCTTGGCCGCCAGCCGCGACAGGCCGGCGCCGAGGGCGGCGGCCGCGTCCTCGAGCTGCCGGCGATGCTCGGCCTCGCGCGCGTCGCGGGCGGCGCGCTCGGCGTCGAGCGCGCGTCGCGCCGTCTCCGCTTCTTGGTCGAGGCGGCGCTTCTCGATCGCCGCGCCGCGGAACACCTCGACCGCGGCGGCCATCGATCCCAATTCGTCGCCGCGCCCGCGCGCGGGCACTTCAAGCGCGGTCTCGCCTTCCGCGAGCCGGCGCATCGCTTGGGTCATGCCGGAGATCGGCTTGGCGATCGCCCGATGAAGCGCCCACCCGATCGCCGCCGCGCCGCCGAGCGCCAGGACGGCGCCGGCGAGTTCGGCGTAACGCAGAAAGGCGAGCGCGGCGGCCCCCGCGGCTTGGCTGTTCGTCTGCGACGCGACGGCGACCTGGCGCGCGCTCTGCAACGCGTCGCGGAAACCCTGCATCAGCTCGCTGCCGCGCGGCGACTTGGCGACCTCGATCGCTTGGTCGGCGGTCGCCGGATCGCGCGTGAGATTGATCTCCGGGTCGCCGATCTCGCGCCGCCAATCGTCGGCGGCCGCGGCGAGCTTCTCCACCGCGTCGATCGCCGCGGCGGCGTCAGGCGCGGCGCGCGCGTCGGCGCGAGCTTGGGCGAGAGTCTCGTCGAACTGCTTGCTCGCCGCCGCGTAGAGACTGGCGTGCCGCTCCTTGCGCACGATGATGAAGCCGCGCGCCGTCTGCGATTGATCGTAGCGCGCCGCGGCGAGCCGCTCGACGTCGACCAGCATCGCCTGCGCGGCGACGTTGGCCGCCTCAGCGCGCTCGACGCGCGCCGCCGCCGCTAGGATGGCCGCCCCCGCCGCGGCGAAGACGATCAGGACGCCGGCGAAGCCCAGCGTGAGCTTGCGCGCGATACGCATGTTGGCGAGAATCATGGAACCGGCTCTTCGTGCTCGGAGACGGACATGCCCGTTGCGGGCGTGGGCGCGCGATGCGACTTAATGTCTGGAAGCGCAAGGAGGTCAGGCGCTTCCTCGACGCCGCGGTCAGCCTAGCGAATCCGGGTTATGCCGACGTTAACGTTCGCCGCTTCAGCGCAACGCCGCCAGGGCCCCGTCGATGACGAACTGCACCGCCAGCGCGGCCAGCACGACGCCGAGCATGCGGGTGAGCACGATCGCGCCAGTCGCGCCGAGCCAGCTTCCGATGCGCTCCGCGGCGATGAGGGTGACGAGGGTGACGACCATGGTCAGCGCGACGATCGCCATCAGGCTGGTCAACGCCAGCCAGGCGCCGCCGGCCCGGTCGGCGAGCAGCACTGTGGCGGTGATGGTGCCCGGCCCCGCCATCAGCGGTATCGCCAACGGGAACGCGGCGATGTTGCGAACGTGGGCGGCGATCGCCGCCTCGTCGGTCAGCTTGCCTTTGCGCTCCCGCCTCAGCTCGAACACCATGTCGAAGGCGATGTAGAGCAGCAACAACCCGCCGGCGATACGGAACGCGGGAATGCTGACGCCGAGCTCGTTCATCATCGCGCGGCCGCCGAGCGCGAACGCGGCGAGAATGCCGAAGGCGATCAGGCAGGCGCGCAGCGCCACCTCGCGCTTGGCGGCGCGGGTCATGCCGAGCGTGAGACCGACGAACGCCAGCGCCAAGCCCGGCGGATCGAGCGTCACCAGCAGCGTCGCCAGCGCGGTCTTGAGATCGTCGAGCCCCATCGCGCGCCCCTCCGACGGGCGTGAAAGACGGCAAAGGCGCGCTCCGGTCAAGGCGGCGCGCGCCGAGTCGGCTCGGGGCGCGTCCGCTGCGCTCATAACGGATTGAGAAAAAACGACAAAATAAGCGCCGCGGCAGGCGCGGCGAAAGTGGCGGCGGCGCGCGGAATCGGCTACAAATCAAGGACGAAGATTCGTCCTGGGAATCCCCACATTGAGCGAACCGAACGACCAGCGGCCCGCGCCCGGCGGCTCGGCCGACATCAAGCCTGTCTCGATCCTCGACGAGATGAAGCGCAGCTATCTCGATTACGCGATGAGCGTGATCGTCGCTCGCGCGCTGCCCGACGCGCGCGACGGGCTGAAGCCGGTGCACCGGCGCATCCTCTACGCCATGCGCGAGGCGAACTTCACTCCTGACCGCCCCTACAACAAGTCGGCGCGCACGGTCGGCGACGTGATCGGCAAGTACCATCCGCACGGCGACTTCGCAGTTTACGACGCGATGGTGCGGCTGGCGCAGGATTTCTCGATGCGCGCGCCGCTGGTCGACGGCCAGGGCAATTTCGGCTCGATCGACGGCGATCCGCCCGCCGCGCAGCGCTACACCGAGTCGCGGCTTGCCCCTCCGGCGATGGCGCTGCTCGATGACCTCGACAAGGACACCGTCGACTTCCGCCCCAACTACGACGAGAAGGACAAGGAGCCGGTCGTCCTGCCGGCGCGCTTCCCTAACCTGCTCGTCAACGGCGCCGGCGGCATCGCGGTAGGCATGGCGACCAACATCCCGCCGCACAATCTCGGCGAGACGATCGACGGCCTCTTGGCCCTGATGGACAAGCCCGACATCTCGGTCGACGAGCTGATGGAGTATGTTCCGGCGCCGGACTTCCCCACCGGCGGCGCGATCCTCGGCCGCTCCGGCGTGCGCGCCGCCTACGCCACCGGGCGCGGCGCGATCATCATCCGCGCCAAGGTGAAGGTCGAGGAGTTGCGCAAGGATCGCGAGGCGCTGGTCGTCACCGAGATCCCCTACCAGGTCAACAAGGCGACGCTGATCGAGAGGATCGCCGAGCTGGTGCGCGAGAAGCGCGTCGAGGGCATCGCCGACCTGCGCGACGAGTCCGACCGCGAAGGCATGCGCATCGTCATCGAGCTGAAGCGCGAGGCGATCGCCGAGGTGGTGCTCAACCAGCTTTGGCGCTTCACCGCGATGCAGACGAGCTTCGGCGCCAACATGATCGCGCTCTCCGGCGGCAAGCCGGTGATGATGACGCTCAAAGACATGCTCGTCGCCTTCCTCGATTTCCGCGAGGAGGTGGTGTCGCGGCGGACCAAGCATCTGCTCGCCAAGGCGCGCGACAGCGCGCATCTCCAGGTTGGCCTCGCCATCGCGGTGGCCAACATCGACGAGGTCATCCGCCTGATCCGCTCCTCGCCCGACCAGGCGGCCGCGCGCGTCGCGTTGATGGAGCGCGCTTGGCCGGCGCGCGACATGGCGCCCTTGGTGGCGCTGATCGCCGATCCGCGCCATCGCCTCGCCGAGGACGGAACGATGCGGCTCTCGGAAGAGCAGGCGCGCGCCATCCTCGAATTGCGCCTGGCCCGCCTCACCGCGCTCGGGCGCGACGAGATCGCCGACGCGCTCAACAAGCTCTCCGCCGAGATCGCCGACTATCTCGCGATCCTCGGCTCGCGCGCGCGGCTGATGGGCATCATCCGCGACGAGCTCGCCGCGGCGAAGGCCGCCTTCGCCGATCCGCGCCGCACCGAGATCCTCGACAGCGAAGCCGACATGGACGACGAGGACCTGATCCAGCGCGAGGACATGGTGGTGCTGGTCAGTCACGGCGGCTACATCAAGCGCGTGCCGCTGTCGACCTATCGCGCGCAGCGTCGCGGCGGCAAGGGCCGCTCGGGCATGGCGACGCGCGAAGAGGACTTCGTCGCGCGGGTGTTCGTCGCCTCGACCCACCAGCCGGTGCTCTATTTCTCGTCGAAGGGGCAGGTCTACAAGGAGAAGGTGTGGCGCTTGCCGCTTTCGGCGCCGCAGGCGCGCGGCAAGGCGCTGGTCAACCTGCTGCCGATCGAGGCGGGCGAGCGCATCACCACCATCATGCCGCTGCCGGAGGACGAGGCGAGCTGGGAG
>CAZKHF010000101.1:0-9843 GCA_964552445.1 uncultured Bradyrhizobium sp. | reverse complement strand
AGCTCGGCGTCTACGGGACGAAGATGCGCTCGGTCATCAATCTGGCCTCGAAGACAGGCGTCGCCGCGATTGTCAGACAGCAGTTCGAGGTCGGCGAACAGATCGCCAAGCACGGCCTGATGCCGATCCTCGAGCCGGAGATCTCGATCAAGAGCCCGGAAAAAGCCGCCGCGGAGGCGATCCTTCTCGCCGAACTGACCAAAGGGCTCAAGGCCTTGCCGGCTGGCCGGCAAGTGATGTTCAAGCTGACGCTGCCGGAGGCGCCGGATTTCTATTTGCCTCTCATTCACGACAAGCGCGTCGCCCGCGTCGTCGCGCTTTCCGGCGGCTACACGCGGGCTGAGGCGTGTCGACGTCTCGCCGCCAATCATCGGATGATCGCGAGTTTCTCGCGCGCTTTGGCTCAAGACCTCAGGCGTTCGATGAGCGACGACGAATTCAACGCGGCGCTGGCCAGCGCCATCGACGAAATCTACCGCGCCTCGGTGGTGAAGGTTTGACGCTGAACTACGGGCGCCGATGCGAGGGCGATCGCTGACCGGTTGGGCGTCTTCTTCCCAATTCGCGGCGACCGGCCGCCATCCGCCTGAGCGGTCCTAAACGCGGGCGGCAAGCGAAAGGGCTTTCCGCGAGCGGAGAGACGTGCGCTGGCCGCAGCGTCGGCGCTCCATTGAGGGCTTGGCGGCGATTGCGCGCGAGACGAATTGGCGTTCGGCGGTGGGGCTCACGTTTGCCCGAAGCCCGCTCGTCGCCTTCCGCTGACGCCGCCGCTGCGATAAATCTTGCGCATGCCGACCCGTGAAACGCCGCCCGAAGACCTCTCGCCCGACGCCGCCCGCGCCGAGCACGCGCGCCTCGGCGCGGAGATCGCCGAGCATGACCGCCGCTACCACGGCGAAGACGCGCCGATCATTTCCGACGCCGAGTACGACGCGCTGCGGCGCCGCTACGCGGCGCTGGAGGAGGCGTTTCCGGCGCTGGCCGACGCCGAATCGCTCAGCCGCAAAGTCGGCGCGCCGCCGGCGAAGGAATTCGCCAAGGTCCGCCACGCCGCGCCGATGTTGTCGCTCGGCAACATCTTCGCCGACGAGGAGGTCGCCGAGTTCTGCGCCCGGGTGCGCCGCTTCCTCGGCCTCGGCGACAATGCTCCGCTCGAAGCGACCGCCGAGCCCAAGATCGACGGGCTCTCCTGCTCGCTGCGCTACGAGCAGGGCGCGCTGAAGCAGGCGGCGACGCGCGGCGACGGCTACGAGGGCGAGGACGTCACCGCCAACGTTCTCGCCATCGCCGCCGTGCCCAAGACGCTTCATGGCGCGCCCGCGCTCTTCGAGGCGCGCGGCGAAGTCTATATGGCGAAGACCGACTTCGCGGCCCTCAACGCGCGCCAGCAGGCGGCGGGCAAGCCGGCGTTCGCCAATCCGCGCAACGCCGCCGCCGGCTCGCTGCGCCAGCTCGACCCGAACGTCACCGCCGAGCGGCCGCTCAAGTTCTTCGCCTACGCCTGGGGCGAGATCAGCGAGCCGTTCGCCGCCACCCAGATGGGGGCGATGGAGGCCTTCCGCCGCTTCGGCCTGCCGGTCAATCCGCTGACCCGGCTGTGCCGTTCGGCCGCGGAAATGCTCGCCCGCTTCCGCGCCATCGAAGCCGCGCGGGCGGACCTCGGCTACGACATCGACGGCGTCGTCTACAAGATCAACGACCTCGTCTTGCAGCAGCGGCTCGGCTTCGTCTCGCGCAGCCCGCGCTGGGCGGTCGCGCACAAGTTCCCGCCCGAACGCGCGACGACCACGATCGAGGCGATCGAGATCCAGGTCGGGCGCACCGGCGCGCTGACGCCGGTGGCGAAGCTGAAGCCGGTCACGGTCGGCGGCGTCGTCGTCTCCAACGCCAGCCTGCACAACGAGGACGAGATCGCCCGGCTCGACGCGCGCGTCGGCGACACGGTGGTGGTGCAGCGCGCGGGCGACGTCATTCCGCAGATCCTTGAGGTGGTCGCCGCCAAGCGCCCGGCGGGCGCCGAGCCGTTCGTCTTCCCGCAGGTCTGCCCGGTCTGCGGTTCGGCGGCGCTGCGCGAGATCGACGAGAAGACCGGCGAGGCCGACGTGGTGCGCCGCTGCACCGGGCGTCTGGTCTGCCCGGCGCAGGCGGTCGAGGGCCTCAAGCACTTCTGCTCGCGCAACGCCTTCGACATCGAGGGGCTCGGCGATAAGCAGATCGAGCTGTTCTACGGCCAGGGCCTGATCAGGATCGCCGCCGACATCTTCACGCTTGCCGCGCGCGACGGCCGCGACCGGCCGCCGCTCAGCGAGTGGGACGGCTTCGGCGAGACCTCGGCGCGCAACCTGTTCGCGGCGATCGAGGCGCGACGGACGATCCCCCTCAATCGTTTCCTCTACGCGCTCGGCGCGCGCCACGTCGGCGAGACCAACGCGCGCCGGCTGGCGCGCCATTTCGGCGACTTCGATTCGCTACGCGCGGCGGCGCTGGGCGCCGACGGGGCGCAAGCGCTCGCAGCCATCGAGGGGATCGGCCCGGTGGTCGCCGAGTCGGCGGTCGACTTCTTCGCCGAGCCCCACAACCAGAGGGCGCTCGACGCGCTGCTGGCTGAGGTGAAGGTCGAGCCGATGGAGGCGGTCGAGACCGGCCATCCGCTCGCCGGCAAGACCGTCGTCTTCACCGGCTCGCTCGAGCGCATGACCCGCGACGAGGCCAAGGCCTTCGCCGAGCGGCTCGGCGCGAAGGTTTCCGGCTCGATCTCGGGCAAGACCGACCTGGTGGTCGCCGGTCCCGGCGCCGGCTCGAAGCTCGCCAAGGCGCGCGAGCTCGGCGTCGAGACGATCGACGAAGCCGAATGGCTGCGGCGCGCCGGACGGGAGTGAGGCGGCCGCGCCCCTCGCCTTGAGGAGCGCGGCCGCATCGGCGTCGGCTAAGGCTGCGCCGCCGGCCCTTCGCCCTTTTTCCCGTCCGCCCATAATATCTCCATGATCCTGTAGGACGAGGGGTCGCGCGGCGCAGCGTTCGCCGCGAGGGGAAGGGGATGCGATGGCGACGCTGTTGTCGGGCGCCATGACGATCGGGCCGGCGACGGAAGCGGACCTCAACGCGATCGAGGCCCTTGAGGTCGCCGCGTTCCCCGCCGACCGCCTGTCGCGCCGTTCGTTGCGCGCCTTTATTCGCGCCCCCCACCGGCCGCTGATGGTCGCCAAGTTCGGCGACGCGGTGGCCGGCTACGCGCTCGTCGCCTTGCGCAAGGGCGGCGCCGCCGCGCGGCTCTATTCGATCGCCGTCGACCCGGCCCAGGCCGGCCGCGGCGTCGGCCGCGCCCTGTTGCAGGCCTGCGAGCGCTACGCGCGCGCGCGCGATCGGCGCGCCATGCGCCTCGAGGCGCGCTACGACAACGCCGCCGCGATCGCTCTCTATGAGAAGATGGGCTATCGACGGTTCGGCCACTACGAGGCCTATTACGCCGACGGCGCCGCGGCGGTGCGCTTCGAGAAGCGCCTCGAAGCGCCGCCGGAGCGGCCTGCGCGATGACCTGCTCAAAAGTTCATCGCCGCCGGCCGCTCGCCGCGGCGACGCAACCTTCCGCCTGCCCTATGATGCGAGGACGAACGTGATTCGCGCCCGCCGCGACGTTGCTCCCGTTCTTTCTCTTCGCTCGGCCAAGGAGCCGATCGGCCTGATGATTCCAACCTTTGCCCGAAACCCGGCGCGGCCGCTGCGGCGCGCCCTGCGTCCTGCGGGCTCGCCATGAACGGCGGCTGGGTGATCCTCGTCGATCACGCGCGCGACTTCCCCAACGGGGAGACGCCGCATAAGGTCATCCTCACCAGCGACTATCTGGCGCGGCCAAAGCTGTTCGCCAGCGACGGACGCGCCAAGATCATCAACCTGTCGCGCTCCTACAACTACCAGTCGAAGGGCTACTACGCCTCGCTGCTCGCCGAGGCGCGCGGCCATCGCGTCATCCCCAGCGTCGAGACGATGCTCGAATTGCGCGAGCGCAAGCTCTACGAGCAGTCGCTGCCCGATCTGCAGGAGGCGCTGACCGCCGCCGCCCATCGCGCCCACGCCGACGAGACGACCACCTTCGATTTGTTGTTCTGCTTCGGGCTGACGCAGGATTCGCGCTTCGAGGCGTTCGGCCGGCTGCTGTTCGACTGGTACCGCTGCCCGGCGATCGAGGTGACGATCACGCCGGGCAAGCGCTGGAAGATCGAACGGTTGCGGGCTCGGCCGCTCGCCAAGCTCGGCCCCGAGGAGGTCGAGTTCTTCCGCGACGCGTTGCACCGCCACACCGAGCGCGACTGGCGCGCCCCGCGCGCCCGCACCTCGCCGACCTATTCGCTCGCCGTGCTCCACGATCCCGAGGAGAAGCTGCCGCCCTCCTCGATCGAGACGATCCGCTATTTCCAGAAGTTCGCCGAGCGCCAGTCCGTCGGCGTCGGCCTATTGACCAAGCGCCAGCTCGCCGAGCTCGCCGAGTTCGACGGCCTGTTCATCCGCGCCACCACCTCGATCGACGACTACACCTACCGTTTCGCGCTGCGCGCGCAGCAGGAGCGGATGCCGGTGATCGACGACCCGGTGTCGATGATCCGCTGCACCAACAAGGTCTACCTGCAGGAGCTGATGGAGGCGCACGGCGTGCCGATCCCGCCTACGGTGATGCTCGCCGAGGACGACGACCTGGTCAAGGCGGAGAAGCTGCTCGGCTGGCCGATGGTGGTGAAGATCCCCGACGGCTCGTTCTCGCGCGGCGTCCATAAGGTGGCCGACTTCCAGTCGCTGAAGACGCTGACCGACAAGCTGTTCGTCGACACCGACCTGCTGCTCGCGCAGCGCTTCCTGCCGACCGACTTCGACTGGCGGGTCGGCGTGCTGGGAGGCGAGCCGCTGTTCGTCTGCCAGTACCTGATGGCGCGCGGCCATTGGCAGATCATCAAGCACGAGCCGGGCGGGGCGCGCGAGGGCGGCCATCGCACCATGGCGATCGAAGCGGCGCCGCCGGAGGTGATCGACGTCGCCTTGCGCGCCGCGCGCGCGATCGGCGACGGCCTCTACGGCGTCGACATCAAGCAATCGTCGGAGGGGCTGGTGGTGATCGAGGTCAACGACAACCCCAACATCGATCGCGGCGTCGAGGACGAGGTCGCCAAGGAAGAGCTGTGGACCCGCATCCTGCAGTGGTTCATCAAACGCATCGATCATCGCTAGGCGCTCTCCGCCGAAACGCGCCGAGCGTCGCCAAGCCTCCGTCCTAGAAAAGTTCGTCCCGGCGGGAGGCGGGCGAAAGCGCCGCAGCGACCGGGGAGACCGAATTGGGGAATTCGTATCCTGTCCCCGCAACCCCCCGCAACCCATGGGTCCGGACCTTAGCTAACGCGCTCCTGGGCCGATCCACGATACGAACTCGGCGAACCAATTTGCATCTGTTCGTTTTTTGTTCTACTCTGCCGCCGAAATTGGGGTGCCCCCGATGAAGCCCGAAAAATTCTTTGACGAGAGAACCGACCAGTCCGAGGTAAAAGCGCGAATAGTGCAGAAGTATTTCTACGCTTGGGCCAATGTTATAATGCCCACCGCGCAAAAGGGTGGCGGTCGCGTTGCGTACATAGATTTGTATGCCGGACCTGGTCGTTACAAGGATGGTGCGGCCTCGACGCCGCTCTTGGTGCTTCAACACGCTATCGACAATCCTAAACTCGCTTCGATGATTGTTGCGCTCTTGAATGATTCGGACATCGACAAAACTTCTACACTTAGTTCAGAAATTGAGAACTTGCCGGGTATCGAGAAGTTGCGCCACAAACCGGTCGTTTCATGTGGAGAGATTGACGACGAGGCGGAAAAATATTTCAATTCAGTTAGGCTTGTACCATCGTTCTCTTTCATCGATCCTTTTGGATACAAAGGGTTGTCTTTGAAGATTATAAAGGGTGTGATCAAGGATTGGGGATGCGACTGCGTCTTCTTCTTCAATTACAACCGAATCAATGCCGGGATCGGAAACCCGGCGGTGACGTGCCACATAGATGCGCTGTTCGGAAAGGAACGCGCCGACGCTCTAAGAGCACGCCTGACCGGTTTGTCACCGGTACTTCGCGAAGCGCTGATTCTGGAAGGACTAGCCGCGGAGATCAAAGCGCTTGGTGGCACCTATGTGCTGCCCTTCACCTTCAGAAATTCGAACGGCACGCGCACCTCCCATAAACTTGTTTTTGTGAGTAAGAGCTTTAAGGGCTATGCAATCATGAAAGATATTATGGCAAAGGAAAGCTCGACGGAGGATCAGGGCGTTCCATCGCTGGCGTATTCCCCGGCCGATTGGTCGATGCCCCTGCTGTTTTCGTTGCAACAGCCCCTCGATCAACTGCGTGCCTCGTTGCTTAAAACCTTTGCTGGGCAGGAAATGTCCGTTGCCGACGTATACGAAAGCCACAGCGTCGATACAGCGTATATTATGAGAAACTACAAGGAGACGCTGAAGCAACTTGAAGCAGATGGCAAGGTTGCCGTTCGAAGCATCACCGGCACTCGACGAAAGGGAACTTTCGCCGATCACCTGTGGTTAGGTTTCCGATGAGTTCGTCCGATGGCAAATAACTCCTCGATTGAATGGACTGAGGCAACGTGGAACCCCGTTGTCGGCTGCACCGTCATTTCGCCAGGATGCACGAACTGCTACGCTATGCGTATGGCTCGTCGGCTGGAGGCTATGGGCCAATCTAAATACAGCGGCACGACGCGCATATCGGGCGGGCGTCCCAAGTGGAACGGCAACGTTCGGATAGACGAGGAATCGTTACTCCTTCCAATGACGTGGCGAACCGGCCGGATGATCTTTGTGAACTCAATGTCCGACTTGTTTCACGAAAACGTGCCATTGGCCTACATAAAACGCGTGTTCGCGACCATGCAGAGAACACCACAGCACACTTACCAAATTTTGACGAAGCGGGCTGAACGTCTCGAAAACCTGTCGCCGAAGCTGGAATGGCCTGAGAACGTCTGGATGGGAGTGAGCGTCGAGAACGAGAACTATGTGTTCAGAATAGATCATCTCAGGCAGACACAGGCACCCATCAAGTTTCTGAGCCTGGAACCATTGCTAGGGCCACTCGACGACCTTGATCTTTGTGGCATTGATTGGGTTATTACGGGTGGCGAAAGTGGACCCCATGCGCGAACTGTCGATCCCGATTGGGTGCGACGCATTCGGGATCAGTGCTTTGACGCGGAGGTCGCATTCCATTTTAAGCAATGGGGCGGGGCCAATAAGAAGAAGACCGGTCGCATTCTTGATGGTCGCACCTGGGACGAGTTTCCGTTCGCTACCGACGTTTAATTGGAGGATTCTCGCCATTACCGGCCATTACCGGGACATGATACACATTAACCGATTTGGATTCCCCTTGGCGGTCATCGAGCAAACGTGAGATACGCGAAGTTCTCTCTCGCCCTGCTCCCCGGCCGCCGCAATTCGCCGTCGATCTCTTGGATGAAACCTTTTCCGACTGAAACGGGCTGTCAAGGGTCTCGACCGCCGCCGGCGGCGCGCGCCATCGGGCGTCGAAAGACGGGCGCGTTTCGACGCCCTGCGCGCGCGCCCTTGACAGCCCGTTTCAATCGGAATTTTCGCCGCCAAGAGATCGACGGCGAATTGCGGCGGCGTCTTTGTTCGAGCCGGCGTCGGTAGCGCGGCGCGCGACAATTGCTTTCGCCTAATCGGAAATCGTGCTAGCCTTCTTTTTCGTCGATTCCCTATCGCGCGGCGAAGGCCGTCGCGAGCGTTTAGGGATGTGCGCCGCGATGCGTCCGTCCGTCTTCGTTCCCGTTCCGCGCGAGCGCGGCGGAATCCCGGGAAAGCCGCGAAACGGCCAATCCGCCCTTGACGACCGCCCTCGGAGCGCCGCAAGTCATTGATAAAGCTAGCTTCTCTTCGAGGAAGCGCGAGGAAGACCCTTGACGCGGCTTGACATGACTTGACGAAACTTGACAAAAATTGACGCGGCTTGACGAAGCACTCGACGTCGCTGGATAGGACACCCGCCGGGCGGAACGTCCGCGCCGCGAGCGGCGGCGCCTTTCGCTTTCCCGCAAACGGGAGAGGGCCGGGGCGAGGGCGGACGCGGTCGACCTGCCCTCATCGGGCGCCGCGCGCGGCCTTTTCCCGCGCGGCGAGGGGCGACGTTCACGCCGTCGCCACCCGCCGCCCCTGTTCGTCGATCACGCGCTCGCCGTTCTCCTTGACGAACTCGCCGCGCTGGGGCGGCAGGAGGTCGATCACGCTCTCCGCCGGCCGGCACAGCCGCACGCCTTTCGGCGTCACCACCAGCGGCCGCTCGAGCAGAATCGGATGGGTCGAGATCGCCGCCAGCAGCGCCTCGTCGCTGAGCGCGGGATCGTCGAGGCCGAGCTCCTTGAAGGGCGTCCCCTTCGTGCGCAGCACGTCGCGCGCGCGAAGGCCGGCGCGGGCGACGAGCTGTTCGAGCAGCGCCCGGGTCGGCGGGCACTTCTGGTAGTCGATGACGTGCGGCTCGACGCCGGCGTTGCGGATCAGCCCCAGCACGTTGCGCGAAGTCGCGCATCGCGGGTTGTGGTAGATGACGACGTCCATCCTCGCCTCCTTGCTGGCGACGGCGCCTGCTTCGCCGCGGCGCCTTTCGCTCTACTCTAAGGCCTGCTACCCAGCCGGTCCATGAAGCGCGAAATCACCGAGGCCGGCGTCTCGCCCGGCGCCACGCTCGTCGGCCTCGGCGCGATCGCGCTGTGGAGCGTGCTGGCGCTGCTCACCGCCTCGGCCGGCGCCGTCCCGCCGTTCGAGCTGGCGGCGTTGACCTTCGCCCTCGGCGGCGGCTTCGGCCTTCTCTACGCGGCCCGGCGCGGCCGCCTCGCCGCGCTTCGCCAGCCCTGGCCGGTTTGGGCGGTCGGCGTCGGCGGCCTGTTCGGCTATCACGCGCTCTATTTCGCCGCGCTGAGCCGCGCCCCGCCGGCGGAGGCGAGCCTGATCAACTATCTCTGGCCGCTCTTGATCGTGCTGATGTCGGCGCTGCTGCCCGGCGAGCGGCTGCGCGCGCGCCACGTCGTCGGCGCGGCGCTCGGCTTCGCCGGCGCGGCGACGCTGTTCGTCGGCAAGATCGCCGACGGCCTGTCGACGAGCGCGCTCGACCCGCGCGTCGCCAGCGGCTACGGGCTGGCGCTCGCCTGCGCCTTCGTCTGGTCGAGCTATTCGGTGCTGTCGCGGCGGCTGAAGGCGGCGCCGACCGAGGCGGTGGCCGGCTTCTGCCTCGCCACCTCGGCGCTGGCGGCGCTGTGCCATTTCGCCTTCGAGGCGACCGTCGTCCCGGCCGGCTTGCAGCAATGGGCGGCGATCGTCGGCCTCGGGCTCGGCCCGGTCGGCCTCGCCTTCTATGTCTGGGACTACGGGGTCAAGCACGGCGACCTCAAGCTGCTCGGCGTCGCCGCCTACGCCGCGCCGGCGCTGTCGACCGTCATCCTCGTCGCCGCCGGCTTCGCGCCCGCCACGCCGTCGCTCGCCCTCGCCTGCGCGCTGATCGTCGGCGGCGCGCTGGCGGCGGCGCGACAAGGCTGATCCGGCAAAAAATAAGGCCGGCTGAAGCGCCGGCCTGGGTGAAAACGGACGCCTCGCCCGGCGCGCCTACGCCTCGACCTTGGTCTTCGGCTTCAGCACCTGGCGGCCCTTGTACATGCCGCTCTTGAGGTCGATGTGGTGGGGACGACGCAGCTCGCCCGAATCCTTGTCCTCGACGTAGGTCGGGGCTTTCAGCGCGTCGGCCGAGCGGCGCATGCCGCGGCGCGAAGGCGAGGTTTTTCGTCTCG
>CAZKHF010000100.1:0-9913 GCA_964552445.1 uncultured Bradyrhizobium sp. | reverse complement strand
GTGCGATTGTAGTCGAGCACCGGAACCACCGGCGGCTCGGTGCGCTGGTCGGTGGCGGCGGTGGTGCTCTCGAAATGGTAGGCGCTGAGGTCGAAGAAGCCGCGATCGGCCTGGCCGCGCAGGTAGACCGACGAGATGATGTCCTGCAGAAAGTACTGGGACGGATCGACGTCCTTGATCTTGTAGTCGTTGAGATAGAACTGGTCCGAGACCGCCGTGACGTCCCAGCCGAAGCGCCACTTGTCGTTGAGGAAGAACTCGCCCGCGCTCTGGATCGAGCCGCGCAGGCGACGATCGCCCGAATCGTAGGGCGCGGGCTGAAACGCCGTCGGATTCTGCTGCTCGATGCCGGTCAGCCGAATGTTGTAGGAGCCGTTGGCGAGACGTTGGCGCCATTCGACATCGGCGAGGAAGCCCTGCTTGGAGAAATAGCCCGGCGTCAACGTGAGGTCGTAGTTGGGCGCGAGCGCAAGGAAGTAGGGCACCTTCATGCCAGTGCCGAGGTTGTTGGTGTGCAGGTAGGTCGGCGCCAGCACGCCGCTCTGCCGGGTCACGGTCGGATCGGCGGCCGAGAAATAGGGGATGTAGGCGATCGGCACGCCGGCGACCTCGAGCCAGGCGTCCTCGAAGTAGACCGTGTGGGTCTGCTGATTCTCGATCGTCTTCGCCGCGCGCACCTGCCACAGCGGCGGGCGCTCGGGGTGTTCCTTGCAAGGCTCGCAGGCGGTGTAGACGCCGCTGTTGAACACCGTCACCGAGCCCTGCGACCGTTCGATGCGAGGCGAGGTGAAGCGGGTCTTTTCGATCGACATCGACTCGACGCCCTCGGCGAAGCCGGCGGCGAAATCGTCGGTGAGGTCGAAACGCTGCGCGTAGGTGACGTTGCCCTGCTCGTCGGTCAGCTTGGCGCGCCCCTCGGCGTAGAGGCGCTTGGTCGTGCGGTTGTAGACCACGCGATCGGCCTGCAGCACGCGGTGCTTGTAATAGAGCTGCACGCCGCCCACCGCCGAGACGATGTTGCGGTCCTTGTCGTAGATGAGCTGGTCGGCTTCGACGATCAGCTTGTCGGGGTTCTGCGCGGCCGCCGCCGGAACGCTCGGCGCGACGGCGCTCGACTGGGCCTGCGCCGGCGCGGCGGTTTGCGCCTCAGACGCCGCGCCGGCGAAGCAGAAGGCGACCAGGATCAGCGCGCGCGCAGCCGCGCGGGCGATCACGCGCCCGCGGCGTCCGCTCTCGCTCGGATGGCTGACGGGCGCCCCCATCAGCCATCTTCCTGGTGCAGAAGCACGTAAACCCCCGCTGCGCAGCCGACGACGGCCGGCGACCATCCCGCGACCGGCGCGCTGAATAACCCTGCAGCGCCGAGATCGTTCACTAATTTCGTCGCTACATAAAGCACGAAGCCGGCGGCGACGCCACCGGAAACCATCCTTTGCACGCCACCCATACGGAAGAACCGTAAAGAAAAGCATGCGGCCACCAGCACCATCGCCGCGAGCATCAGCGGGGTCGCAAGAAGCTCCTGATATTGCAGGCGATATCCCACCGCGTTGAGGCCCGCGCGCTCCGTCTGGTCGGCGAGCGCCGACAGTGACCAAAAAGACACGGTTTCCGGCGGAGCGAAGGCCTGGGCGACCTCGGCCCTGGTCAGCGTCGTGGCGAGCAGATAGGCGCCCGTCGGCAGCGTGTCGAAACCCGGCGTCACCACGTCGGCGTCGTCCAAGCGCCAGTAGCCGTCGCGCAGCGTCGCCTTGGCTGCGTCGACCCGTTCGACGAACTGGCCCTTGGCGTCGAAGCTGTAGACCTGGACATGGAAAAGCGAGGGACCGGCGTCGTCGCGGCCGTCGGCGTGAATCACCGCTTCGCCGTCGACGCTCTTCTGGCGGATCCACACCCCGCCTGATTCGGCGGCGCCGGCGCCGAACAGCTTGGCCTCGATTCGGTCGGACTGGCGCTTCATCGCGGTCGCGGCGGGATTGCCGAGCGTCACCGCGACGACGGCGACCGCGACGACAACCGCCAGCGGCGGCGCGATGAACTGCCAGGCCGAGACGCCCGCCGAGCGCGCCACCACCAGCTCGAGCTTGCGCGACAGGTTGAGGAACGAGATCATCGCGCCGAACAGCACGACGAACGGCAGCGCCTGCTCGGCGACGATCGGCGTGTGGAGGAGCGCCAGCCAGGCCAACAGCAAGCCGCCGGCTTGCGGCGTGTCGCCGGAGCGGCGCAGCGTTTCGACGAGGTCGAGGGCGTAGATGAGGGCGAAGACGCCGAAGAAGACCAGCGCGATGGTCTTGAAGAACCGCCCCGCGAAATAGCGGCCGAGGGTGCCCGCGATCATGGCTTCCCCGTCGCGGCGACGGCGAAGCGGCGCATCGCGCCGGCGGCGCGGCTCAGCGGTCCGCCGAAGATCGCGTCGAGGCTGATCGCCGAAGCGCCGATCGGCAGCGCCCACACCAGCGCCGCCACCTCGGGCCGGGAGACCACCAGCGAGATCGAGGCGATGCCGCTCATGCGCAAGGCGGTGAAGATAAGCACCGCGATCGCGGTCGCGAGACCGCGGCCCTGCCGGGTGGTGCGCGCCTCGCCGAGCGCGGCGAAGCCGATCAAGCCGGCGGCGAAGGCGTAGAACGGGCTCGCCAGACGGTCGAGCAGCTCGGCGCGCAGCCGCCCCGCCAGACGCGTCGTCGAGGAATCGTTGGCGGCGGGGGCGACGAGCTGCAGCGTCGAGCGCTCGCGCGGCCGCTTGACCCCCTCGCCCCTTTGCATGAACTGCGAAAGGTCGATCGCGTAATCGTCGAAGGTGACGATCGCCGAATCGCCCGATCGCTCCGGGCGCTGGTAGGAGCCCTTCGACAGCACCAGATAGGTCTCGCCGTCCCGTTCGAGCGTCTTGCCCACCTCCGAAATGTAAGTGACGATGTGGGCGGGATCTCGGCGGTCCTGCATGAACACGCCGCGCAGCGAGCCGTCGGCCCCCCGTTCGCGGAAGTGGAACACGAAGCCCGACTGCAGCTCCGAGAAGGCGCCCGGGCGCGCGTAGTTGGCGATGAAATCGGCGCGGATGAGGGCCGTCAACGTCTCGATGGCGTCGAAACTCCACGGCATGACCTCGAGATAGAGCGCCGCTTCGAGGACGAAGACGAGGCCGAACAGCGCGGCGAACGGCCGCAGCAGCCGGCCGGGCGAGACGCCGGAAGCGCTCATCACCACCAGCTCGCTGTCGCCGTTGAGCTTGTTGAGGCAGTAGAGCACGCCGACGAACAGCGCCACCGGCGCGATGATCGCGACCAGCGAGGGCAACGTCAGCCCGGTGATGGTGAAGAACACCAGCAGCGACTGACCCTTGCTGGTCATCACGTCGAGCTGCCGCAGCGCCAGCGTGACCCACATCAGCCCGGTCAGCGCGATCAGGCCGGCCAGGAACGCCATCGTCACGGTGCGGAAGACGTATCGTTCGATGCGCGACATCCGGCGGCCGTCTCTCGAGCTCCATCGCTCGCGGGCGCGCCGGGGCGGCGCGCTTCGCCGCCGAGCGCTAGCCCGCTCCGGCGCGTCTGGCAAGACTTCGCCCTTATTGACGGATAGGGCAAACCCCTTGAAGAGTCGTCGCGGAATCGGCGAGGGGCGGGCGGGTCCGTCCGCGGTCGCCATCGGAG
Organism: uncultured Bradyrhizobium sp.; assembly: GCA_964552445.1. GTDB lineage: Bacteria > Pseudomonadota > Alphaproteobacteria > Rhizobiales > Beijerinckiaceae > Roseiarcus. The sequence continues at coordinate 6,254 of CAZKHF010000100.1, read as the reverse complement.
TCGAGCATGAGTGAATTTGTCAAGATCGCCTTCGGGCCGCTTTCGCCGCCCAAAGGCGGGACCTATGTCGTTTTCGTCGGCGGGGACTTCAAGGCGTCGCCGCGCGTCGCGGAATTCCTCGGCGCCGCCGCGGCGCGCCTCGAAGCGGCCGCCAAGACCGTTCGTTTCCAAGGCAAATATTTGACCTCGTTGGATATTCTTGAGCCGGCGGGCGTCGAGGCGGCGCGCCTCCTGGTGGTCGGCGTCGCGCCCGGCAAGGACGGCAAGCCGTTCGACTTTCCCACCCTCGGCGGGTTCGTCTTCGGCAAGCTCGGCGCGGCCAAGAAGGTCGAAATCGCCTTCGAGGCGCCGTCGGGCGAGTGGGACGCCGCGGCGGCGGCCGACTTCGCTCTCGGCCTGCGCCTGCGCGCCTATCGCTTCGACGCCTACAAGACGGTGAAGAAGAACGGCGAGGACATCGACGATTCGCCGGTCTCGGCGACGGTCGCGGTGGGCGATCCCGCCGCCGCGCGCGCCGCGGCGGCGGCGCGCAACGCGGTGGCCGAAGGCGTCGAGCTCGCGCGCGGCCTGATCAACGAGCCGCCCAACGTGCTCTACCCCGAATCGTTCGCCGAACGCGCGGCGGGTCTGGAGACGGACGGCGTCGAGGTGGAGGTCCTCGACGAGAAGGAGATGGCCAAGCTCGGCATGAACGCGCTGCTCGGCGTCGGCCAGGGCTCGAAGCGCGGCAGCCGGCTGGTGGTCATGCGCTGGCGCGGCGCCAAGGCGAAGCGGGGCAAGCCGCTCGCCTTCGTCGGCAAGGGCGTGTGTTTCGATTCGGGCGGCGTGTCGATCAAGCCGGGCGCCGGCATGGAGGAGATGAAGGGCGACATGGCGGGCGCCGCCTGCGTCGTCGGGCTGATGCGCGCGCTGGCGCTGCGCAAGGCCAAGGTCGACGCGGTCGGCGTGGTCGGCCTGGTCGAGAACATGCCCGACGGCGGCGCCATCCGCCCGAGCGACATCCTCAAGTCGATGTCGGGCCGCACCATCGAGATCGTCAACACCGACGCGGAAGGCCGCCTCGTGCTCGCCGACGCGCTATGGTACGTCCATGATCGAATCAAGCCGAGGCTGATGGTCGACCTTGCGACGCTGACCGGCGCGATCATGACGGCGCTCGGCCAGGAGCGTGCCGGGCTGTTCGCCAACGACGACGAGCTGGCGGCGCGCCTAAGCGCCGCCGGCGACGCGACGGGAGAGACGGTGTGGCGGATGCCGCTCGGCGCGGCCTACGACAAGATGATCGACTCCAAGGTCGCCGATGTGAAGAACGCGGCCGGGCGCAACGCCGGCGCCATCACCGCCGCGCAGTTTCTCAAACGCTTCGTCGCCGACACGCCGTGGGCGCATCTCGACGTCGCCGGCGTGGCGATGAACGCGCCGGCCAACGAAATCAACCAGTCCTGGGGTTCGGGCTGGGGCGTGCGCCTGCTCGACCGCTTCATCGCGGAGCATTACGAGCGGTGAATGGCGGGCGCGTCATCATGACGACACGGACGGGTCGTTGGCTTGGGCGGCCGTCCAAAGGAGCGATAAGGAATGCGAAGGGAACTGGCGCTTGCGGCTCTGGGGCTCGGCCTCCTCGCCGCGCCGGCGCCGGCGCAGGCGCAGGCGCAGGCGCAGGCGCAGGGCGGGCTCGCCGGCTGCGACGTTTTCATCGATAAGCTGCGCGCCGCGGCGGGCGACTTGAGGATCGATTTCTCCCACGCGCTGATCGTCTCGCGCGCCCGCAGCGACCGCGACGTGTTCGACGTCACCACCAATTCCGAGGTCGACGGCACGCTGACCTGCCGAAAGGACAGCCTGTTGCGTTTCGAGGCGCGCGTCGCCATGCCCATCACGGCGCGCCAGGCCAGCCAGTTCGAGGGCCTCCAGGCGGCGGCGCTGCGCGCGGCGTTGGGCTGGGAGGCGGGCAAGGCGAAATCGACCGCGCGCGACATGAGCGCCGACGCGCGCGAATACCTGCGGGCCTCGCGCGAGCGCGGCGACGTCTACATCGCCGGCAAGACCGAGCAGCACGAGCCCGGCGGCGTCGGCGTCGGCCTGATCGTCACCGACAACGACAGCGCCTTCATCATCGTCGGCGGACAGGAATAGAACTCTGACGCTGCGCCTTAGGGAGGCTTGCCGGCGCGATGACCGAATTCCGCTTCTATCGCCTCGAGCGGCGGCGCATCGACGAGGCGCTGCCTGGCGTGCTCGAGGAGGCGCTGGCGAGCGGCCTGCGCGCGGTGGTGCAGACGCCTTCGGAAGAGCGCCTGCAGGCGCTCGACGACAGGTTGTGGACCTACGCCGACGACAGTTTCCTGCCGCACGGCGGCCGGCGCGACGGCGACGCCGAAGCGCAGCCGATCTACCTCACCGCGGGCGACGACAACCCCAACGGCGCTGGGCTCCGGGTGCTGATCGGCGCCGTCGACGCGGCGCCGTTCGCCGCCGGCGGCTACGAGCGGGTGATCCTCCTGTTCGACGCCCACGATGAAGAAGCGGTGGTCGAGGCGCGCCAGCAATGGAGCGCGCTGAAAGCCGCCGGCGCTCAGCCGAGCTACTGGCGCGAGGGCGACGGCGGCCGCTGGGAGCGGGCGCGCTGATCAAATCGCGCGGCGCAGCTCGAACGCGCCGAACAAGGCGAGCGCCGCCCCGGCGACCCGGTCGATCCAGGTGCGAATCGTCTCGCCGAGCGCATGGCGGAAGCCGCCGACCACGGCGACGACGACGCCCCACCACAGCGCCGAGCCGCAAAAGACGCCGGCGACGGTCGCCAGCGCGTCCGATCGCGTCAGGCCGCCGGGCGGCGACAGCACCGTGAACACCGCGGCGAAGCTGACGATGGTCGGCGGATTGGTGAGCGTGAGCAGCGTCGCGGTTGCAAGCTCGCGCGTCCAGGCGCCGGCCGGGGCGATCGTCGCCGCCTCGTCCGCGCCGCGGCTGGCGCGGAACGCCTTGAGGCCGAGATAGATCAGGAACAGGCCGGCCGCCGCGTGCAGCGGCCGCTCGTAGCCGAGCATGAAGCGCGAGACGCCGGCGAGGCCGAGCGCGGCGACGCCGGCGTAGGCGCCGTCGCCGAGCGCGATGCCGCCGCCGATCGCCAGCCCGTGACGCCAGCCGCGCGCCAGCGTCGTGCGCATGCACAGCAGGCTCATCGGGCCGACCGGCGCGGCGATGGCGACGCCGACCCCGGCGGCCTTGAGGAAGAGCGACAATTCGAACATGTGAGCGGGGCTCCCAATAAAGCAAAAGCCCCGCCGACGCGATGGTCGAAGGGGCCCGAAGGGTCGAGGCTTTTCGCGGGGATCTAGCGGCGCTGGCCCATTTGGACCGCCGCCGCGCTCCTCCGCGCCTCGAGCCGCGCGCGGGCCGCCGCCGGTTGGCGGGGCCCTCGTCGGTTGAGCTGCGGAAGCGAAACGATCATCGCGCGCATCAGTTTCGACGGCGGCGCGAACGATGTCAACCGACGGCGCCGCCGGTCAATCGCGAGAGGCGGACCGCCCTGGCTTTTGTGTCATTCCCGGCGGAGCGAAGGCGCGACCGGGAAGCGAGAGCCGCAGCGTGCGGCCGCTGGATTCGCGAACGCCCGCCGCGCGGGCGGCGCGAAAATTGCAAAAGACAAGGGCGGGGGCGTCGCCGCGGCCGGCGGCGCCGAGCGACGCTGTCCCATGCGCTTTTCCGTCCATCACCTGACGATCTATCGCTATTCGGCGCCGGTGCGCCTGGCCCAGCACATCCTGCGGCTCAATCCGCGGCCCGACGCGGGCCGGTTGCTCAAGCGCGAACTGGCGATCGATCCCGCGCCGTTCCTGCAGGAGGACGCGATTGACGCGTTCGGCAATCTCGTCACGCGGGTCGACTTCGAGGAGCCGTCGGATCACTTGCTGATCGACAGTCGTTTCGCCTTCGAGGCCGCCCCGGCCCCGCCGCTCGCGCGCGGGGCGCCGCGGCCGGTCGAGGCGGACGGCGCCGTCGCCGTCTACCGCGGCGACCGTCCGATCAACGGCGCGGTCAGCGCCTTCGCCGCCTCGATCGCCGCCGAATGCGACGGCGACGCGCTCGCCTTTCTCGACCGCCTCAACCGGACCCTCTACGCGCGGATCGATCGCCGCATGCGCGAGGAGGGCGCCGCTCGCTCCGCGGAGGAGACGCTGGCGCTCGGCAGCGGCGCTTGCCGCGATCTGACGGTGTTGTTCGTCGCCGCCTGCCGCAGCCTCGGCGCGCCGGCTCGTTTCGTCAGCGGCTATCAGGGGCAGGCCGATACGCCGGACGGCCGCCGTCATCTCCACGCCTGGCCGGAGGCGTTCGTCCCCGGCCTTGGCTGGCGCGGCTACGATCCGACCCACGGATTTGCGGTGAGCGACGGCCACGTCCCCCTCTGCGCCGCTCCCGAGCAGGCGCAGACGATGCCGGTCGAGGGCGGCTATTTCGGCGGTCCGGTGAAGTCGCGCTTGACCTACGAGATCGAGATCGCTGCCGAACGGAGCTGAGAAAAGGGATCGTTTGTGACCCGATCGTCGCGGTGACGCTGTCTGTGGTATATTGTTTTCCATGGACAAGGACGCGATCATCGCCCGCTTGCGCGCGAACGAAGCGTCGCTTCGTTCGCGCGGCGTGACCCACGCGGCGCTGTTCGGCTCGCGCGCGCGCGGCGATAACCGGCCCGACAGCGACATCGACATCCTCATCGACTTCGATCCGGAAGCGGTCGAGGACGTTTACGCCTACGCCGGCCTCAAGCTGTATGTCGCCAGCTTGTTCGACGGGCCTGTCGACGTCGTGAACCGTCGCGGCCTGAAGCCGGCCGTCCGCCCCACCGCGACGGGCGACGCCCTCTATGCGTTCTAGCGGCGCAGACCCGGAGCGCTGGCTCAACGACATCCGCGACAACATACGGTTGGCGGAGCGGTTCACGCGCGGCGTCGTCTACGAGGCGTTTCGCGACGACGATCTGCGTTTCTATGCGGTGACGCGTTGCCTGGAGATCATCTCCGAGGCCTCGCGGCGGCTGCCTCAGGAAGTGAAGGATCGCCACACCGACATCCCGTGGATCGAGATGGCCGCCGCCGGCAATATCTATCGCCACGAGTACGAGGACGTGGAGCGCCAACTCGTCTGGACCGCGGTTCGCAAGCGCCTGCCGGCTTTGCTGGCCGTCGTCGAAGGCGAGCTTCGCCGCGCCGCGCCGGAGCCGTGAATGGCGAGGGCGCCGGCGCTCTTCGCCAAGGCGCGGCGGTCAGTCACGAGAAGCCGCTGAGATGAGACGCGGGACGCCCGCTCAGGCCCGCTCCTTGGCGATGAACTGGCGGAAACGGTCCGATTTCGGGTCGCCGAACAATTCCGCCGGCGGACCCTCCGCTTCGATCAGGCCCTGATCGAGGAACACCACGCGGTCGGAGACGTCGCGCGCGAAACCCATCTCGTGGGTGACGATGAGCATGGTGCGTCCCTCCTCGGCGAGCGAGCGCATGACGCGCAGCACTTCGCCGACCAGCTCGGGGTCGAGCGCCGAGGTCGGCTCGTCGAACAGCATCACCTTCGGCCGCATCGCCAGCGCGCGGGCGATGGCGGCGCGCTGCTGCTGGCCGCCGGAGAGATGCGCCGGGTAATAGTCGGCCTTGTCGGCGATGCCGACCTTGGCGAGCAGCGCCTGCGCCTCCTCGGCGCATTCGCCGCGCGGTCGCTTCTGCACGTGCACCGGGGCCTCGATCAGGTTCTCGATGATCGTCAGGTGCGACCACAAGTTGAAGTTCTGGAACACCATGCCGAGCTCGGAGCGGATACGGTCGACCTGGCTCCGGTCGGCGGGAACGGCCCGCCCGTCGCGCGTCTTGCGCATCAGGATCGTCTCGCCGGCGACCGTCACCACGCCCTCGTCGGGCGTCTCGAGCAGGTTGATGCAACGCAGAAGCGTGCTCTTGCCCGAACCCGAGGAGCCGAGGATCGAGATCACGTCGCCTTCGCGCGCGTTGAGCGACACGCCCTTGAGCACTTCGAGCGAGCCGAAGCGCTTGCGCAATCCTGAGACTGTCAGCGCGTAGCCGTTGGCGTCGGACATGGGGGGGTCCTTCAGGTTGCCCGCGCCCTCAGGTGCGGCGACAACCAATATTCGATCAGCAGGAAGATGCGGGCGATCACGTAATTGAGCACGAAGTAGATCGCCCCGGCGACAAGCAGCGGCGTGTAGGTGACGAGCGTGTCGTTGCGGATCTTGAGCGCGACGCTCA
>CAZKHF010000099.1:0-9935 GCA_964552445.1 uncultured Bradyrhizobium sp. | reverse complement strand
CCTGCGCGCCTTCTCGGGCGATCTCGGCGAGCGGTTCGTGATGGTCAACATCCCCGCCGCGAGCGTCGAAACGGTCGAAAACGGCGTGGTTTATTCGCATCACGCGGCCGGCGTCGGCAAGATCGATCGCCAGTCGCCGATCATGCAAGCCAAGGCGACGGAGATCAATTTCAACCCGTTCTGGACGGTGCCGCCCTCGCTGATCAAGAAAGACCTCATCCCCAAGATGCAGGCCGACCCGAGCTATCTCGCCGATGAGAAGATTCGCGTCTTCAACAAGGAAGGGCAGGAGGTGTCGCCGCAGTCGATCAACTGGAACAGCGACGAGGCGACGCATTACAAGTACCGACAGGACCAGGGCGCCGACCTCAACTCGCTCGGCTTCGTGCGGGTCAACATCCCCAACCCCTACGGCGTCTACATGCACGACACGCCGTCGAAGGGCGTGTTCGGCGACGACTTCCGCTTCGTCTCGTCGGGCTGCGTGCGCGTGCAGGACGTGCGCGACTATGTCGCCTGGCTGCTCGAGGACAATCCCGGCTGGGGCCGCGATCAGATCGACGAGGTGATCCGCTCCGGCGACCGCGTCGACGTCAAGCTGACGACGCCGGTGCCGGTCTACTGGGTCTACGTCACCGCCTGGGCGACGCCGGACGGGATCGTGCAGTTCCGCCCCGACGTCTATCAGCGCGACGGCGCCGGACCGGGGCCGATCGCCTCCGATATTCCCCCCCAGCCGCTGGCGATGCCGCAAGATTAGGCGGGGGCGGCGCGGCGGCCGCGCGATTGCGCCGCCTCGGCTCTCGGACCGGTTGGTCAACTTGCGGCGATTGCGGCGAAATCGCCGCCGCGGCGACCGCGCCGTTGGCGATGCGGCGGACCGCCGGTTTTCTCGCCAAATGCACAAGATTTAGCCATCCGAGTCGACGCGCCGAGGCGCGGCTGCGCCGCGGGCTCAGCCGCCGGGCGCCGTCCGGCGGGTGAAGGGCGCGCGCGCTGCCGCCGCCGCGGCCGGCCTCGCCCGGCGAAACCGTGGCGCGAAAATTGCGACGATGGCGTCGCCCGCAGGTCTGCCGGCGACGCGCAGACGGCGATTACGGAGGGCGGCCCATGGGGTTCGCGCCACCGCCGCGTTGGGTGGAGTCCGCCGGCCGCGCCGAGCGATCGGGCGCGGCCGGGGGCGGGCGTCGCGCCGCCGCGCCGCCATCCTCCGCGATGCTTCCGGCTACTTCGCCGCCCCGGCGCGTCGACGCGAAAGCGCGCCGCCGCGGGCTTGTTCTTTTCGCTGGGCGCGGATCGGCGCCTCGCGGGGCGGCCGCGCGACGCCGTTCGGCGAACGCGGAGACCGCGTCGCGAGGGTCTCGGTCAGTGTGGAAATCGATCGAGTTAGGACGGGAGTAAGTGAATCGAAGGCGACTTAATGCATGGGGAGTAGGAGCCATGGCAATCAAGACCGCTAGTGACTTCATGAAGTTCGCAAAGGACAACAGCGTCGAGATCATCGATTTGAAGTTCGTCGACGTACCTGGATTGTGGCAGCATTTCTCGGTCTCCGCCAACGAGTTCGAGGAAGAGATCTTCGCCGAGGGCATCGGCTTCGACGGCTCGAGCATCCGCGGCTTCCAGTCGATCGACGAATCCGACATGCTGCTGATCCCCGATCCGCAAACCGCCTTCCTCGATCCCTTCGCCGAGGTCCCGACGGTCAGCCTCACTTGCAACGTGCGCGATCCGGTGACCGGCCAGCCTTACACGCGCGACCCGCGTTACGTCGCGCAGAAGGCGGAGCTCTATCTGCAATCGACCGGCGTCGCCGACCTCAGCTACTGGGGCCCAGAAGTCGAATTCTACATCTTCGATAACGTCCGCTTCGATCAGAGCTACAACCACGGCTTCTACTACGTCGACTCCGAGGAGGGCTTCTGGAATTCGGGCCAAGCCGATAAGCCGAACCTCGGCTACAAGCCACGCTACAAGGAAGGCTACTTCCCGGTTCCGCCGATGGACCATCAGCAGGATCTGCGCTCGGAGATGGTGCGCACCCTGGAGAAATCCGGCATCCGCGCCGAGGTCCACCATCATGAGGTGGGGACCGGCGGTCAGGCGGAAATCGACATGGTCTACACCACGCTCACTCGCATGGCCGACCAAGTCCTCGCCTACAAGTACATCATCAAGAACGTCGCGCGTAAGCACGGCAAGACGGTGACGGTCATGCCGAAGCCGCTCTTCATGGACAACGGCTCTGGCATGCACGTTCACCAGAGCCTGTGGAAAGCGGGCAAGAACGTGTTCTACGACGCCAACGGCTACGGGCTGACCAGCGAGACCTGCCGCCACTACATCGGCGGCATCTTGAAGCACGCGCCGGCGCTGTGCGGGCTGGTGGCGCCGACGACGAACTCGTACCGCCGGCTGGTGCCGGGCTACGAGGCGCCGATCAACATCGCCTATTCGCAGCGCAATCGCAGCGCCGCGGTGCGCATCCCGATGTATTCGTCGAGCGAGAAGGCCAAGCGCATCGAGTTCCGCACGCCCGACCCGAGCTGCAATCCCTACTTTGCCTTCGCCGCCATTCTGCTGGCGGGCCTCGATGGGATCGCCAATCGCATCGAGCCGCCGCCGCCGCTGGACAAGGACCTCTACGACCTGCCGCCGCAGGAGGCCGCGAAGGTCAAGTCGATGCCGGGCTCGCTCGAGGAGTCGTTGAACGCGCTGGAGGCGGACCACGCCTTCCTCCTCAAGGGCGACGTCTTCACCCCCGACGTCATCGAGACCTGGCTCGGCTACAAGCGCAAGAAGGAGCTCGACCCCGTGCGGTTGCGTCCGCACCCCTACGAGTTCGCGCTCTATTACGACATCTGAAGCGCCGCAGTCGGACGGCGTTTTCCTCGCCGCGAGCCCCTCTCTCGCAAGCGGGAGAGGGGGATTAGGCGTCGCTCTCGCCCGCGCTGGCCTGCGGCGGCGGGTTGGGGCGAGGGTTGGCTGCGAGCCAAAAGCGACGGGCGACGAGCCCGCTTTGCAAGACGGCGCCGGCGCGCCGGCCGCTTCAGCCGCCGGCGCGCGTCGCCGCGAACAGGCCTTGAGCCTTCGCGTAGTAGATTAGCGCGATCGTCTTGGCGTCTCGAATTTCCCCGCTTTCTATCATCGCCAGCGCCTCGTCGAAGGGCGCCTCGACGACCTTGATGCGCTCGTCCTCGTCGACGCCGCCGCCGCGCCCGATGCGGTCGTCGACGCCGTAGGACGCGACGAAGCAGGCGATCTTCTCGGTCATGCCGCCGGGGCTGGTGTAGGCGTCGAAAGCGTGGCGCACGGCGGCCACCCGCACGCCGGTCTCCTCCCAGACTTCGCGCTTTGCGCAGGTCGCGGGGTCGTCGCCGTCGAGCATGCCGGCGACCGCCTCGATCGTCTCCAGCGCGCCGTCGGCGAGGTACGCCCCGAGACGAAACTGCTTGACCAGCAGCACGACGCCGCGCGCGGGGTCATAGAGCAGCGCCGCCGCCGCCGGACCGTGACGGTAGATCTCGTAACTGAGGGCGCGGCGCTCGCCGTCGTCCTCCTCGATCTCGGCGCGCGTGCGGGTAAGGCGGAACCGCCCCTCCGCCAGCGTCTGCTCAGCGACCACGCGCACGCTCTTCGCCATCGCTCTCGGCTCCGGTTTGCATCTCGCCGCGTCGCTCGGCCGCCTCGGACGCGAACTGCTCGCGCAACGTCCGCTCGTCGAACGGATGGCCGCGGTCGTGCAGCAGGATCAGCGCCGTGCCGTAGTCGGTCTCGACGTCGACGTGCAGGACGTCGCGCACCTCGATTTGGTCGGCGGCCGCCGCGACCGGCCGCTTATCGCATTCGAGGATCTGAAACGCGACTTTCGCCCGGTCGGGCAGCAGCGCGCCGCGCCAACGCCGCGGCCGGAAGGCGCAAATCGGCGTCAGCGCCATCAGCCGCGACTCCCATGGCAGGATCGGGCCGCTGGCGGAAAGGTTGTAAGCGCTGGAGCCCGCCGGCGTCGCAACCAACACGCCGTCGGCGACCAATTCCGCGAGCCGCACATGGTCGTCGACCACAATCTCGATCTTGGCCGCCTGGTATTTCTGGCGCCATAGCGACACTTCGTTGATCGCTCGCGCCGTCGATTCCGCGCCGCGCACGTCGCGCGCGCGCATCAGCAGCGGATGAATGACGGAAGGCTGCGCCGCTGCCAAGCGGGCGCGCAGGCCGCGCTCGGAATAGTCATTCATCAAGAAGCCCAGCGAGCCGCGATTCATACCGAACACCGGCTTCGGCGCCGACATCGTGTTATGCAGAGTCTGCAGCATCGTGCCGTCGCCGCCCAGGGCGACAACAACGTCCGCCTGCTCGTAGGGAACGTCGCCATAGCGCTCGACGAGCTTCTGGCGCGCCGCCTCGGCGTCCGGCGCCGCCGAAGCGACAAAATTGATCGCCTGGTATCTGCCCTCGATAGGCTCGTGCTCGTGCATTCCCAGCCCTTCCCCGCGAGTGCGAGCAATAACGGAAGCGCGGGCCGGCGTAAACTCGCGCGCCGCCGCGGATAAAGGTCGCCGGGGGCCAGGGCTATGCGGAAGGGCGGGCTGACGCCAGCGAGCGGCCGCGCCGCGAGACGGGATCGGGCGTCGGCAGGGTGATGAGGAAGCGGGCGCCGCAATAGAAGTCGTCGGCCTTCGCCTCGGCGAGGCTGATCGAGCCGCCGTTGCGCGCCACCAGGTCTGCGGCGATGGCGAGGCCGAGCCCGGCGCCGCCTTCGCGCGTGGAAAGATGGAACGGCTCGAAAATGCGCTCGGTCTGCTCGGATGGAAAACCGGGCCCGCTGTCGCTGATCTCGATCAGCGCGACGTCGCCGGTGCGAATCGCCGCAAGGCGAATCGCCGGCGGCCGACCGTCTTGAGCGCCGCGGCCGCGCAGCACCTGGGCCGCGTTGCGGCACAGGTTCTCGATCACCCGCAGCACGTGGTCGGGATCGGCGAACAGCTCGAACTTCGGCGGGATGTCGATGGCGTAGACGATCGCGCCGCTGGTCTCGGCCTCCGCAGTCTCGACCACCTGGCGCGCCACCTCGCGCAGATCGAAGCGGCGCGGCGCCGGCGACTGCTCGCGGCCGCCGCCGTAGGTGAGCGTCGCCTGGCAGAATTGAATGGCGCGGTCGAGCGTCGCCACCAGCCGCGGGCCCAGCCGCTGCGCCAGCGGATCGGGAATCGCCGCCAAGCGGTCGGAAATGAGCTGCGCCGCCGACAGGATGTTGCGCAGGTCATGATTGATGCGGGCCACCGCCATGCCGAGCTCGGCGAGGCGCTTGCGCTGGCCGAGCTCGTTGGCGAGCGAGCCTTGCATCGCCGCCAACGCACACTCGGCGCGGCCGATCTCGTCCCGGCGGCCGCTCGGGACGATGATGCGCGCGCCCTCCTGCGGACGCTCGCCGAAGGCGATGATGCTCGAGGTGAGCCGGCGCACCGGCCGGATCACCAGCCACCACAGCGCCGCCCACAAGACGCAGGTCACCACCGCCGAGACGATCAGCGACAGGACGAAGAAGTTGCGCGAGATGCGCCACATCGCGTCGATCAGCGGCGTTTCGTCGAGGGTGATGTCGACCAGCGCGCCGTCGCTTTGCGAGCGCCCGACCACCCGCGCCAGCGAACCCGGCGCGGCGAACAGCGTGGCTAAGGCCTCCTGACTGCTCGTCATCATCGAAGGGTCGTCGACTTCGAAGGTGGCGCGCGCCGGCGGTTGGGGGCCCTCGCTCGCCGCCAGCCGCCGACCGTTCGGCAAGGTGACGACAATGGTCTTCGCTCCGACGCTGTCGAGAATCTTCGTCGCCAGCTCGGCGGGCTGCGTCTCGTCGCCGTTCGCGCCGAACAGCAGCATCGCGCTATGGGCGACCATCAACCGGTCGCGCAGCCATGTCTCGCGATAGGCGGTCAGGCGCGCGACGGAGAACAAGCAAATCGCCACCACCGCGCAGCCGATCGTCAGGATGAGCAGCCGCCCGGCGAGGCCGACGGCGAAGCCATGAGATCGCACGGCCGCGGCCGGCGACGCGCCGGCGCGCGATTCGGCCACCGCTGGCGCGCCGGTCGTTCGATCATGCGACAGAGCCGACATGTCCGCCTTTCCGAAGCGCCGCGCCGGCGGCGAATACGTTCGACATCGCCGCTTCGACTCCCGGACGTCGCGGGCCTAGCTTCGGCCAGCGATTTCACGGATGAATTGGGACGAAATTGCGGCCGGCTTCCTGGCAACGCAAAATAGCGCGAGAAAATGCGCTTCGCCCCCCAGGCCGCGGCGGATGGTCAACGCCATATTGTCATCGTCGCGTCGATATCGAAGATAGACGACGTGCAGTGGTCATCTGAACCGGGGGAGCGCGATGCCGGATTTCCGCGTCGAAACGGACAGCCTCGGAGAAGTGCGCGTTCCGGCCGATAAACTGTGGGGCGCGCAGACCCAGCGCTCTCTCGAGCATTTCAGCATCGGCCGAGACCTGATCCCGGGCGAGATGATCGCCGCTTACGCGATCCTCAAGAAGGCCGCCGCGACGGCCAATCACGTCGGGGGCCGGCTGGCCGAACAGCCCTATCGGCTCATCGCGCTGGCTTGCGACGAAATCCTCGCCGGTCGACACGAGGACATGTTTCCCCTCCATGTTTGGATGACGGGAAGCGGCACCCAGTTCAACATGAACGTCAACGAGGTGATTTCCAATCGCTGCTGCCAGCTCGTGGGCGCTCCGCTCGGCGGCAAGCAGCCTGTCCATCCCAACGATCACGTCAACATGGCGCAATCGTCCAACGACACGTTCCCGTCGGCCATGCACGTCGCGGCGGCGGTCGGCGCGAAGCGGCGACTGGATCCCGCCGTCCAGGCGCTGCGCGACGCCATCGCCGCCAAGGCGGAAGAATGGAAGGACATCGTCAAGATCGGCCGCACCCATATGCAGGATGCGACGCCGCTGACGCTCGGGCAGGAATGGTCCGGCTATGCGAGCATGCTGGCCGACGACATCGAGCGGATCGAGGACGCGCTCGCGGGCGTCTATCGCTTGGCGCTCGGCGGGACCGCGGTGGGCACGGGCGTCAATTCGGCGCCCGGTTTCGCCGAAGCGGCCGCGGCGGAGATCGCCGCGCTGACGGGGCTGCCGTTCGTCACCGCGCCGAACAAATTCGCCGCCCAGGGGGCGCACGACGCGCTCGTGCATCTCTCCAGCGCGCTGCGCACGCTCGCCGTATCGCTTTACAAGATCGGCAACGACATCCGGCTGCTTTCCTGCGGGCCGCGGGCTGGCTTCGCCGAGATCCACATCCCGGAGAACGAGCCAGGCTCCTCGATCATGCCGGGGAAGGTGAACCCGACCCAGGCGGAAGCGCTGACGATGATCGCCGTCCAGGTCATGGCCAACGACGTCGCCGTCGGCTTCGGCGGCGCCGGCGGCTACCTCGAAATGAACGTCTACAAGCCGCTGATGATCCACAACATCATGCATTCCATCGCGCTGTTGAGCGACGGCTGCGCGAACTTCCGCAAGTTCCTGATCGAGGGGACGAAGCCGAACCTGAAAAAGATCCACGAGCATGTCGAGCGGTCGCTCATGCTCGTCACCGCCCTTGCGCCGGTGATCGGCTACGATAAAGCTTCCCAGATCGCGCACTATGCGATGGACAACGATCTCGGTCTGAAAGCCGCCGCGCTCGAGCTTGGCTTCGTCACCGAGGCCGAGTTCGACCGGGTGGTCGATCCCGCGAAGATGGTCGCGCCCTTCGCGGCGACCGAGCCGCGGACCTGAACTTCTTGCTCAAGCACTGCCGAAACGAAAGGGAGCGCGCGATGACCCGTCCGATCGCCAGCAAGCGCGGCGTCGAAATCCTTCATGATCCGGCGCTCAACAAATCCACCGCCTTCAGCGAGGCCGAGCGACAGGCGCTCGGTCTGGTGGGGCTGGTCCCCGACGTGACGGAAAGCGAGGACCTCCAGCTTCGCCGCGTCATGCAGCAGCTTGGCCACAAAACGACGGATCTCGACCGCTACATTTATCTCGTCAACCTGCTCGATCACAACGAGACCTTATTTTATCGGACGATCATGTCCGATCCGGCGCGTTTCCTGCCGATCGTCTACGATCCGACGATCGGCGAAGCCTGCCTGAAGTTCGGCCATATTTTCCGCGGTCCGAGAGGCATGTACCTGTCGATCAAGCGCCGCGGACACGTGAAGGAGGCGTTGCGCAACTGGCCGGCGAAGGACGTGCGCTTCATCTGCGTCACGAATGGCGGGCGAATCCTCGGTCTCGGCGACCTCGGCGCCAACGGCATGGGGATCCCGATCGGCAAGCTGCAGCTCTACACCGCGGCGGCGGGCGTCCCGCCTCACGGCCTGATGCCGATGTTCCTCGACGCGGGGACGAACAACGAGCAATGCCTGCGCGACCCGTTGTATCTTGGGCTGCGGGAAACCCGTCCGCCGGCCGAGGAGCTCTATTCCTTCGTCGACGAGCTCGTCGAGGCCGCGCAGGAGGTGTTCCCGAAGTGCTGCATCCACTTCGAGGACTGGACCGGAGTGGACGCCGTGCGCCTGCTCGCGCGGTATCGCGACACGCACTGCGTCTACAACGACGACGTGCAGGGCACCGCGGGGATCGCGCTCGCCGGCATGATCAACGCCGCCAAGCTCAAAAGCGCGCGGTTGAAGGACGAGAGCTGGCTCTTCCTCGGCGCCGGCTCCGCGGGCGTCGGCCTCGCCGGCCTCCTTTGCTCCGCCCTGGTCGGAGAGGGGATGACGTTGAAGGGCGCCCAAGCGCGCATGCGCATGTTCGACGTCAACGGCCTTCTCGAGCCCTCGCGCGCCGACCTCGTCGACTTCCAAAGGCCGTACGCGCATCCGCACGCGCCGACCAAGGACTTCGTCGCCGCGATCGAGAGCGTCAAGCCGACGACCCTCATCGGCGTCAGCACCGTCGGCGGCGCGTTCACCAGACAGGTAGTCGAGACGATGAGCCGGATCAACGAGCGGCCAGTGATCTTCGCGCTGTCGAACCCGACCGAGCACGCGGAGTGCTCGGCCGAACAGGCCTACGCTTGGTCCAAAGGCAAGGCGATCTACGCCGCCGGCGTCCCGTTCGCGCCCGTTCGCCTCGATGGCCAGACTTTCCTGCCGGGCCAGGCGAACAACTTCTACATCTTCCCGGCGGTCGGCATGGCGATCTACGCGACCGAAGCGACGCGGGTGACCGACGACATGTTCATCGGGGCCGCGAAAGCTGTCGCCGATCAGACGTCGGAGCCGTTGTTGAGGAAGGGGCTCCTCTATCCGCCGCAGTCCGACATTCTCGAAACCGAGATCAAGACTGCGGCGCGCGTGGCCACGCTGGTGTTCGACAGCGGGCTAGCGCGGGCGAAGCGGCCGAACGACGTCGAGGCTTTCATCCGCAGCCATGTCTACAAGCCCGAGTACCAGAAGCTCGCCTGAGGCGAGGGGGCGACGCGCTGCGGCCGCGCGGCGATTCCACATGGCGGCTTTTGCGCGGCGTTCGCGGCGTCCGCGACTTCGCGGGAAGCGGACGCAGCGGCCGACGGGATGACAGCGGCGGGGCGCGCCGATAGATATTCCCCCGCCGCTGCGGCGAAGGCGCCGCCGCGCCGGCGGAAGGACGGCGGTCAATGCGCAAGGCGTGGACGGTGGCGCTCGACGCGGCCAATCATTTCCTGGCCGAGGACGGCTGGGCGATCGCCAGCCACATCGCGCTGTCGGCGCTGACTTCGCTCTTTCCCTTTCTCATCTTCGTCACCGCGCTCGCCGGCTTCTTCGGCTCGCAGGATCTCGCCGACGAGGTGACGCGGCTCATATTCTCCGCTTGGCCGTCCGACGTCGCCACGCCGATCGCCGGCGAGGTGCGCGACGTGCTCACCGCGCCGCGCGGCGGCCTGCTC
>CAZKHF010000098.1:0-9980 GCA_964552445.1 uncultured Bradyrhizobium sp. | reverse complement strand
CCGACGCGATGCGCGTCGCCCAAATCATCCCCGACACCGCGCCGGCCGAAAAGACCACCGGCAACCCCAGCCTACCGCCGCTGAAATGGGTCGGCCTCTTGGTCATTCCGACGCCGACCGACAAGGACCCCACTTCGATCGGCGAATGCACCGGGCAGTTCATCAAGCCGAACGTCGTCCTCACCGCCGCCCATTGCGTCCGCGACATCTTCGAGAGCCCGACCGGCCCGTGGCCCGACCCCACCAAGGGGACCTTCTGGCTGCAGTACCAGAACCAGCAAGGCACGCCGTTCAAGATCCTTTGCGCCGAGACCAACCCGCTGTGGCGGCTCCCGGCGAACTACGCCGCCATGAAAAAGGAGCAGCAGATCGACGCCCAGCGCGTCGCCTTCCAGCATGACTTCGCCATGCTGCTGGTCGACGGCGTCAGCCCGACCGGCGCGATGCCTTACGCGCTCGACTGGAAGGGAAGCGTCGATTACGCGACTCGGGTCGGCTACGCCGCCGACATCTTCAACGGCCAGATCGTCCAGAAGTCGGGCGGCGCGGTGTTCTTCGCCGATGCGATTCCGATGATGTCGAAGTCCTATCCCGGCATCGTGGTGCAATGGGCGCCGATCACCGACCTGACCTCGGGCACCAGCGGCGGCGCCTGGGTGGCCAATTTCAGCACCGAGGACAAGGCCGGCGCCAACGAGCTGGTCGCGGTGACGTCGTTCCAGTTCCTCGGCTATCCCGGCGGCGAGGGCGCGGCCTATCTTACCGCCGCCGAATTCAACCCGCTGCTCGCGGACGTCTCGAACGGGTGCAAGGGAGAAGCCGCCAAGCCTGCCGCGCCGTCCAGCGGACCCGCGCCGATCGGCGGCGCCAAGCCGCGCAGCGGCCCCGCGCCGACCACGGGCGCCGCGCCGGCCGGCGGCGGGTCGAACCACTGAGGCTTTTCGCGAACAGGCGCCGCCGGGCCTCACCGCCCGCCGTCGCCCGCCGCCTCGCCGACGCCCATTTCGGCGAGCGCCTGGCGGACGAAGGCGTCGAGCGAGCCGCCGCGAAACAGCGCCCCGCGCACGCCGGCGCGACGCCCGGTCTCGATGTCGGCGGGGCGATCGCCGATCATCAGCGAGCGCGCCGGATCGATGCCGAAGTCGGCGATCGCGCGCAGGATCATGCCTGGATTGGGCTTGCGGTCGGGGTGGTCGGCGACGACGTAGCGCGAAACGACGCCTTCGCGATGGAACGGGCAATAGTAGAAGGCGTCGACGCGCGCGCCGGCGGCGGCGAGCTCCGCCGCCATGTGGGCGTGGAGCGCGCGCACGTCGTCCTCGGTATAGAAGCCGCGCGCCACGCCGGACTGGTTGGTGGCGACGATGGCCAGGAGGCCGGCGCGGTTGATGCGCGCGACCGCCTCGCGCGCGCCCTCGACCCAGACGAGATCGGCGGCGCGGTGGACGTAGCCCAGATCCTGGTTGAGCACGCCGTCGCGGTCGAGGAACACCGCCCCGCGCTTGAGCTCCGTCGTCATCGCCAGCGGTCGTCGCCGGCGAGATAGCCGACGTAGGCGGCGACGCCTTCGTCGACCGTGGCGAAGGGCGCCGCGTAGCCGGCGCGCCGCAGGTTGGCGAGCGAGGCTTGCGTGAAATACTGGTAGCGGTCGCGCAGCGGCTCCGGCGTCGGGACGTAGCGGATGCGCGGCGGCTTGCCCAACGCCTTGAACAGCGCTTCGACGAAGGCGCGGAAGCTCGTCGCCCGTCCGGCGCCGACGTTGTAGAGGCCATGCGCCGGGCCGTGGTCGAGAAACCACAGCGTCGTCCTGGCCACGTCGTCGACGAAGACGAAGTCGCGGCTCTGGCCGCCGTCCTCGACGCCGGCGCGATGGCTCTTGAACAGCTCGACCTCGCCGCCCTGCGCCGCCGCGTCGTAGGCCTTGCCGACGACGCTCATCATCGCCCCCTTGTGGTATTCGTTGGGGCCGTAGACGTTGAAGTATTTCAGCCCGACGCATTTGGGCGGCAGCGGCAGGCCCTTCTCGCGGCGCTCGGCGAGAACCAGGTCGACCAGGTGCTTGCTCCAGCCGTAGAGGTTGAGCGGCCGAAGCTTCTTCAGCGCGGAAAGCTTGTCGTCGTCGACGAAGCCGTTCTCGCCCGCGCCGTAGGTCGCGGCGCTGGAAGCGTAGACCAGCGACGCGCCCGCCTCGGCGCAATGGTCGATCAGCGCCAGCGTGAACTTGGTGTTGACGCGCAGGATCTCGTCGCCGTCGCTCGCCGTGGTCGACGAATTGGCCCCCATGTGCAGGATCGCCTCCGGCTTCTCGCGCCGGCAGAAGTCGATCAGGTCCTCGGGAAAGACGAAGTCGCGGAACATCCGCTTGCGCAGGTTGAGCCAGCGCTCGTCCTTTCCCAGCCAGTCGCAGACGACGACGTCGTCGCGTCCCGCCTGGTTCAGCGCCCACACCAGGTTCGAGCCGATGAAGCCGGCGGCGCCGGTGACGACAATCATTTCCCCTCCTCGCTGGCCGCCGAGCTGAGCGCGGCGCCGCGGCGGATGAGCCGCGTGGTCGACTGTCCCTCGACCAGCGGCACGCGCGCCACCCGGCCGCCGCGCGCCCGCACCAGCTCGGCGCCGACGATCTCGTTCTCGGCGTAGTCGGCGCCCTTGACCAGCACGTCGGGCGAGAGCGCCGCGATCAGCTCGATCGGCGTGTCCTCCTCGAACGCCACCACCAGCGCGACGCTGCGCATCGCGCCGATCACCGCGGCGCGCGAGGCTTCGTCCTGCACCGGCCGGCCCGGCCCCTTGAGGCGCCGCGTCGAAGCGTCGCTGTTGAGCCCGACGATCAGGCGGTCGCAATGGCGCGCCGCGCCGCGCAGGATGGCGATGTGGCCGGGGTGGATGAGGTCGAAGCAGCCGTTGGTGAAGCCGACCGTCAGGCCCTCGCGCCGCCAGTGCTCGCGCAGGACGATCGCCTCCTCGCGGGTGGCGACGCCGCCGCCCGAGACCGAAAGATCGCCGCGCGTCTCGGCCGCCGCGCGCAATTCGTCGAAGCTGACCGTCGCCGTGCCCGGCTTGGAGATGACCACGCCGGCGGCGAGATTGGCGAGCCGCATGGTCTGCTCGATCGGCAGGCCGGAGACGAAGCCGCAAGCGACGGCGGCGATCGCCGTGTCGCCGGCGCCGGAGACGTCGAACACCTGCTTGGCTTGCGTCGGCATGTGGATCGCCGCCGCGCCCGGGGCGACATAGGTCATGCCCTTCTCCGAGCGGGTGACCAGCAGGCTCGCGCCGGTGGCGGCGACGACGATCCGCGCCGCCCGCTCGACCTCGTCGTCGCTTTCGCAAGGCAGGCCGGTCGCCGCTTCGAGCTCGCCGCGATTGGGCTTGATCAGCGCTGCGCCCTGGTAGGCGGAGAAGTCGCGCCGCTTCGGGTCGACGATCGCCGGCGCGCCGGCGCGGCGCGCCAGCGCCAGCGCCTCGGCGAGCACGCGGTCGGTGAGCATCCCCTTGGCGTAGTCGGAAACGACCAGCGCCCCCGCGCCCTCGAGCGCCGCGGCGAGCGCCGCGAGCGCCGCGTCCTCGATCGGCGCGCCGATCGGCGCGCGGTCCTCGCGATCGACGCGCAGCAATTGATGGACGCCGCTCATCACCCGGGTCTTGCTGACCGTCGGCCGCCC
Source organism: uncultured Bradyrhizobium sp. (assembly GCA_964552445.1). Lineage (GTDB taxonomy): Bacteria > Pseudomonadota > Alphaproteobacteria > Rhizobiales > Beijerinckiaceae > Roseiarcus. The sequence continues at coordinate 6,315 of CAZKHF010000098.1, read as the reverse complement.
GCGGTCGATGACCGGCGCGAAGGCGACGCCGAGCTCGGCGAGCAGCGCGGCGAGCCGCCGCCCTTCGTCGTCGTCGCCGACCACGCTGATCAGCCGCACCGCGGCGCCGAGCCGCGTCGCGTTGGCCGCCACGTTGGCCGCTCCGCCGACGACCTCGCCCTCAGCCGTGCGCTGCACCACCGGCACCGGCGCCTCGGGCGAGATGCGTTCGACCTTGCCGCTGACGTAGCAGTCGAGCATGGCGTCGCCGACGACGACGATCGGGGACTTGGGGCGGAAGGGAATCATGGGGGTGACCGGAAAAGGCCGCAGGCGACGAAGCGACGGGCCGCGGCGCAACAAAGGCGAATTTCGCGCCGGAGGCAAGCGCGGCCGCGTTTCGCGCGCGCCCGAGCCCCGCCGCCGCGCGCGCGCTCAGCCGTCGTCGGCATAGGACTTCTCCTCGACGATCCGCGCGCCGGCGGCGAGGTTGATCTCTTTCTTCAGCGCGGCGCGCCGGTCGTTGTTCTGGTAGACGGCGCGCGCCAGCGCGACGAAGCGGGGGCCGAAGTCGCCCTCCGCTTCGCAGCGGCGGACGGCGTCCTCGACCTCCCACAGCGTTTCGTTGACCCGCTTCAGCGCCGCCTCCAGCGCCGCCACGGCGGGAAAGGCGCGCTTGAGGCGCGCGCGCGCCGGCTCGAGCGCGCGCCATTCGCGCTCGACGTTGGCGCGCTTGGCCGCATCGCGGAAGCGCGCGAGCTTGATGTCGAGGATCGTCGCCTTGTCGAGGAGCTCGCCCGCGCCGACCTCGACCAAGATCGGCGCTCGCGCGTCGCCATTCCCGCTCATCCGGCCCATCCCCGCTTCGCCGCCTCCGAGGCCCGCCTTATCGCACGAAGGCGCCCCGCTCATGAAGCCGCCTCGGCGCCGTCGATAAGCGCGCTCTCGACCTCGCGCGTCCTTTCCAGCAGCGCGCGCGCGGCCGCGACCACGGCGGCGACCTCGAGGCCGGTCATCAGGCGGCCGCGGTTCGCCGGCGTCGCCAGCAGCGCCTGATAGTCGTCGAAGCTCATCCCCCTCGCCACCGCCGTCCGCGGCCCCCAAGGGCCGTACAGCCGTTCGTCGCTCGGGCCGAACAGCCCCAGCGTCGGCGCGCCGGCGGCGGCGGCAAGATGCATCGGGCCGGAATCGTTGCCGATGAACAGCCGCGCCCGCTTGAAGCAGGCGTAGACCGTCAGCAGCTCCTGCCCGATGACGTCGACGATTCGCGACGGCGGCAGCGCGGCGCGGATCGGCGCGAAGATCGCCGCGTCGCCCGCGCCGCCGACCAGCAGCGCGCGTCCGCCGGCGAGCGGCCCGCTCGGGCCGAGGAGCGCCAGCGCGGCCTCGGCGAAGCGCTCCGCCGGCCAGGTTTTCGGCGGCCAGGTGGCGGCCGGCGCGATCGCCAGGAGCGGCCGCGCGCGGCCGACCAGCGCGTCAGCCAGCGCCTCGGTTTTCGCCGACGCGTAGAGCCCGAGCGCCGGAGGACGATCGAGAAGGCCAACGGTCCGCGCCGCTTCGAGCGCCTTGTGCAACGGCGGCGCGCCGGCGGGACGACGCTCCCGGCGATAGACGAAGCGGCGCTCAGCCCGCAAGAAATAGGCGAGGCCGGAGCCGCGCATGTCGACCACCGCGCTCCAGCGACGCCCCGCCACGCGCCGCCACAGGTCGAGCCAGTGCAGCCCGCGCCGCCGCTTGACGATCGCGATCAGCGCTTCGAGCCGCGGCGTCTCGGCGAACAGCGAGGCGGCCGCCGGCCCCGCGGCGACGGTGAACCGGGCGTCCGGCTCGCTGTCGACGAAATGGGCGAGCAGCCCCGAGGTGAGCGCCGCGTCGCCGATCGAACCGCCCGTGACGAACAGCACCCGCCGCCGCTTGTCGCCCATGCCTCTCACGCCTCTCAACCCGCCGCTCCCATCGCAGCCGCGCCGCGCGCGCGCAAGCGGGAAATCGCTTCCGCGGCGGTTCCGCGTCCTTCTCCCCTTGCGGGAGAAGGTGGCCGGCCGCAGGCCGGCCGGATGAGGGGTCGCGCCGCAAGGCGCGCAACCCCTCACCCCAACCCCTCTCCCGCAAGGGGAGAGGGGAGGCCCGTCGCCTCACTCCGGCGCGAAGGTGACGGTGGTGGTGGCGCAGAACAGGCCGCCGAGCGGCGACGCATCGCGCGGACGGCGCCCTTCGGCTTCGTTCGACCGTCTCCGATCTCCGGGGACCCGGCGGAGCGGCGTCGTGAGGTCGGGCGTCAGCCCGTCCCATGCGCGCCGATGTTCGCTGGATCATTCGATGGCTCGCGCATGCCATCGCCGTGCTCGCCGTAAAGGCCCAGCCGCTGCGCGGTCGCTTCGCGAGCCTTGACGGCTCCGCGCGGCGCTGGCGTCTGGTTTGCAAGTCGCGTTGCTGAGCGAAAGCGGCCCCGCAGGGCCGCTTTCGCTCAGCAACGCGACTTGATAGCCCCTTGCCGCGCCGCCCTGACGCTGGCGCCCCGAAGGGGCCGAAGCGCAGCGGAGGAGCGGCGCAGCCGCTTGACGGCGACGGGGCGGCGTGGCTCGGAGGAGCGGGTGATCGCGTCGTCGATCGCTTCGCCCGACGGCCCGACCGTGAAGGCGACCCCGACCGAGCAGGACGACGGTGAACACGCCCTCGACGATCAGGACTCAGCACCACAGCGAGGCGACGAGCAGGATCGCCATAACCGCCTTGCCGACCGGGCCGGCCTGAAAGAACAGGAGGGTCACCGGGGCAAGCGACAAGCCGTCCATTGGCTTTTCTTAGCGCATTCGCCGCGCCAGCGTCGACGAGGGAGGCGCCGCCTCCCCCTGCGGGGGAACGCAGCTTCTGGAGCCCGAAGGGCGAAGGAGGCCGGGTGGGAGGAACGCGCCACGCGCCAGGAGCCCAAGTCTAGCGTTTGGCATCCGAACGCGCCTTGGTTGGGAGGGCTGCGTTCGACCCGAGGCGGGAGTTCCCGTTTGTTCGGCCATCGGCCTGCCGGCGCGCTGAACGCTCGCTCAACGACCGAACTCAACCTCCGTCAATCTTAGTTCGAATCCAGGTCCCCCAGCCAATCCAACAGCACTTCAAAAATCATCTCAAAATCAAAGCGCTATGGTCCCCCGGTTGGAGCATTCTACCCCATTCGCTACCCCACAGATCGTGCCGAGAGAGCGTCTCGCATGGCATTTCAGCAGTCAGGGCCGCGCCGGCTTGCTCTCCGTCCGATGCACTTGAGGCTCTCTGGTGAAGGCCAACGGCTCCTGCTCGCGAAAAAGTTCTTCCGCCCGTGAGGTTTTGAATGCGGGGAACTCAAGAGCGCCGCGCATCGGACTTCGGGCCATGGGCCGGCTTCTTGCGTCGCGTCCCGGTGCGCGGTTTCGCGTGCGGGTTAACCGTCGCATCGCAACGTGGGTAGTCGCTGCATCCGAAGAATGAACCGAACGAGCTACTTCGAGCCACCATCGGCTTGCCACATTTTGGACAGGGGCTTGGAGCGTGTAATGGGGGAGTCTGCATCGACTTCCTCTTGGCTTGAGCGATGTTCTGTCGCCAACCGCAGCCTTCTTCGCACTCCCAAAATGGTCCGTATTGCCCTTTCCTGAACGTTGTGCGGCCGCCGCAATCGGGACAATCCGGGTTCTCCTTCCTTACGATCTGATCGGCGGCCTCGCCCTCTTTCAACCCCCGTTCGACCGCGAGGAAAGCGGCGACTTGCGAAGCGATGTCTGTGCTAACAAATCGCGCCATTATTTCGCTCGTGGCTCCACTATGGCTGAGCGGATTCAAGGATCCGAACCATAGGATTTCCCCGTCGATGATGATCGTCTTTTCGTGAATGTCCCATCGAGTGTCCACGATGCAGCCGACGGTTTCCAATGCGTCCAGCGCTGCCTTACCGTCCTCGGGTGGGATCGACCCATTTTGCCGAGGGGGTCTAGTAACGCAGCGGATGCTGACTCCCTCTTCCAGTTTCTTACGCAGGATGTCTCCGCAGGTCGCGACGCGCTGCGGCGTGACGAAACCGGAGAAGATTACAATGCTTTTTTTGGCCCGCTCTGCGTCGGCTATCCAGACATGTTCGAAGTCTTTTTGATTAAAGAGTCCGGTACGCAGCGTCTCTGAATCGAGATTCAACGCCAGCCCGTACGTCGCGATGTCATCCAGCATCGGGTAGTAGCCAAGGACGTCGCGGACATCGAGCACCGTCCCCTTCCGTTGCATGTCGTGCAAGACCCCTCGTAGCAACGCCCGAGCGGGGAGCTTCGAGTCGAGGTATTGGAGGTTGGCGACGACGATTAGGTGCTCTTTGGCTCGAGAGATTGCCACATTGAAGAGCTTTGCGCCGTCATCGTCAGGGTTGTCGGCCTCCAGCCACATTCCAACAGATTGTTCGCCCAAACCGTCCGGAATATCGAGCACCATAGCCTGCTTTTCATCTCCCTGAAATCGGTGCACGGTGCCGGTTTCCACATGGGAGTTGAGCTTGCTTCCCTTTAGAACCCGTTGAAGCATCTTGGCCTGTGCCGAATACGGGGTGCAAACTCCTAAGCTGTCCGACGCCCGAACAAAGCCGGTGTCCTGCAGCCGCAAAACCAAGTTTCTGATCGCCAGCGCATGCATCAGATTGTAACGAGATTTAAACGGGTCGCGATTGACGAACGGGCTGATGGTGGAGGTATCTACGATTGTGAGGTTGAGATTGAACGGCGCGATGGGGACGATCGCGGCGCTCTTTCGAGTCGCGGCCGTGTGAAGCCTCCCCCGATACATGGGTCCCGATATTAGTGCACAGATGGGGTCGGCCATACGAAACTGCTGATCCAGAAAAGCTGCGCGCTCCGGGGTTTTTCCCGCTGCGAATGCCTTGGCGATGCCGCTCGCTGAGAATACGTCCCCGCCAACCGTCTCAAGGACTGCCTTCTGGTCTGTGGTCACGATCGGCGGCAACTGTCGAAAGTCGCCAGAGATCACCACTCGCTCCTTGGCGAGTCCAGCCGCATGAAACAGCGCTGGGAGCATGAGCATCGACGCCTCGTCGATAACTACCGCGTCGAAGCCGGCAAACGTCTGGGGGCTAAGAAATAGTTTCGTGGCGGTTGCGCCGATGATCATCGCCTTTTCGACTACCGTCTTGGCGATGTCGTCCAACTGCTTTGCGAGCTGCGCTAATTCGGCCGCGAGCGGAGCCACCTTCGTGTCCGCTTCGGCGATTTCTTTTTCGAGCTTTCGACGGTCGTGCGAGCGAAGCGAGGCTCGCCAAGAGGCGACCGAGTTACGGGCGGCCACGATCTCGCTTGTGGCTCCTTGCTGGACGGCGGCCAGTTCATTCAGCTTCGTCTTGACATCATTGAGAGCATGATGAGCCTTCTGGAGACCAGCCTGCACTGCAGCCTGGGATCGCTTGAAGAATCGTGCAAGCGCGGACGCTGTCGCGATCGACTCTGACTCCTTGGTCAGCTCGGCCACTTGGGCAGCCAGCTTATTGGCAACAATGGTAAGTTTCGCTGAATCTCGGCGGCTGGCAGCGTCCGCGGCTTCCAGAGAAGCCAGCCGAGCCTCCCCCCGTTCCAACTGCTCGAAACCCGCAACGATCCGTGCTGCGCCCTCGCATATCCGCCTAACCCTCTCGACGTTCTCCTCAAGCTCGGCACGGCGTTGGCGCAACTCCAGGCTCAACCTGTCCACGACGCCGTCTATCGTGACGTAATCGCTCCACTCGCTCCGCAACTCCTCCAGAGCGATGCGGCCAATGCGAAGAATCCTTCCTTCTTGCACCGCTTCGTGCGACACGCTCAACAAACTGCAGAGTTTGTAGAGGACCTGATCGACCGCCTGATTCGTATTCGAGCAAATCAAAACACGCTTCTGCCCGTCGAACAGCGACTTGCAGATCGCGCTTAGCGCCCGGGTCTTTCCAGTTCCAGGCGGGCCCCAGATGTAAGAGATTCGATTCTCAAGGGCGACGTGCGCCGCCCGTTCCTGACCGCCTTTCAGCAAGATGTCTCCGGGTGCGAGCGCAACCGTTATTGGAGGCTCGCCGCCCTCGTTCCGAAGAACGCCGTCCGCGATGCTGCGATTGAAGCTGCTCACCTCCCCCTGAGCGATCTTTTCAAGTCGATCGCGGAGCGCGTCAAGCATGGCGGTGTTGTCGATGCGCAATATACAGACGCCAATCCGAGGGCCAAAATCGGCGTCAAGACTGACCACGATCTTCCGTTCAAACACAGAAGCGATGCGACCGTCAGAAGGGGTTCCGTCGGCCACTGCACGAACCTTGGCACCTTCGAAGAGATCGGCGTCGCCCTCATA
>CAZKHF010000097.1:0-9995 GCA_964552445.1 uncultured Bradyrhizobium sp. | reverse complement strand
TCCAGCGCGTAGCCCGAGCCGGAGGGCGCCTGGGCGCGGTCGCCGAGCGCCCACCAACGCCCGTCGGGGCCGCGGCCGATATCGGCGGCGTAGAGCCTGAGCCAGCGCCCGCCCGGCGGCTTGACGCCGCGCATCGCCGCGATGAAGTCGGGCGATCCGGTCAGCGCCGCAGCGGGCAGCAGCCCTTCGGCGACGAGACGGCCCTCGCCGTAGACGTCGGCGATCAGCCGCTCCATGACCTCGGCGCGCTGGGCGACGCCGCGGGCGATCTCGCGCCACTCGGACTCGGGGATCGCCAGCGGCAACGGGCTCAGCGGCCAGACGCGCTCCGCGCTTTCGCCGCTGACGCGGTAGGACATGCCGCGGTTGCGAATTCGGCGGTCGGCGGCGGCGAAGCGTTGGGCGATCTCGCTCGGCTCCATCAGGGCGAGCGCGTGCAGCAGGCGACGCCAGTGGGGCCGGCGCTCGCCCTGAGCGTCGACGAACTCGTCGGGGACTCCGGGCAGCGGCGCGTAACCTTCGGTCCACGCCGCCGCGCGCGCGAACGGGTCGCGTTCGGACGCGGCGACAGAACGAACGGCGACGTGCAAAGGGCCCCCTTATGCGCCAAAGCGGAAAACCGGCGGACGACTCGCTGAAAGGAGCGGGCGCCCAGGCCCGCAGTATGGCCGCGATCCCCGCGGCGCGCCAGTCGCCGCGCGTTCATTCCACAGAGGCGCTGCGACCAAAGCCGCGCCGGGAAATCGCTCACGCCGCGCTTGCGTCGGCCCAGGCGTTGCGGCAAAAGGGGCGCCGCTAGGAGTGTAGCTCAACTGGTAGAGCACCGGTCTCCAAAACCGGGGGTTGGGAGTTCGATCCTCTCCACTCCTGCCATTTGCGCCCGCCGCGCCCTCTTGCCGGGGGAAGGGGGCGTTTGTCGGCCGGCCGTCACATTTCGCTTGGCGGCGGGCCCTTCGATCCTATATGAGGCGTCGTAGGCGCGGCGCCGAGAGGTCCCGCGCCGCCTATTTTTTCGGCCGCACGCGTCGATTCGGCGAAACGACGCGCGCGAGGCCGACGGAACCGCGAGCGATGGCCAATCCGTTCGAATTCATCCAGCAGGTGCGCTCCGAGGCCTCGAAGGTCGTCTGGCCGACGCGCCGCGAGACGTTGATCACCACAGGCATGGTGTTCTTGATGGTGGCGTTCGCCAGCCTGTTCTTCCTGGTGGTCGACGAGACGCTGCGCATTCTGGTCGGCTTGGCGATCGGCATCGGCCGCGGCGGCTGAGGCGCGCGATCGCCGAAACGGCGCGCGCCGCGGGGCCTCGACAAGCACGGATTCTAGGACGCCGACATGAACATGCGCTGGTACATCGTCCACGCCTATTCGAATTTCGAGAAGAAGGTCGCCGAGTCGATCCGCGAAGGGGCCGCGCAACGCGGCCTCGAAGACAAGTTCGCCGAAATTATGGTGCCGACCGAGCAGGTGGTGGAGATCCGTCGCGGGCGCAAGATCAATTCCGAGCGCAAGTTCTTCCCCGGCTACGTGCTGGTGAAGTGCGACCTCTCCGATGACGTCTACCACCTGATCAAGAACACGCCGAAGGTGACCGGCTTCCTCGGCGCCGACAAGAAGCCGATGCCGATCCCCGACGCCGAGGCCGAGCGGATCAAAGGCCAGGTCGCCGATGGCGTCGAGCGGCCGAAGGCGTCGATCCGCTTCGAGATCGGCGAGAACGTGCGCGTCGCCGACGGCCCGTTCGCCTCGTTCAACGGCATCGTCGAGGAGGTCGACGAGCAACGCTCGCGCGTCAAGGTCGCCGTTTCGATCTTCGGCCGCGCGACGCCGGTCGACCTCGAATACGGGCAAGTCGAGAAAGTTTGAACGCCGGCGCGTAACAACCGCCGACCTCGCCGCGAAATCTCGCCTGAGCCGCGAACGCGCGCCGTTCGCTTCGCGGCGCGTCCGCTTCGCGAGGTTTGGCCATGCGCTTTCATCGACGCCGCGGTTGGGAGATCCCCGAGCGCGAAACCACGCCGGAATCGATCTTCCTCGACCGACGCGCCTTCCTCGCCGGCGCGCTCGCCGCCGCCGCCGCGCCCGGCGGGGCGCTGGCCGACGCGCCCGACCCCAGCGCGGCGCTCTACCCGGCCGGACGCAACCCGGCTTACGTCCTCGACCGCGCCGTGACGCCGGAGAGGATCAATCTCAGCTACAACAACTTCTACGAGTTCGGGACGAGCAAGCGCATCTCGGCCGACGCGTTGCAGACGCGGCCGTGGACGGTGGCGGTCGACGGCCTGGTCGAGAAGGCGCGGACCTACGACGTCGACGAGCTGATCCGCGAGATGGGGCTCGAGGAGCGGCTCTACCGCCATCGCTGCGTCGAAGCGTGGTCGATGGCGATTCCCTGGACCGGGTTCCCCTTGCGCGCGCTCCTGGACAAGGCGCGGCCGCTGTCGTCGGCCAAATACGTGCGCTTCGAGAGCTTTCTCGACCGCAAGATCGCGCCGGGGCAGCGCTCGTTCATGCCGTGGCCCTATGTCGAGGGGCTGACCATCGCCGAGGCGGCGAACGACCTCGCGTTCCTGGTCGTCGGCGCCTACGGCAAGCCGGTCGCCAAAGTGCAGGGCGCGCCGCTGCGCCTAGCGACGCCGTGGAAATACGGCTTCAAGTCGGCGAAGTCGATCGTCAAGATCAGCTTCGTCGAGCAGAGGCCGGCGACCTTCTGGGAGACGCTCGGCCCCGACGAATACGGCTTCTGGGCGAACGTGAATCCCGATGTGCCCCACCCGCGCTGGAGCCAGGCGACCGAGACGGTGCTGACCACCGGCGAAATGCGGCCGACGCTCCTGTTCAATGGCTACGGCGAGCAGGCGGCGGGGCTCTACAAGGGCCTGGAGAACGAGCCGCTCTACAAGTGAACGCGACGCTCTGTCGTCAGTAGCGCCAGCGCTGCGCCTTGGAGACGAGGAAGTCGCGGAAGGCCTGGACGCGCGCGACGTTCTTCATTTCCTCGGCGTAGACCAGGAAGCAGTCCATCTCCGGCATTTCGGCCTGCGGCAGCAGGCGGACGAGGGCGGAGCTCGGCGGCACGCAGTAATCGGGCAGCACCCCGACGCCGACGCCGTGCTCGGCCGCGCGGATGATCGCGGCGAGGTTGTTGACCGCGATGTGGGGGATGCGCGGCGCCTTGGGGTCGCGCCCGGCGGTCAACAGCACGTTGAGGTCGTAAAGGAAGTGGGTCGCCGTCGGCGCGCCGAAGGCGACCAGGCGGTGGTTGTCGAGGTCGACGACGTTGCGCGGCTGGCCGTATTTCTTGAGATACTCGGCCGATGCGTAAGCGTGGAAGTGCATGGTGAACAGGCGGCGGCGGATGAGGTCGGGCTGCATCGGCTCGTGCAGGCGTAGCGCGACGTCGGCCTCGCGCATGCCGAGGTCGAGCTCGTCGTCGGAGAGCAGGAGCTGCAACCTCACCTCCGGATAAAGCTCGACGAACTCGCCGAGCCGCGGCGCCAGCCAGTTGGCGCCGATCGTCAAGGTGGTGGTGACGCGCAGATCGCCGTGCGGCTTCTCGCGCGTGTCGATCAGCCGGCTGCGCACTGCGTCGAGCTTCAGCACGACGTCCTGCACCGCCTCGCGCAGCATTTCGCCCTGCTCGGTGAGGATGAGGCCGCGCGCGTGGCGGTGGAAAAGCGGCGCGCCGAGCTCCTGCTCGAGGGCGCCGACCTGTCGGCTTACCGCCGACTGGCTCAAGCCCAGCGTTTCGCCGGCGTGGGTGAACGAACCGGCGTCGGCCGCGGCCTGAAAGATGCGCAGCTTGTCCCAGTCCATGGTTCGCCCTCCGGCGCGCCCGCCAATGTCTGCGGCGGGCGCCGTCTCTTCCCATGCGGCGATCCGCTCGTCACCCCGCCGCGGCGATGCCCGCGCGGCGCGTCGGTTTCCCTTTTATCGGACGATACAGCAAGTTTCGTCGCCGATCACTCCGCCGCTTCGCGCGCCGGCGCCTGCAGGGCGAGCCAGCGTTCGGCCTCCAACGCCGCCATGCAGCCGAGGCCGGCGGCGGTGACCGCCTGCCGGAAGACGTCGTCGGCGACGTCGCCGGCGGCGAAGACGCCCTCGACGCTGGTCGCGGTCGAGCCCGGCGCGGTCCTGACGTAGCCGTTCGGCTTCAGCTCCAGCTGGCCGCGCGCGAGCTCGCTCGCCGGCGTGTGGCCGATGGCGACGAACACGCCGTCGGCGGCGACCTCTTCGATCGCGCCGGTCACGGTGTCGCGCAGGCGCGCGCCGACCACGGCGGGAGGATTATCGCGCCCCACGACCTCCTCGACCACGGCGTTCCACTTGACCTTCACGTTCGGCCGCTGGGCGAGCCGCTCGCACAGGATCTTCTCGGCGCGCAACGCATCGCGGCGATGGACCAGCGTCACCTCGGCGGCGAGGTTGGCGAGATAGAGCGCCTCTTCGGCCGCCGAATTGCCGCCGCCGACCACCAGCACCTTCTTGCCGCGGAAGAAAAAGCCGTCGCAAGTGGCGCAGGCCGAGACGCCGAAGCCCTTGAACGCGTCCTCGCTCGGCAGGCCGAGCCAGCGCGCCTTGGCGCCGGTGGCGAGGATGATCGCGTCGGCGGCGAGCGCGCGGCCGCTGTCGCAGCGGACGCCGAACGGGCGCTGCTTGAGGTCGAGCGCGACGACGGTTTCGCCCTCGACGCGCGCGCCGACGCGCTCGGCCTGGGCCCGCATCCGCTCCATCAGCGCTGGCCCCTCAATCGGCTCGGGAAAGCCGGGATAGTTCTCGACGTCGGCGGTGATCATCAACTGGCCGCCAGGCTCGAAGCCGGCGAGCAGCAGCGGCGCGACCATGGCGCGCGCGGCGTAGATCGCGGCGGTGTAGCCGGCCGGGCCGGCGCCGATGATGACCAGGCGCTCGTGAGCGGGCGAGGGGGTGGGCATGCGAAGCTCTGGGTTCCAACGGCGCGCCGGCCTGCGACGCGTCGAAGACGACAAGGGGAAGGACGGTCGTCATATAGGGGCGCCTTGCCGGTCGCCGCAATATCGGGGTTCGCCAAGCTTGACGGCGCGGCTCGAATTGTCGTTGATCGCGCCCTATATTCTCGGCGCAGCGATGGAGGGGATCGCCATGCTGGTTCTGCGCTCGTCGCCTGCTTCGCCGTTCGCCCGCAAGGTCAGGATCGCCGCGGCGATCCTCGGCTTGAGCGAGCAGATCGAGGTCATCGGCGCCAATGTCGCCGATCCTGACGACGCGCTGCTGCGGCAGAACCCGCTCGGCAAGATTCCGGCCCTCGTCGCCGAGGACGGCGAGGCGATCTTCGACAGCCGGGTGATTCTCGAATATCTCGACGGACTGGTCGGCGGCGGGGCGCTCCTTCCGCGCGACCAGCCGGCGCGGATTCGGGCGCTGACGCTCCAGGCGCTCGCCGACGGGCTGATGGACGCCGCGCTGCTGCAGGTCTACGAGAAGCGCTTCCGTCAGCCGCCCGAGCGCTCGGCGAGCTGGGTCGGTCGCCAGGCGGACAAGGCGTCGCGGGCGCTCGCGGCGCTGGAGGTGAACCCGCCGGAAGCGTCGGCGCGCCATGTCGGCGCGATCGCGCTCGCCTGCGCGCTCGGCTATCTCGACCTTCGCTTGGAAGGCCGCTGGCGCGCCGACCATCCGCGGCTGGTCGCCTGGCTCGACGCCTTCGCCGCGGCGGTTCCCGCTTTCGAGGCGACCCGCTGCGTCGAGTAGGGGGCGCGCGGTCCCCAAAAAAGAAAGCCCGGCGGGCTTCCCCCGCCGGGCTTTCTGCGTTTCTGGCCGGAGGCTCAGAACTTGTAGTTCAGGCCGGCGCGGACGAGCGAGAGATCGAGCTTGCTCTTGCCGCCCGCGAAGTCCTTGTCCTGGAGCGGCTCGTAGAGGTACTCGACCTTGGCCGAGATATGGTTGGTGAAGGCGTACTCGGCGCCGGCGCCGATCACGCCGCCGCTGCGCCAATCGGTCTTCGAGCCGTAGGTGTATTGGCTCAGCTTGACGTCGGCGCCTGCGTAGCCGCCCGTCACGTAAAACAGGGCGCGATCAATGGCGTAGCCGGCGCGCGCGCGCGCGGTGAACAGCGTGTCGGCGTTCGTTTTGTACGCGTACCCCCCCGCGAGGCCGTTCCAGCCGCTCTTGCTGATGTCGGCCCAGTCGAGATCGCTCTCGGCGCCGATGACGAACTGGCCGATCTGATAGTTGTAGCCCACCGTGCCGCCGATCAGGCCGCCCGTGGCGCTGCCGAAGTCTCCGCCGCCGCCCGTCGCGCCGCCCCAGCCGCCGTTGATGCCGGCGTAGAAGCCGGTCCAGGTGAACACCGGGGGGTAATAGGCGGGAGCCGCGGGGGGCGCCTTGTGGCTCGGGAGGTCAGCCGCCATGGCGGTCGAAGCGACGCCCGCCAGGAGCGCGGCCAGCAGCAATCTTTTCATCACAATCTCCTTTTCAACCATAACGGAGGGACATCCAACCACCCCGCTGGCGTGCGATTCCATATATAGGAATTATCCTTGAAAGTCTGTTACCAACCGATCACGTTTGGCTCGCGCAATGTGGCGAGAATCTGGCGAGAAAGGGCAAGTAATTTGATTGCCAATTTAGCGAATCGACGACCGCGGTACAAACGAATAATATGTCTTTATTGCGTATAGCCGGCGCGAATAGCCAAGCAAAGGCAAAGCTGAATTCGGTAAACAATTTATTTACAACGGGCGTTTTCCTTGCCGACGCCACATTCCGGCGCCCGTTTCGGCTCACGCGCCTCCGCTCCGCCGCAAATGCGCAGGCAACGCCGCCCACGCCGGCTCAACGGGGTTTCGAGAAAAAGCTCGGGTCAATCCGCCGCAGGCAGCCGTCGGATGACGAATTCGATCTCGCCGTCCGGGCATTCGCGCCAGGACTCGATCTCGGTCATGTAGGCGGCCTTGGGATAGCGCTCGAACCATTCGCGCGCCTTGGCGCGGGCTTCCAGGCGGGGCAGGCGGAAGCTTTCGCGCCGCCATGGGCCGGCGGCGGATTCGCGCGCATGACGCAACGCGCGCCGCTTGACGACGCGCTCGACAAGGTCGCTGGGCCGGTTGCGCTCGATCGCCATGGCCGCCTCCGCCGCCCGATCCTAGCGCGCCCGCGGCCGGAAGGGGAGTCGCCGCGGCGACGCGGTCGCCGGCCTCCTCGCCGCCCGCCCTCGCGCGCTATTTGTGGGCGACGAGCCGCTTCCACTCGCTCTCCATCGCCGCGGCGAGGCGCGGGTCGCCCGCGCCTTCGGGCCAAAGGCGGCGCAAGGAGTCGTTGTAGGCCCCGTCGAGGGCGCTGACGAGCCGGGCGGCGCGCGCGTCGCGGAAGGCGACCTCGGGAGTCAGCAGGAATTCGAACAGCGCGTAAGCCTGGGCCGGATGGGGCGCGTCGCGTGGGATGGCGAGGGCGTCGAGCGAAAGCGCGCCGCCCTCCCAGGGCAGCGAGAAGCGCACGTCGACGAAGCGGCCGCTGGCGCGGCTGCGCGCGGCGGCGGTTTGCGCCTCCCCGGCGTCGCCGACCGCGAGGCACGCCGCGCCGCTCGCCAGCGCCCGAACGACGTCGCGGGCGGGAAAGGCGCGCGCGGTCGATCGCGCGCGGTCGATCGCCGCCCCGGCGTTCTTGACCGCGGCCGCCGTCGCGCGCGCCGGGTCGATCGACATCGACCGCCAAGCGGCGATGAAAAGCGCGTCGCGCGCGTTCGGCAGCGCGACGCCGCAGTCCGCCATCTTGCGCGCCAGCTCGGGGTTGAAGACATAGGCCCAGGAAGCCGGCGGCCCGCCGAGCCGCTTGGCGGCCTTGTCGGCGTCGAAGATCAGCCCGGTCGCGTACCAGCCGAGCGGCGCCGAATAGAGGCCGCCGCGGTCGTAGGCGTCGAGCTTGGCGACGACGGCCGGCTGAAGCGCGCGCGCGTTGGGAATCAGCTTTTTGTCGAGCCTGGCGAGCGCGCCGAGGGCGATCTCGTTCGCCAGCGCCGGCCCCGGCAGCACCGCGAGATCGTAAGGGCCCTCGCGCCATCGCTGCGCGACGCCGGCGACGCCGTCGTAGGCGTCGTAGGCGATCTGGTAGCCGCTCAAGCGCTCGAACTGCTCGAGCGTCTGCGGATCGAAATAATCAGGCGGCGCCAGCAGCCGCACGATCCTCGGCTTCGGCGGCGGGGGGGAAAGGAAGGGCGAAGCGCCGTCGGCGCGCGCGGGGCCTCCCCAAGCCAGCGCCGCCGCCGCGAGCGGCGGGATCGCGCCGCGCGCGAGCCGCCACGCCGCCCTGCGGAGGCCGGCGCCGAATTCGGCGAAAATGGCGTTCATCGCTCCCCGCTCAACCGTGGCGCCCGCTTCCTTGTAGCGCAAAAGGGCGCGGAATTGGACGCCGATCGCATGGGCCGCCCCGCCTCAGCCGCCCGAGTCGCGCGGCGGCGCGCTGGTCGTGCGCGTCATCAGCCACGCCGTCATGTCCCAGCCATTGCGTAAGCCCGCGGCCATCAGCGCCATCAGCCCGATGGCCGCGAGCTGGTTCGCCGCCCGCGGCCGGTCGCCGAGCTCCAGCGCCGACGAGGCGGCGACCGCCAGATAGCCGACGAAGGGGATCAGCGCGTAGAAGGCGCGGTCCTCCCAGTCGAGGCCGGCGGCAAAACGACGGAAGATGACGCGGTAGACGCGTCCGCAATAGACGAGGCCGATAAGCGCCCCGAGGCCGAGCACGCCGCCGAGGGTCGTGGCGCTGTGGCCGGGCATGACGGCGACCATCGCGGCGAACAGGACGGCGGCGAAATGCACGACTGTCGGGGTGATGAAAGCGCCCATCGGCGCGACGTTCTTCTCGTTGAACAAGCTCGCGCCGATCGACGCGGCGACGAACATCAGGCCGACCAACGTCGCCGACGCGGTTCCGATCAGCAGATAGAAATCGCGCCAATCGCGCAGCGCGTCGACGAGGGTCGGGGCCATGACGGTTCGCCTCTAGGTCTGGCCGGCGGCGCCGGGCGAGGCGGCCGCCGATAGGGCGCTGGGGCGAAATGAGCAAATGGCGGCGGCGAAGTAAAGAGCGCGGGGGGGGGCCGATTGAAGCGCCGCCCGCCGCGCGGCCCGTGGGCGCGGCTGGCGGACGATCGAACAGCCGCTCGCGCCCGCCGCGACGCCGCGGGCGAAGGCGCAGGAAGAACGCATCGTTCTTGTTGATTGCGGCGCCCTGCGGCTGCGCAATCTCCTCGTCGCCAACGAGGACGGGGGGGTATCGTCCGGGCGAACGCGCTCGGTCGGGCGTTGCCGGACTGGCGGGGCGGGGCGAATCAGGCGTTGGCTGAGCGCGGCGAAGCGGCGACCTTCGTCGCGGCGGCCCCGCCTATTCTGAACGAGCCGGCCCTGCGGCGCCGCTAAGGCGCAAAATCGCTGGCGACTCAAGGCGCGCTTACGCTAGGATTCGCCCATGTTGCGCCTGTTCGAACGCCGACCGTCGGCCGCTCCCCTCGCGCAGATCGAAGTCGCGCACGCCGGGGAGGTGTACCGCGTCGCGCTAAGACGCCTGTCGACTTCGCGCCGCTTCACCTTGCGCGTGCGCGCCGCCACGCGCGACGTGGTGCTGACCATGCCGTCGCGCAGCTCGCTGAAGTCGGCGCGCGAGTTCGCCGAGCGCCACGCGGGATGGATCGGCGCCCGGCTCGCGCGGCTGCCGCGCCCGGTGGCCTTCGCGCCCTCCGCGGTGACGCCGCTGCGCGGCGTCGACCACGTCATCGTCCATCGCCCGGGCGAGCGCGGCGTCGCGTGGGCCGAGATCGGACCGCAGGGGCCGATCATTTGCGTCACAGGCGAAAGGCCGCATGTCGCGCGCCGCGTCGCCGATTTCTTGAAGCGCGAGGCGCGCAAGGATCTCGAAGCGGCGGTGGCGCGCCACGCCAAGCGGCTCGGCGTCGCGCCGCGTCGCGTCGCCTTGCGCGACACCGCGAGCCGTTGGGGCTCGTGCTCCTCGACCGGCGGGCTCAACTT
>CAZKHF010000096.1:5475-10028 GCA_964552445.1 uncultured Bradyrhizobium sp. | reverse complement strand
CCTCGGCCTCCTTGAACAGGCGGTCGCGGATGACGCGGCTCGTCACCTTGTCGCCTTCGGTGCCGGCGAGCGGGCTGTCGTTGACCAGGAAGGTCATCGACAGCGTCGGCGGGTCGATCGGCTGGGCCTGCAGCGGCTCGACCTCCTCGGGGTCGCACAGGGTGTCGGCGACGTTGAACTTCTCCATGCCGGCGATGGCGACGATGTCGCCGGCCACCGCCTCGTCGATCGGCGACCGCTCGATGCCGCGGAAGGCGAGAATCCGCATCACCCGCCCGACCTCGACCGTCGCGCCCTCGCGGTCGAGCACCTTGACCGGGGCGTTGGTCTTGATCGACCCGGAGAATACCCGGCCGGTGATGACGCGGCCGAGATAGGGATTGGCCTCGAGCAGCGTGCCGAGCATGCGGAAGCCGCCGGCGCCGACCTTGGGCGGCTCGACGTGCCTGAGCACGAGGTCGAACAAGGGCGACATGTTCTCTTTCGGCCCGTCGGGCGAAGTCGCCATCCAGCCCTGCTTGGCCGAGCCGTAGAGGATGGGGAAATCGAGCTGGTGGTCGGTGGCGTCGAGCGCGGCGAACAGGTCGAAGCACTCGTTGACCACCTCGATCGGACGCGCGTCGGGCTTGTCGACCTTGTTGACGCAGAGGATCGGCCTGAGGCCGATCTTCAGCGCCTTGCCGACGACGAACTTGGTCTGCGGCATCGGCCCTTCGGCGGCGTCGACGAGCACGATCGCGCCGTCGACCATCGACAGGATGCGCTCGACCTCGCCGCCGAAATCGGCGTGGCCGGGCGTGTCGACGATGTTGACGCGCGTGTCCTTCCACACCACCGAGGTCGCCTTGGCGAGGATGGTGATGCCGCGCTCGCGTTCGAGATCGCTGGAGTCCATCACGCGCTCGGCGACGCGCTGGTTCTCGCGGAACGCGCCCGACTGCTGCAGCAGGCGGTCGACCAGCGTGGTTTTGCCGTGGTCGACGTGGGCGATGATGGCGATGTTTCTCAGCTTCATGGCGACCTTGTCGTCGTCGCGACGCGAATCGGAAAAAAGCGGCCAACGGCCGCGCTTTCCCTCGATCGTCGAAATGACGGGAGTGCGACGAAACGCGGGTCTGCGACGCCGCGCTTCCAATTAAGGCGCCGCATACACGAAATCGGCGGCGAAGGGAAGGGCGGCCGCGACGACGCGCCCGCTTTGACCCGGGCCGCGCCCCTGCTAGGGTGATTAATCCGACTATTGCGCGGATCGGGGCGGATTATGACCAGGACGACCTATTATCATACGCCGAACGGCGCGCTCGCCGTTCACCAATCGCACGGGGACGGTCCGCCGATCGTGCTCGTTCACGGCAATTCGAGCTCCTCGCGCGCCTTCTCCCGCCAGCTCGAAGGGCCGCTCGGACGCCGGCGGCGGCTGGTCGCGATCGACCTACTCGGCCATGGGCGGAGCGAGGACGCGAGCGACGTCGCCGCTTACCTCCTGCCCGGCCATGCGCTGGCGGTGGCGGCGGTCGCCGGCAATTTCGGGCTCGACCAGGCGGTGTTCGTCGGCTGGAGCCTCGGCGGCCACATCCTGCTCGAAGCGGTCAAGGACCTGCCGAAGGCTGCGGGCTTCCTGATCTTCGGAGCGCCGCCGGCGCCCCTGCCGCCGCCCGAGAATGCGTTCCTGCCCAATCCGGTTCTCGGGGTCGGCTTCTCCGACGACATCGCGCGCGAGCAGGCCGAGGCCTATGTCTCGGCGTTCTTCGCGCCGGGCTTTTCCGACATCCCGCCGTTCTTCGTCGAGGACGCGCTGCGGGCCGACGGACGCGCGCGCGCGCAGGTCGCCGCCTCGATGGCGCCGGGCGTGTCGCGCGACGAGGCGCAGGTGGTCGGCGCGCTGACGCAGCCGCTGGCGGTGCTGCACGGCGCCAAGGAGCAACTGGTCAACGGGGCTTATTTCGCCGGCCTTTCCATGCCGACGCTGTGGCGCGGCGTGGTGCAGACGATCGCTTCGGCCGGCCATGCGCCGCAATGGGAGACGCCCGCCGAGTTCGACGCCCTGGTCGAAGCCTTCGCCGCCGATTGCGGGTGAGGCTGGGGCGCCCCGAAAGGGGGGCGGCGACGGACGGCGCGCTCTGTCGACGTCGAGCCGTCTCTCGGGGCCCCGGTTTAGCGCTCCAGCGCGCGCCTCTGTCCGCCGCTCGCTCGCGGCTTACCGAAGTCTTAAGCGCGCGCCGGTAAAGCTGGCGCAAGCTCGAACCATCCGGGTCCCGCCATGCCGCCTCGCGCGCTCGCCGCAGCGACCGAAGCCGCGCCGGCCGCGCCGACGCGACGGTTGTGGTTCGTCGCCGCGACCGTGTTGGTCGCGGCGGCGGCGGCGCAGGCTTGGCTCGGCGCCGCCGGCGACGTCTCGTGGATGATCACCATCAACGAGAAATGGCTCGACGGCGGCAGGCCCTATGTCGACTTCGTCGAGACCAACCCCCCCGCCTCGATCCTCATCTACATGCCTGCGGTGGCGCTGGCGCGCTGGCTCGGCGCGTCGCCGGAGGCGATGGTCGCCGCGAGCGGCTTGGTCGCGGCGGCCGCGGCGTTGGCCTTCGCCGCGGCGATCGCCAGGCGCGCCGGCCTGCTGGCGGAGGCGGGCGCGCTTTCGCTCGGTTTGGCGCTCGCCGCGCTGGTCCTCGTTCCCGGACGCGCCTTCGCCGAGCGCGACTTCTTCGCCGCCCTGTGCGGCCTGCCGTATGTCGCGCTCAGCGCCGCTCGCGCCGCGCGCGCGCCGGTCGGCGCCGGCGCGGCGCTGAGCGCCGGTCTCGGCGCCGGGGCGATGATCGCCATCAAGCCGGTTTACGCGCTGGCGCTGGTCGCCGCGGCGCCGAGCCTGATGCGTCGCGGCGGCGTCGCGGCGGCGTCTCGCGCCAGCGAGCACTACGCCGCGGCGGCGGTGGTGGTCGCCTACGCCGCGTCGACCGCGTGGCTCTTTCCCGTCTATGGCGCCGACGTGCTGCCGGCGGTCGCCGCCGCCTATCTGCCGGTGCGCGAGACGGCGCTGCGGCTCGTCGCCAACGCAGGCGTCGCGGCGTGGATCGCGCTGGCGTTGGCGCTGGCGGCGATCGCCGGCCGCGACCTCAAGCGGCCGCTGGTCGCCGCGCCGGCGCTCGCTTCGCTCGGCGCGCTCGCGGCCTACTTCGTCCAGGGCAAGGGGTGGCTCTACCACGCCTATCCGGCGCTGGCGTTTCTCGTCCTCGCGCTCGCCGCCGCGGTCGCGGCGCGCCCGCCGCCGCCGCGGCGGCTGCTCGTCGCGGCGGGCGCGGCCGCTGCGGCGGCGTTGGCGACGCTGCTTCTCCATTGGCCGGCGCTCAGCGCCGCGGTCGGCGCGGCGCTGGCGGCAAGCGCGATCCTGCCGGCGACGCGAGGCGATCGCGAGAGGAGGGGCGGCGGCGCGGCGGCGCTTGGCGAAGCCGCCGCCGCCGCGCTGCTCGTCGCCGTCTTCGCGTTCTACGCGCCGCCGCGCGACTGGCCGGACGCCGCCTTCGTCAACGCCGTCGCCGATCTCGGCGAGCATCCGCGCCTCGCCTCGGTGGCGGAAGGGCTGGGGATCGGCTTTCCGCTGGTCAGAGAAGTTGGCGGCGTGTGGGCGCAACGCACCCAAGGCATGCTGCTCACCGCCGGCGCGCGGCGGCTGATGGCCGAGCATCCCGGCGACCGCGCGCTCGCCGAGCGGCTGGCGCCGATCATCGCCCGCGACCGCGACATGGTGGTCGAGGACATCTTGCGCAACCGTCCCGACGGCGTGCTGGTCAGCGACGTCGGCGCCGGCTTCCACGCCTGGGCGCTCAGCGACCCGAAGATCGCCCAGGCGCTCGCCGACTATCGGCCGCAGGCGCGCACCGCGGGGACGAGCTCGGTGGTCGAGCTTTACGTGCGCAAAGACGCGCCCGCCCTGCGTCCGACGCTCTCGCAAGTCGGCGAATAGCCGGGGGCGGCGGGCGGCCGAGGGCCCGGCCGCCTGGTGCCGGCTGAGGGAATCGAACCCCCGACCTACGGTTTACAAAACCGCTGCTCTACCAACTGAGCTAAGCCGGCCCGCTTCAAGCGGCGCAGGGCGCCGCTCGATCGCTAGCAGCGGCCCGGCGGCGAGGCAAGGGCGTCGAGCGCCCTTTCATCCGACGGCGGCGCGCCAGGGGCCGGCGACCGGAAAGGCTTCGTCGGCGCCCGGCCAGGGCGGCATCGTGATCGCGACGAAGGCGAGCGGCGCGTCGGAGCCGGCGCGAAACTGGAAGTGGGTTCCCAGCGGGATGGTGACGCTGAGGCCGGGCGCGACGGCGACGACGCTTTCCTGGTCGCCCGCGCGCCGCCACAGCTCGCCCCGCCCCGAGACGAACCACCAGATCTCCTCGACGCTGCGATGGGCGACCGCCTGCGAGGTCGCCCCCGCCTTGAGCTCGAAATGGGCGAAGCTGCCGCCCGAAAGCGCGAGCAGCAGCCGAACCGCCGAGCCGTCGGGGGCGACCGCGTCGGGCGTTTCGCCGAGGGGTTTGGTCTCGAAAGGCCGCATGGCGGGAAAA
>CAZKHF010000096.1:2718-5375 GCA_964552445.1 uncultured Bradyrhizobium sp. | reverse complement strand
CTTTCGCGCGCTCGCTGCGGTCTGCTATGAGAGCGCGATGGACGCGTCGTTCGACCTTTCCCCCGAACAAACGCTCGACGAGTTCCGCGCCGCCGGCGCGCTGCTCGAGGGCCATTTCGTTCTCTCTTCGGGCCTGCATTCGCCGGTGTTCCTGCAGAAGATGGCGGTGTTCCAGGACCCGGTCCGCACCGAGCGGCTGTGCCGCGCGCTGGCGGGCAAAGCGCGCGCGGCCTTCGGCGATATCGACGTCGTCGCTTCGCCGGCGGTCGGCGGGATCATCCCGGGCTACGAGACGGCGCGCTGGCTTAACGCCAAGGCGATCTTCGTCGAGCGCGAACACGGCGCGTTCGCGCTCAGGCGCGGCTTCGCCATCGCGCCGGGCGCGCGCGTGCTGATGGTCGAGGACGTCATCACCACCGGGCTGTCGTCGCGCGAGTGTCTGGAGGCGCTTCGCCGCCATCCCGGCCGGATCGTCGGCGCGGCGTGCCTGGTCGATCGCTCCGGCGGCAGGGCGGCGATCGGCGTAAAGCGCGTCGCGCTCGCCACCCTCGACATTCCCGCCTATCCCGCCGACGCGCTGCCGCCCGAGCTCGCGGCGCTTCCCGCGCTCAAGCCGGGGAGCCGCGCGCTGATGGGCGGGTAGGGGACGGGGCGGAAGAGAGATTCGCCCTCCCCTCTCCCTGCAGAGCGGGGAGAGGGGAGGTGGTTGAAAAAGAAAGGAGATCGCGCGATGACTCGCTTGCGTCTGGGGGTCAATGTCGATCACGTCGCCACGGTGCGCAACGCCCGCGGCGGCGCTGCGCCCGACCCGGTGCGCGCGGCGCTGGTCGCCATTGAGGCCGGCGCCGACGGCGTCACCGCGCACCTGCGCGAAGACCGCCGCCACATCCAGGACGAGGACATCCGCCGCCTCAAGGCGGAGGTCGCCACGCCGCTCAATTTCGAGATGGCGGCGACCGAGGCGATGCTCGACATCGCGCTGCGCCTGCGCCCGCAAGCCTGCTGCCTGGTGCCGGAGAAGCGCACCGAGCGCACCACCGAAGGCGGCCTCGACGTCGTCGCCCAACGCGCGTCGCTGAAGCCCTACGTCGCCGAGCTGACCCGCGCCGCGATCCGCGTGTCGATGTTCGTCGAGCCGTCGGTCGAGACGCTGCGCGCCTGCGCGGCGCTGAAGGCGCCGGTGGTCGAGCTGCACACCGGCGCCTGGTGCGACGCGCTGGCGCAAGGCGAGCGCGAGCGCGCGACCTACGAATTCGGCCGGCTCAGGGTCGCCGCGGCGCAGGCCGCGACGCTCGGCCTCGAGTGTCACGCCGGCCACGGCCTCGACTACGATACGGCGCGCGCGATCGCCGCCCTGCCGCAGGTGGTCGAGCTCAACATCGGCCATTTCCTGGTCGGCGAGGGCATCTTCGTCGGCCTCGGCGAAAGCGTGCGCCGGATGCGCGCGGCGATGGACGAGGGCCGCGCCCGCGCCGGGGCGGGAGAATGAGAAGGGCGTCCTTCCCCCTCTCCTCGCGCCTCGCGCGGGGAGAGGGGAGCGGAGGCCAGCGATGATCGTCGGCCTCGGCAGCGACCTCTGCGACATCCGCCGCATCGAGGCGACGCTCGCGCGCCACGGCGAGCGCTTCGTCAAGCGCTGCTTCACCGAGGTCGAGCGCGCCCGCTCGGAAGCGCGCGCCGGGCGCGCCGCGTCCTACGCCAAGCGCTTCGCCGCCAAGGAGGCCTGCGCCAAGGCGCTGGGGACGGGCTTCCGGCGCGGCGTGTTCTGGCGCGACATGGGGGTGGTCAACCTGCCCAGCGGCCAGCCGACGATGCGGCTGACCGGCGGCGCGGCCGCGCGCCTCGCCGCGATCACCCCGCCGGGCAAGCAAGCCTTCATCCACCTCACCCTCTCCGACGAGCCGCCGCTGGCGCTGGCGCTGGTGGTGATCGAGGCGCGGTGAGGGGCGCCCCCCTCTCCCCGCGCAAAAAGCGCGGGGAAAGGGCTGGGGTGAGGGGCGGGTCGGAAGGGCTGCGACGCACCCGACCGGCCCCCCACCCTGACCCTCTCCCCGCCAAGGCGGGGAGAGGGGATTCGGGGAGAGGGCGAATCATCGGCCTTCCAGCGCCGCGAGAATCGTCTCGATGACGCCGTCGAGGTTGCGGTAGACGTCGTCGTTGGCGACGCGCGCGATGCGATAGCCTTGCGCGCGCAAGAATTGTTCGCGCCGCGCGTCGCGGCGCGCTTCGTCGTCGGTCGAATGGGTCGCGCCGTCGACCTCGACCGCGAGCTTGGCTTCGCGGCAGGCGAAATCGGCGAAGAACGGGCCGATCGGCGCCTGACGGACGAACTTGAAGCCGCCGACGCCGCGGCCCCTCAGCCGCCGCCAGAGAAGGCGCTCGGCCTCGCTCTGGTCGCGGCGCAAGGCGCGGGAGCGGTCGGTTTCGGGAATGCGCAGACCGCGCATGGAAAGCCTCGTGACGCCGCGCGCCGGAGCCCCCTCTCCCCGCGCATTCGCGCGGGGAGAGGGCTGGGGCGAGGGGCGGGTCGGAAGGGCCGCGACGCATCCGACCGGCCCCTCGCCCTAACCCTCTCCCCGCCAAGGCGGGGAGAGGGGACTTTCGCGCCGGAGCCCCCTCTCCCCGCGCATTCGCGCGGGGAGAGGGCTGGGGCGAGG
>CAZKHF010000096.1:0-2618 GCA_964552445.1 uncultured Bradyrhizobium sp. | reverse complement strand
CGCGCCGGAGCCCCCTCTCCCCGCGCATTCGCGCGGGGAGAGGGCTGGGGCGAGGGGCGGGTCGGAAGGGCCGCGACGCATCCGACCGGCCCCTCGCCCTAACCCTCTCCCCGCCAAGGCGGGGAGAGGGGATCGCAGCGGGGAGAGGGGAAAGAAAAAGACCCCGGAGCTTGCGCTCCGGGGCCAAGATTTCAAACCAGACTGTCGATTCGCTCAGAAGGCGCGAATGATGTGCAGACGGAAGTTGAAGCCGTCCGCGTCGGTCGGCGTGGTCCGCGCTTGGCCGCCGACGATGACCTTGTCCTGGTGCGAGTCGATGTACATGACGTCGAGGGCGAAGTCGAGGTTCTTGGCCGGCGACCAGTCGAACACGCTGCCGACCAGCCAGCCATAAGCCGACCGCGAAATCTCATCCGCCGCCGCCGCCGCCGAGTTGTACGAGATGTGGCCATAGGCGACTTCAGGATCGATCGCGAAGTTCGGCGTGACCTGGAAGGTGCCCTGCGCCGCGAGGGTGTAAGACTCGGACAACTTGAACGAGCTGCCCTCGAAGATGCCGTCGGAGATCGGGAAGATCGTCCCGTTGCCGCCGTTGGTGTTCAAGCCCTGGTCGGGTCCGCCCCAGCCCGGCGAGCCGACGCCGGAGTACTTGGGCGCGCCGTCGGCGTAGGCGGCCTGCAACTGGATCAGGTCGCCCGCGCCGAGCTGCGGCAGGTTGAACTGCAAGCCGCCGATGACGCCAAAGCCCCACGTGTCCTTGTCGTATCCGGCGGCGCCAGCGCCGCTGGCGAGGCTTTCGACATGGATGCTATGCGCGATGCCCGCCAAGTGGGCGGCGCCCCAGCTCTGGGTCAGGTCCAACGCCGCGACGATATCGGGCGCGGTATTGCCGAGCTCAGTGTAGGCTCCCATAGCGCCGTCGTAGAAGCCTTCCGAGTAGCGGTCTTCCTGAATGGCGAGGGTGGCCGCAAAGCCGCCGCCGAAGGTCGCGGTGTAGGCGATCTGGGCGACGCCCTGGTCGCCGTTGTCGTCCGGCGAGAAGATGTCCTTCCAGGTGTTGCCGCCGCCGATGAAGTCGTAATACGAGCGCTTCAGACCGGCGGTGAGCCCGGCCCACTGGATGTAGGCGTTGGCGAGGTAGTCTTGGGTAGTCGTATTGTTCTGGTAGCCGACGATGCTGCCGGGCGCGTCCGTGCCGCTGCCCATATTCATGCGGAGGGCGACGTAGCCGAGCAACGGGCCGTTGGCGGTGTTGGACACGGCGGTCATGTCGATTTCGCCGCGGGTGTACCAGCCGAAGTCAGACCGATACTTGGAGTCGGTCGCCGCCGCGCCCGGGTAGAGGTACGTAGTCTTGGTGTTGCCGCCTTCGATCTGGGCGTTGATGACGCCGCCGATCTTGAGGCAGGTGTCGGAGCCGGGAATCACGAAGCCGGCGATGCCGTCGATCTTGCAGATCTTCACGTATTCAGCCGCGGGCGCGCCCTTCTTCGTCGGAAGATCGGCGGCCTGCGCGCCGGCCACGACGAACAACGTCGCCGCGGAACCGAGCAGTAGGCTCTTGATGAGAGTCATTTGGTGACCTCCAGTAAGTGACATGTGGGAGTCGGTTGAAACCTCTAACCTTATCTCGCCGACCCAAAACGTCCGCCGAGCGAAAGGTGTTAAGCGCCCCTCTTCCCGTTCCGCGAACTTCGAGCGTTAGACGCTGGACCCCCCAGCGACGGACGCCGTCCGTCCGACTCGCGACCGGGAAGCCTCCCGTTCACAGCGGCTAACCATACAGCGCTTCGGCTGGGCCTCAATCCCGAAATCGCCGAATTTCGGCCATGAATGGCGTTTCCCGAAGGCATGTTGCAGAAAGGTCACGAAAGGGTGCGCGGGGCGGGTTTGGCGGCGGCGCATCCCCCTCTCCCCGCGCTTTTGCGCGGGGAGAGGGATGGGGTGAGGGGCGAGTCGGAGAAGCCGCGGCCCGTGCGACCGGCCCCTCACCCTAACCCTCTCCCCGCGAGCGGGGAGAGGGGACGTCGGCGGCGCATCCTCCTCTGCCCGCACATTCGCGCGGGGAGAGGGATGGGGCGAGGGGCGAGCCGGAGAAGCCGCGGCCCGTGCGACCGGCCCCTCGCCCTAACCCTCTCCCCGCGAGCGGGGAGAGGGGACGTCGGCCGCGTCTCGATCTGGGGCTTGCGCGCCGGGGCTTAGGCCTCGATATTGCCGGGCGGCAGCCGATTTTCTCGACCGTGCGCGCGAGGCCCGAACCGATTCATGATGCGGCAGTACGAACTGGTCGATCGCGTGCGTCGTTACAACCCGGACGCCGACGAAGACCTGCTCAACCGCGCCTACGTCTTCGCCATGAAGGCCCACGGGGCGCAGAAGCGCGCCTCGGGCGACCCCTTCTTCTCCCACCCGCTCGAAGTCGCCGCCATCCTCACCGACCTCAAGCTCGACGACCCGACCATCGTAGCGGCGATGCTGCACGACACGCTCGAGGACACCGCGGCCACCCGCGAGCAGATCGATTCGCTGTTCGGCGCCGAGATCGGCGGCCTGGTCGACGGCCTGACCAAGCTCAACCGGCTCGACTTCGCCAGCAAGCACGCCCAGCAGGCGGAGAA
>CAZKHF010000095.1:0-10043 GCA_964552445.1 uncultured Bradyrhizobium sp. | reverse complement strand
AGCCGAAGCCGCTCGCCCTGGTCGCGCTCACCCTCGCGGCGGGCACGCCGGCGCTGACCATGATCGGGGCGATCGGCGCGGCGCTGACGGTGTCGCTCAAGCGCGGCGGCTTGCTGATGGCGGTGCTGGTGCTGCCGCTGACGATCCCGGTGCTGATCTTCGGCGTCGCCGCCGCGTCGGCGGCGAGCGGCGGCGACGCGCCGTTCGCGACGCCGTTCCTGATGCTGTGCGCGCTATCGCTGTTCGCCGTCGCCGCGGCGCCGTTCGCGGCGGCCGCGGCGCTCAGGCACGCGCAGGAATGAGCGCGCCGCTTACGAGCCGGCCGCGTCGTTGACGCACTTGGTGGTGAACGAGGTCTTGGCCGCGCCGGAGAGCTTCTTGTCGGCGGCCTGCTTGTCGCACGCCGCGGCGGCGTCGGTCTTGCATTTCTTCAGGAAACTGTCCTTGGCGGCGCCGGCGAGCTTCTTGTCGGTCGCCTGGGCCGTGCAGCTCGGGTCGGCGAAGGCCAACGTCGGCGCGCCGGCGAGAACCACGGCCAGAGCCGCGAGCGCGAGGGTCTTGGTCATGAAGTCATCTCCTTGAGCATGAGCCGCGCGCGCCTTTGGGCGGGTCGCGGCAGGCGGACCATGCGGGCGGCGCCTCAGTTTGACAAGAGTCTAATCGGCGGCGCCGGCGCGCGCTTTGTCGCATCGCGCGCGGCGGCCGCGGCGGCGGGCGCTCAGCTGAGCGAGGCCTCGTAGTCGGCGAGCTGCATCGGCCTGCCGAACAAATAACCTTGGTAGAACGGGCAGCCCTGGCTTTCGAGGAACCATTGCTGCGCCGCCGTTTCGACGCCCTCGGCGATGACCGAGAGGCCGAGGCCGCCGGCGAGCGCGATGATCGTCCGCGCGACCGCCGCGTCGTTGACGCTCTCCGGCAGCTTGCGCACGAAGGAGCGGTCGATCTTGAGCTGATCGAGCGGCAGGCGGGTGAGGTAGGAGAGCGACGAGTAGCCGACGCCGAAATCGTCGATGGCGAAGCCGACGCCCAGCGCCCGCAAGGCGTTCATCTTGTCGATCGCGGCGTCGACGTCGTCGAGGACGACGCTCTCGGTCAGCTCGAGCACGAGGCGGCGGGCGGGCGCGCCCGAGGCGCGCAGGGCCCCGCGCACCTGGTCGGCGAAGTCGTCCTGATGGAACTGTCTGGCGCTGACGTTGACGGAGAGGCGTAGATGCCGCGCGCGCGGGTCGCCCGCCCAGACTTTCAGCCGCGCGCAGGCCTCCTGCAGAACCCATTGGCCGATAGGCAGGATCAGGCCGTTTTCTTCCGCCACCGGAATGAACTCGCCGGGGGAGACGAGGCCGCGGTCCGGGCGCCGCCAGCGCAGCAGCGCCTCAGCGCCGATGCGGGCGCCGCGACGGTCGACCTGCGGCTGGTAGAAGAGCTCGAACTGGCGCTCGCGGACGGCGACGCGCAACGCCGCGTCCATGGCGCTGCGTTCGGCGAGCGCCGCCTGCGTTTCGGGATTGAAGAAACGCAGCCTGTTGCGCCCCGCCGCCTTGGCCGCGTACAGCGCGATGTCGGCCTGTTTGAGCAGCTCGTCGCTCGTGGCGACGCCGTCGACGAACACGGTCACGCCGATGCTGGGGCTGGAGTGCTTGACGCCGCCGGCCAGCGCGTAGGGCTCGTTGAGCGCGGCGAGGATTCGTTCGCCGACCCGCTCGGCGAACGCGGCCGCCTCCCGCGGCGACTCGTTGAGGTCCTCCATCAGCACCGCGAATTCGTCGCCGCCGATCCGCGCCGCCGAGCCGTCGCCGACGCAGGCGGAGAGGCGGCGCGCGACCTCGAACAGCAGTTTGTCGCCGACGTCGTGGCCGCTCGTCTCGTTGAGAAGCTTGAAATTGTCGAGGTCGATGAGCAGCAGCGCGCCCTTGCGGCCGCTGCGCGCGCCGCGGGCCAGCGCCTGCTGCAGCCGGTCGAGGAGCAAGCGCCGGTTGGGCAGCCGGGTCAGCGGATCGTAGTTGACGAGGGTCTCGATCTGCTTTTCCGCGCGCTTGCGCGCGCCGATGTCGGTTATCGTCACGACATAATGGGTGATTTCGCCGTTGCCGCCGCGCACCGCAGCGACGGTCGCCCAGGCGGGAAAGACCTCGCCGTTCTTGCGGCGGGTCGACGTCTCGCCGCGCCAGCTTCTCTGGCGCATCATGTGGGCGACAAGGTTGTCGGGCGCGAACAGGCTCGGCTCCTGGCCGATCAGCTCCTCGAGCGCGTAGCCGGTGATTTCGGTGAAGGCGCGATTGGCGTGCTGAATCACGCGGTCGGCGCCGGCGATGAGAATGCCCTCCTGCGCCTCGAAGGCGACGGCGGCGACGCGCAGGCGCTCCTCGATCTTACGACGGTCGCTGATGTCGCGGGCGACGCCGAGCACGCCAATCTTCTTGCCGGTCTCGTCGCGCAGCGCGGTTCGGGCCAGCTCGAACAGGCGGCGTCCGCCGTCGGCGACAGTTTTCCATTCCTCGACCCATTGCGGCGCGTCCGCCTCGATCGCGCGCTGGTCTCTGGCCTGGGCCGCTTCCGCTTCGTCGCGGGGCAAGAGGTCGAAGGCGGTCTTGCCGACGATGTCC
Source organism: uncultured Bradyrhizobium sp. (assembly GCA_964552445.1). Taxonomy (GTDB): domain Bacteria; phylum Pseudomonadota; class Alphaproteobacteria; order Rhizobiales; family Beijerinckiaceae; genus Roseiarcus. Next base: position 7,440 of record CAZKHF010000095.1, on the reverse strand, counting down.
TTTTCCGCGAGGCCGTTGAGGCGCTCGAAGGGCGGGTTGCAGCGGAGATAGACGCCGTCGAGGTTCTTGATCCAGACCAGGTCGGGAAGCGTGCGCACCAGGGCGCTGAGCTGGCTCTCGCGTTGGCTTAGCTCATTGTGCGCGAGCAGACTGGTGAGCCCGTCCTGGAGCCGATGGCCGATCGCCTCGAGCAGCCGCTTTTCGTCGTCGGTCCAGACTCGCGCCTCCGAGCACTGGTGCAGGCCGAACGAGTGCGGCGCGGCGTTCTTGGGATAGATCGCCATCGCCAGCAGCGACTGCACGCCGTGGCGGGCGCGATGGTCCTCGGGGACCGGCAATTCGGAGCGAGGGTCGAAGGAGACCGGGCCTGCCGCGGCCCGCAAAGCGGCCCTCATCGCGCGTGCGCCGGGCGTCATCGGCTCCGGGGCGTTGCAAGCGACCGGCGCCGGATATTCGGCGCGGCAGCGCTGCATCACCGGGGTCCAGCTCGGCGCGTCCGGATCGCACGGGCTGATCAGCCAGGCACGGTCGCAGGCGAAGATGTCGAGCGACAGGTCGAGCGTCTCGCGCATCATCGCTTCGACGTCTTGCACTTCCCGAATCGTCCGGTTGACCCGGTCCATGCATTCGAAGAAGCGCAGGTCGGCCTGCAATCGCGCGTTGGCGCGCAGGCTTTCCTCGCGATGGCGCAGCGCCAGGACGCCGAAAGCGAGATCGGCGGCGAGGTCTTCGAGCAGACGGATCTCCTCCGCGTCGAAGGCGTCGCGCGCGTCGGCATAGATGTTGAGGGCGCCGAACGCCTCGCCGCCTTCGTCCTTGAGCGGCAAGGAGACCACGCCGCGGAAATTGTGCTCGAGCGTAAATTCGCGCCAGGGCGCGCCGCGCGGGTCGTTTAGCCAGTCCTGGCTCCACACTGTCGCCCCGGTGCGGATCGACGTGCCCATCGGCCCGCGTCCGCGCTCGTCGTCCTCGCGCCAAGTTACGCGCGCCGGTTCGATGCTGCTGGAATCGCAGCCGGCGTGGGCGACCGGCCGCACCGTCTTGGCCTCGTCATGCTCGGCGTAGCCGACCCAGGCCATCAGGTAGCCGGCTTCCTCGCAGACGATGCGGCACACTTCGGCGAGCAGGGTCGGCTCGTCGCGCGCGCGCATCATCGCCTGTTGGCAGGAGCCGATCGCTCTCAATTCGCGATTGAGACGGGAAAGCGCCTCCTCGGAAGGCTCCGGCGCCATTCTTTCGCCAATGAAGTCGAGCATCCGCCAGGACTTCCCGTGAGCGCCTTTGTTGCGCCCGGGGCGAGGCGATGACCGCAGCCATGCGGCAGGCGCGGCGTCACGTCGCGGGCGGGCGATCCGGGCTGCAACCGGGATGAACGTACGGCCTCATGCCATTGAACCGCCTGAAATCTCAACGGTTCAACACGTCATGCGGCCAACCTCGCAGGAAACCGTAAAGTTTAGGTTATCAAGCCAAAGGCCGCGCCGGCGCCGCCGCGCGCCGCGTTGCCCTGACCGCCGTCGATGCGCTAGAACCCGCGCGATGGCGAACCTCGCGAGCCCCACCGTCTTCCTCGCCGTGACGCGCCGCGCGCTGCCGTGGCTCTCGCCGGCGACGGCGGCGCTGTTCGCGCTCGGCCTCGCGCTCGCCTTCGCCGCGCCGCCCGACTACCAGCAGGGCGAGACGGTGCGCATCATGTATGTCCATGTCCCCGCGGCTTGGCTCTCCACTTTTATCTATGCGGCGATGACGCTCGCGAGCCTCGGCACGCTGGTGTGGCGCCATCCGCTCGCCGACGCGGCGCAGAAGGCCGCCGCGCCGCTCGGCGCCGCCTTCACCTTCATCTGCCTCGCCACCGGCTCGCTGTGGGGCAAGCCGATGTGGGGAACCTATTGGGTGTGGGACGCGCGGCTCACCTCGGTGCTGGTGCTGTTCATTGTCTATCTCGGCCTCGTCGCGCTGTGGCGCTCGATCGAGGACCCCGGCCGGGCGGCGCGCGCGGCGGCGGTGCTGACGCTGGTCGGCTGCGTCAACCTGCCGATCGTCAAGTTCTCCGTCGACTGGTGGAACACGCTCCACCAGCCCGCGTCGGTGTTCCGGCTCGGCGGGCCGACCATCGCGCCGCAGCTTCTGTGGCCGCTTTTCGTCATGGGGCTCGCCTTCCTGGCGCTGTTTGTGACGCTGTGGCTGATGGCGATCCGCAACGAGATCCTGCGCCGCCGGCTGGCGCGGCTGACCATGATCGCGGCGGCGGAAGGCGACGCGCTCGCGCGGCCGCCGGCGGCGCGGAGGCAGGGCGCATGATCGCCGCCCCGCATTTTGGCTTTGTCGTCGCCGCCTACGCGCTGGCGGCGGCGACCGTTGTCGTCATGATCGTCGCCATCGTCCGCGACTATCATGCGCTGTCCGCGGCGCTTCGGCGCCTCGAGGCGGCGCGTGGCGGCGAGGACGGCGAATGAGCGGGGGCGGGGCGCGCCGTCGCGCGGCGCTCGCCGCCGCGCCGCTGATCGTTTTCGTTGCGCTGGCAGCGCTCTTTTTCCTACGGCTTGACGCCGGCGACGCGTCGCGCATCCCCTCGGCGCTGATCGGCCAGAGCGCGCCGACGCTCGATCTTCCCGGCCTCGACGGCGCGCCGGGAGTTTCTGACGCCGACCTGCGCGGCGGCCGCGTTTCCATCGTCAACGTTTTCGCCTCGTGGTGCGCGCCCTGCCGCGCCGAGCACCCGTTCCTGATGGCGCTCGCCGACGATGCGGACCTGAAGGCCAAGGGCGTCGCGCTGATCGGCGTCGCGCAGAAGGACGCGCCCGAAAACGTCAAGCGCTTCCTCGGCGTTCTCGGCGACCCTTATGCGAAGATCGGCCTCGACCGCGACGGCCGCGCCGGCATCGACTGGGGCGTCTACGGCGTGCCCGAAACCTTCGTGGTCAAGGGCGACGGCGCGATCGCCTACAAGCTGGTCGGCCCGATCGAGACCGACAGCGCCGAACAGGCGCTCAAGGCGGAGATCCTCAAGGCGACGAACTGACGGCGTCGGTCAGTGCAGCGCCCGCCGCGCCTGCGGGCTGTCGAGCGAGAAGGCGGGGATTTCGACCTCGAACGCCTCGCCGTCGTCGGCGATCATGCGGTAGGCGCCGACCATCACGCCGCTCGATGTGCGCAACGGGCAACCCGAGGAATAGCGGAACGATTCGCCCGGCGCGAGGATCGGCTGCTCGCCGACCACGCCGACGCCGCGCACCTCCTCCACCCGGCCTTCGCCGTCGGTGATCCGCCAATGGCGATGGGTCAATTGCACCGCGCGGTCGCCCAAATTGACGATCTCGACGGCGTAGGTCCAGAAAAAGCGCGGCTCGTCGGGGTCCGACCGCTCGGGCGAAAACGCCGGCGTGACGGAGACTCGGATATTGCGGGTGACCGCCGCGTACATGGCCTCAGTTTAGCGAAACGCGGCGGCGCCGCCAAGCGCCGCGACGGCGGCGAAGGCCATTCCACCTAGAGGTAATTCGCGACGACGGCGTAGAGATTGTTGAGCTGCGTGCCGGTGGCGGAGACCGAGGCGATGATGACGATCACGATGCACATGACCATCACCGCGTACTCCACCGCGATGGCGCCGGTCCGCGATCGATGAAACCGTCTGATGAGGCGGGTCATGCGCTGCTCCAGGCTCTCGCGGCGTCCGGCGTGTCCGGCGACTCGTCGCCTGTCGGATCGGAATGTATACAGCGAGGGGTTATGCGGAGTTAACGCCGATCATCCGGGCCCTTCGCCGCTGGCCACGGCGACCGACGACCCGCGAAGACCGTTAACCGCAAGTTTACGCGCGGCTTTGGCCGCGCGGCGGATCGATCCTTTGTCGGATGACGCGCGGCCGCCAGCGCCGCCGGATCGGCCAGGCGACGAGATGCGTCGCGCCCCAGCCGAGGACCAGCGCCAGGCCGGCGACCGTCAGCGTCTCCGAGGTCATCGGCAGCGCCGGCTCGAAGTCGCGCAGGGTCTGGCTGGCGATGGCGGGGTCGAGGTCGCCAACGATCACCGCCAGGCGGCGCAGGGGACCGGCGTTCTGAAGCCCCGCGAGGTCGGCCTGCAGCCGCCCCTGGCGGGCGATGTCGCCTTCGATGTCGGCGCCGCGCTCGCGCGCCAGCGCCTCGGGATTGTCCTTCAGCCGCGCGATCGCCTGGTCGGGGGTGAGGTCGTGGCTCGCCGCCTCGTCGTCAAAGGCGGCGACGACGCGCGTCAGCTCGTCGAGCGCGCCGCCCAGCCGCTGGCGGTATTGCTGCGAGAATTCCGGCCACTGCGCGCCGACGAGGGCGAACAGAAGGCCGATCGCCAGAGCCAGTCGTCGCGCCACCATCGCCCGTGCTCCGCGCCGTCCGTGCGCGAAGCTATCGCGCGAGGAGCGAAAAGTCACACGCCAAGATTGACGCGCCGGCGCGAATCCGCCTGAATGCAGGCGAATCCAAGGCGTCGACGCCTGAAGGAGCGGGCCAAATGGGCGAAGAATCCGGCGCGCCGCGCCGCGCTTGGCCGCTGTTTCGCTCGTTTCGCGGCTGGCGTCCGGCCGACCTGGGCGCCGACGTCGCCGCCGGGCTGACCCTCGCCGCGATCGCCATTCCCGAGCAGATGGCGACGGCGCGGCTGGCGGGCTTCGAGCCGCAGATCGGCTTTCTCGCGCTGTTCGCCGGGGCGGTCGGCTTCGCCGCGTTCGGCGCCAGCCGGCTGATGTCGGTCGGCGCCGATTCGACCATCGCGCCGATCTTCGCCGGCGCGCTGGCGTTGTTAGCGAGCGCCGGGTCGGCGCGCTACGCGGCCGACGCGGCGGCGCTCGCGCTCGGCGTCGGCCTGATTCTCACGCTCGCCGGCGCCTTCCGCCTTGGCTTCGTCGCCGACCTTTTGTCGATCCCGGTGGTCACTGGCTTTCTGGCTGGGATCGCCGGCCATATCGTCGTCAGCCAGGCGCCGGCGCTCATCGGCGTCGCGCCGCCGGCCGGGTCGCTGATCGACCAGGTCGCGGCGCTGGCGCGCGAGCTCCGCGCGACCAACCCGCTCTCGCTCGGCCTCGGCCTCGGCGTGCTGGCGATAATGGCGGCGGGCGAGCGCGTCAGTCCGCGTTTCCCCGGCGCGCTGATCGGGCTCGCGCTGGCGACGGCGCTCACCGCCGCCTTCGCTCTCGAATCGCGCGGCGTCGCCGTCGTCGGCGCGATCGCCGGGGCGACCCTGAAGCTGACAATCCCGGCGATCGCGCCGGACGAGCTGGCCCAGATCGCGCCACTGGCGCTGATCGTCGGCATCGTCGTCATGGCGCAGACGGCCGCGACGACGCGCAGCTTCGTCTCCGACCCGGCGCGTGGGCCCGACGTCAGCCGCGACTTCGTCGGCCTCGGCGCCGCCAATCTCGTCGCCGCGCTGACCGGCGCCTTTCCGGTCAACGCCAGCCCGCCGCGCACCGCGATCGTCGCCGAGACCGGCGGCGTCTCGCAGCTCGGCGGGCTGGCCTGCGCCGCGCTGGCGCTTCTCCTGGCGGCTTTCGGCGCCGGCCTCGTCGCCCATGTTCCCCATGCGGCGCTCGCCGGGGTGCTCTTGTTCGTCGCGCAGCGCATCGTCCGCTGGGCGACGATCCGCGATCTGTGGGCGCGCAGCCGGGCCGAGTTCGCGCTGGCGATCGTCACCGCAGCGGCGATTCTCGTCCTGCCGATCCAGCAGGGCGTCGGCGTTGGCGTCATCCTGTCGCTGACCCACGGCGTATGGACGACGACGCGCGCCCGCCTCACTGAACTCGAGCGCATTCCCGGCACCTCGATCTGGTGGCCGGCGAGCGCGCTGCGACGCGGCGAGACCGCGCCCGGCGCGCGCGTGGTCGCGCTGCAGGCGCCCCTGTCGTTCCTCAACGCCTACGAATTCCAGCAGGCGATCCAGGCGCTGCCCGCGCCGGGGCTCAAGCTGATCGTCGTCGAAGCCAACGCGATCGTCGAGATCGACTACACCGGCGCGGTCATCCTTGCCGAAACCGTGCGCAGTCTGCGCGCCGACGGCGTCGACGTCGCCTTCGCGCGCCTCGAATCGGTGCGCGCGCAGCAAAGCTTCGCCCGCCAGGGGCTGGAGGCGCTGGTCGGCCGCGACCATCTTTTTCACAGCGTCGAGGAGGCGATAACGGCGCTGAGTCGGCCGACGGCAGGTGATCGGCCGGGCGAAACGCGCTAGGCTCATGGGCAGAACCAAGCTCGAGGCGCGGAGGAGCGGAGTTGCGCGAAGTCCCGATAGGCGTGGTCACCGTCTCCGACCGCGCGTCGGCGGGGATCTACGAGGACAAGGGCGGGCCGGGAATCGAAGCGGCGCTGTCGGCGATCCTCGCCACGCCGTGGCGGCCGGCGCGCCGGCTGGTTCCCGACGAGCGCGCGGCGATCGAGCGGGCGCTCTGCGAGCTCGCCGATTCCGAGGGCTGCTCGCTGATTCTCACCACCGGCGGCACCGGCCCCGCGCCGCGCGACGTGACGCCGGAAGCGACGCAGGCGGTCTGCGACCGGCTGCTGCCGGGTTTCGGCGAGTTGATGCGCGCGCGCAGCCTCCTCGACGTGCCGACGGCGATCCTGTCGCGCCAGATCGCCGGGACCCGCGGGCGCAGCCTGATCGTCAACCTTCCCGGTCGCCCGTCGGCGATTCGCGCTTGCCTCGAGGCGACGTTTCCCGCCATTCCTTATTGCCTCGACCTGATCGGAGGCGATCGACTGGACACGAATCCTGACGTGTGCCAAGCGTTTAGGCCGAACGGGTGATGCGCGAGAGCGTCATTTGATCAGGATCAGTTATCGCTCGGCGCGAGTCCTTAGTGTGGCGCCGCCGACAACCCGAGGAACCCGAGCATGCCGTCCGCGGACCCGATTGTTTCCGCCATCGTCGAAAAGTATCGCGGCGACCCGACCTGCGTCGTGCAAATCCTGCGCGACGCGCAGGAGGCGCTGGATTGGGTCTCGCCCGAGACCGTCGAGACGATCGCCCCGCTGCTGAAAATTCCGCGCACGCGCGTGCAAGCCGTGCTGCGCTTCCACACGCTTCTCTACGATCGTCCGCACGGCCGCTATCGAGTGTTGTTCGCCGACAACATCACCGATCGGATGACCGGCAACATCGCCTTGTTCGAGCACATGCTCAGCCGACTGAAGGTCAAGCGCGGCGAAGTGTCGTCCGACGGCTTGGTCAGCGTCGACCTGACCTCCGACGCCGGCATGTGCGACCAGGGGCCGTCGGTTCTCGTCAATAATCTGGCCATCCCGCGCATAACCGCGCGCCGGGTCGACGAGATCTGCGCCCTCATCCGCGCCCAGGCGCCGGTCGACGAATGGCCGGCGGAGCTTTTCCAAGTCAACGACAACATCCGCCGCCGCGAGACGCTGCTGACGCCGATCGCCCCTGGCGTCGCGCTCGACGCGGCGATCGCCCGCGGGC
>CAZKHF010000094.1:0-10047 GCA_964552445.1 uncultured Bradyrhizobium sp. | reverse complement strand
CCCGGCAAGTGGAAGGTGATCTTCTTCTATCCCAAGGACTTCACCTTCGTCTGCCCGACCGAGATCGGCGAATTCGAGCGCCTAAACGGCGAATTCGCCGATCGCGACGCGGTGGTGCTGGGCGGTTCGATCGACAACCAGCACGTCAAGCTCGCCTGGCGGCGCGACCACAAGGACCTGCATAAGCTGCCGCTGTGGCGGTTCGCCGACTCGAAGGGGTCGCTCGTCGACAGCCTTCGGCGTGCGTGCGCCGGAAGGGGTCGCCTGCAGCGTCACCTTCATCGTCGATCCCGACAACGTCATCCAGCACGTCTACGCGACGAATCTCGACGTCGGCCGCGCGCCGAAGGACACGCTGCGCGTCCTCGACGCGTTGCAGACCCAAAAGCTGTGCGCCTGCGACCGCGAGGTCGGCGGCCCGGTGCTGAAGGTCGCGTGAGCCGATGAGCGTCGAATCGTTGCGGGCGCGGCTGCCGGAAACCTTCAAGAACGTCCGACTCAACCTCTCCGCGCTCGCCAACGAGGAGATTCTCGCCCCGCAGACCAAGTGGGGCCTGCTCCTCGCCTGCGCCATCGCCTCGCGCGCCGCCGAGACGCGCGCCGCCTTCCTCGCCGAGGCCGCCGAACGGCTGACGCCGGCGGCGCTCGAAGCGGCGCGCGCGGCGGCGATGGCGATGAACAACGTCTACCACCGCGCCACCCATCTGCTTTCCAACAAGGAGTATGCGAACGCGCCGGCGCGGCTGAGGATGAGCGTCATCGCCAATCCTGGAGTCCCCAAGGCCGACTTCGAGCTGTGGCGCCTGGCGGGGTCGGCGGTCAACGGCTGCGGCGCCTGCCTCGATGCGCACGAGAAGGCGGCGCGCGAGGCGGGAGTTTCGGCGGAAGCCGCGCAGGCGGCGCTACGCTACGCGGCCATTGCCCAATCGGCGGCGGTGGCGCTGGAGGCGGCGGCCGCTACGTGAGGCCGCGGCGTCAAATGCGGCCGCGCCCGCCAGCGCAGACGCGCTGGTCGGGAGAGGCGGCGCGCCGCCGCGCGCGTCAGGTGAATTTGAACAGCCCGGACATGATGTTGCGCAGGAAATCAGGCTCCGCGCCGCCGGTCGGCGTGGTGCGCGAGACGAAGTCGAAGACCTTGCCGTCCTTCATGCCGTAGTTGGCGATGCGCGAGACCTTGCCGCCCTTGTCGAAATAGATCGCCAGCACGTTCTGGTCGGTCATCTTGTCGGGCATGAAGGCGAGCGGCCGCGACATTTTCTGGCCGATGTAGTACCAGGCGTCGCCGCCGACCGTCGACGTCGTCGACGGCGTGCCCATCAGCGCCAGCGCCTGCGGCTTGGTGGTCTGGCCGATCTTGAGCTGGTCGAGCGTCTGCTCGTCGACCTGGTAGCCGCGGTCGAAGTCGCCGTCGTAGCCGAGGCAGCCGGACAGCGCCGTCGCGAGCGCCATGAGGCCGGCAAGCGCCGCCGCGCGCCGCCGCGCGCCAGATTCGAGACTCGGCCGCATGGGAGTTCTCCGCTTCCGCCCCTCGGCTTTTCCCCTTGCCAGGCGGCATGGCGATGCCTAACCCAGGGCGTCGATAAAAAGCAAGGCGCTCGATGATCGTCGCCCGCTGGCGCGCCCGGCGCGCCAACCGCATCCTGATCGACCAAATTCACGGCGAGATCGTGGCGGCGGCGCGCGCCCCCGCGCTCTATACCCGCCTTGCCGTCGCCGACAGCGTCGACGGCCGTTTCGAGATGGTCGCCCTGCACGCCGGTCTCGCGCTACGGCGGCTCGCCGAGCTCGGCGACCTCGGCTGCCAGGTGGCGCAGGATCTCGTCGACGGCGTGTTCCGCGGCTTCGAGGACGCGCTGCGCGAGATGTCCTACGGCGACGTCGGCGTGGCGAGGCGGATGAAGAAGATGGCGGAGGCGTTCTACGGCCGCGGCCGCGCCTACGGCGAGGCGCTGGCGGCGGGCGACGCCGACGCGCTCGCCGCGGCGCTGGCGCGCAACGTCTATGGCGCGCGCGACGCCGATTCGGCGCCGCAAGCGCGCGCGCTTGCGGCCTATGTCGCCGCCGCCGCGGCGGCGCTGGAGCGCGTGGAGATCGAGAGGTTCGTCGGCGGGGACTTTCGCTTTCCCAACCTAATCGGAGAGGCGCGATGAACGACGCTCCCGTCTTCAGCCGGCCCGTGCGGGTCGACGCGCTGCCGAGCGAGCCGCTCGCGCGGGCGATCGAGGCCGACGCCGAGGAGCGCGCGGCGCTGGCTAAGCTCAATCGCTTGCCGGCGATCGCCAAGCTCGCCGCGACCTTCACGCTGAGGCGTCTTGGACGCGACGGGGCGCGCGTGACTGGCGTCGTGCGCGCCGAGTTCACCCAGATCTGCGTCGTCTCGATCGAGCCTTTCCCGGCGACGCTCGACGAGGAGGTCGACGTCCGCTTCGCCCCGCCCGACGAAAAACGCGAGGAGCGGCGCGGCGAGTTCATCGCGTTCGACGAAGAGGATCCGCCCGACCCGATCGTCGACGGCGTGATCGACCTCGGCGCGCTCGCCGCCGAGTTCTTCGCGCTGGCGCTCGATCCCTATCCGCGCAAGCCCGGCGTCTCCTTCACCCCGCCCGCCGAACAAGACGAAACCGGCTCGCCGTTCGCGGCGCTGTCGCGGTGGCCGGAGAAGCCGCGAGGGTAGGGCGGCTAATAGCCCGGCGGGGCGCGGTCGAACCACGGCCGCGCCTGTTCGAGCTGCGCGGCGAGGCGGAACAGCGTCGCCTCGTCGCCGAAGCGCGCCGCAAGCTGCACGCCGATCGGCAGGCCCGCTTCGCTCCGCCACAGCGGCAGCGAGATCGCCGGCTGGCCGGTGACGTTGAACAGCGGCGTATAGGCGACATAGGGGAGCGAACTTTCCGCGAAACGCCGCGCCGCTCCGGTCGCGCGGATGAGCCAGCCGGCGCCGAGCCGACCGACCGCGGCGAGCAGCGCCGCCTGCAGACCCGACGGCTTCAAGGCGCCGACCAGCGGCGGCGGCGCGGCCATGGTCGGCGTCAGCAGCGCGTCGAACTCCGCGAAGAAGAGGCCGACGCGCCGCGCCCAGCTTTGCAGATATTGGGCGCCGCTCGCGTAATCGCCGGCGCTGAAGACGCGGCCGAGCAGGCCGACGGCGTAGGTCCCCGGCTCGAAATCGGCGAAGCCGAGCGGCCGGCCGACGACCCGCCCGCTCGCTTCGATCTCGGCGGCGACCTCGCCGGCGAGCACCTGCAGAAAGGCGGTCAGCCAAGGCTCGCGGTCGATCGGCGGCGCCGCTTCGACCACCTGGTGGCCGAGCTCCTCGATCAATGCGGCGGTCGCCGCGACGGCGGCGAGACAGTCGGGATGGACCGCCTCGGCGAGAAACGGCGTCTTGGCCACCGCGACGCGCAGCCGGCCCGGCGGCGCGCCGACTTCCTGTAGGTAAGGGCGCGCCGGCGGCGGAATCTGGTAGGGCGCGCCGAGGTCGGCGCCCTGAACGGCGTCGAGCAGCGCGGCGCAATCGCGCAACGAACGGGTCAACGCGAAGCTGACCGAGAAGCCGCGCCACTTCTCGCCGACGCGCGGACCGAGCGGCGTGCGCCCGCGAGTCGGCTTGAGGCCGACCAGCCCGCAGCACGAAGCGGGGATGCGGATCGAGCCGCCGCCGTCGCTGGCGTGGGCGATCGGCGCGAGGCGCGCGGCCACCGCCGCCGCCGAGCCGCCGCTCGAGCCGCCGGGCGCGCGCGCCAGGTCCCAAGGGTTGCGGCAGGGGCCGAACGCTGCCGGTTCGGTGACTGGCGCGAGACCGAATTCGGGGACGTTGGTCTTGCCGATCGGGATGAGGCCGGCGCGGCGGAAGCGCGCGACGATCTCGTCGTCGGCCTCGCGCGCGATCATCGCCAGGCGCCGATTGCCTTGGCTCGTCGGCGCGCCCGCGACGGTCGCGCCGAGGTCCTTGAGGAACAGCGGGACGCCGGCGAACGGCCCGCCAAGCGGACGGGCGGCGGCGCGGCGGGCGCTGGCGTAGAGCTTATGGACGACGGCGTTCAACGCCGGGTTCAGCGCTTCGACGCGGGCGATCGCCTCCTCGACCAGTTCGGCGGGCGAGACCTCGCCCTCGCGCACGAGCTTGGCGAGCCCCAAGCCGTCGTAACGGCCATATTCGGAAAAACCGCTCAATCGCGCCGGTCCGGTTCAGGCGACGGCGCGCGGCGGCGCGCTCGGTCGACGAAAGGCGATCTTTCCAAGCTTCGCCGCCTGGGGCAAGCCCGTCGCCGCGGCGTTTGCCTTGTGCGACGAAGCGGCTATTGTCGCCCGCGCGAAAAGGGCCGGGGAAGCGCCAGCGGGGTGAAGTTTGGAATGAAGGACGACGTTCGCATAGCCCTAGACGCGATGGGAGGCGACCACGGGCCCTCGGTGGTGGTGAAAGCCGCGGCGATTGCGCTCGAGCGGCGTCCCGACATCGACTTTCTGCTCTACGGCGACGAAAAGACGGTCGCGCCTCTGCTCGCGCGCCATCCCGCGCTAGTGCGCCGCTCGCGGCTCGTCCACTGCGACGTGGCGGTCAAGATGACGGACAAGCCGAGCCAGGCGCTGCGCGCCGGCCGGCGCGGGTCCTCGATGTGGCTGGCGATCGACGCGGTCAAGAAGGGCGAAGCCGATTGCGCAGTCTCGGCGGGCAACACCGGCGCGCTAATGGCGATGTCCAAGGTCTGCCTCGGCACCATGCCGCAGATCGAGCGCCCGGCGATCGCCGCCAAGTGGCCGACGATGCGCGGCGAATCGATCGTGCTCGACGTCGGCGCGACCATCGGCGCCGACGCCGAGCACCTGATCGATCTGGCGATCATGGGCGCGGCGATGGCGCGCATCATTTTCGACATCGACAGTCCGACGGTCGGCTTGCTCAACATCGGCGTCGAGGAGATCAAGGGCATCGAAGAGGTCAAGGCCGCCGGCCGGGTGCTGCGCGAGACGACGCTGCCGCACCTGCGCTACCACGGCTTCGTCGAAGGCGACGATCTCGGCAAGGGCACGGTCGACGTGATCGTCACCGAAGGCTTCGCCGGCAACATCGCCTTGAAGACGGCGGAGGGGACGGCGCAGCAGATGGGCCGGTACTTCAGCGACGCGATACGTCAGAGCTGGATGGCCCGCATCGGCTACCTGTTCGCGCGCGACGCGGTGCGCAAGCTGGCGGAGAAGATGGATCCCAGTCGCGTCAACGGCGGCGTCTTCGTCGGGCTTGACGGCGTCGTCATCAAGAGTCATGGCGGAGCCAACGCCGAGAGCTACGCCGGCGCAATCGAGGTCGGCTACGACATGGTCCGCCAGGAATTGCTCGGCAACATCCGTGAAATGATCACCCAGGCCAACGAAGCGCGCGCCCCGACGGCGACGACTCCGGCGGCCTCATGAATCGCACGCCCGCGTCCTTCGAGACCTCCGAAGCGGCCAGCCGCGCCAAGCTGCGCGCGGTCGTGCGCGGCGTCGGCGGCTATCTGCCGCCGCGCGTGCTCGACAACAACGAAATCGCGACGATGGTCGACACCTCGGACGCGTGGATTCGCCAGCGCACCGGCATCGCCGAGCGCCGCATCGCCGGCGAAGGCGAGACGACCGCGACGCTCGCCGTCAAGGCGGCCGAAGCGGCGCTCGCCGACGCGCGGCTCGCCGCCGCCGACATCGACCTCGTCGTCGTCGCCACATCAACGCCCGATTACACCTTTCCCGCGGTCGCCACTCAGGTCCAGGCCGCGCTCGGCATGACCGAGGGCGTCGGCTTCGACCTGCAGGCGGTGTGCTCCGGCTTCGTCTTCGCGGTGGCGACGGCGGAGAAGTTCCTCGCCTCCGGCGCGCACAAGCGCGCTCTGGTGATCGGGGCGGACACGTTCTCGAGGCTGGTCGATTGGAGCGACCGCGCGACCTGCGTGCTGTTCGGCGACGGCGCCGGCGCGATCGTGCTCGAGGCGACGCCGAGCGACGGCGCGCTCGCCTCGCCGGGCGTCATCTGCACGCAATTGCGCTCCGACGGGCGCCATCGCGCCAAGCTGTACGCCGACGGCGGCCCGTCGAGCACCAAAACCGTCGGCTATCTGCGCATGGAGGGCCGCGAAGTCTTCAAGCTCGCCGTCGGCATGGTCACCGACGTCGTCAAAGCCTGCTTCGACGACGCCGGCGTGACCGCCGCCGACGTCGACTGGCTGGTGCCGCATCAGGCCAACCGCCGCATCATCGACGCGCTCGCCGAGAAGCTCGGCGTGCCGAGCGACAAGGTGGTCGTCACCGTCGACCGGCACGGCAACACCTCGGCCGCCTCGATCCCGCTGGCGTTCGACGTCGCCGTCAGGGACGGCCGGATCAAGAAGGGCGACCTGGTGCTGATCGCCGCGGTGGGCGGCGGCTTCACCTGGGCCGCCGCGCTGATTCGATGGTGAATGCGCCGACCGCCGCGACGCTTGACGTCGGCGCGCTCGCGCCGGCCGAGGTCGAGGCGGCGGTGGCGCTATGGGACGAGGCTGGCCTGCTCCGGCCGTGGAACGACCCGCGCGCCGACATCGCCCGCGCGCTGCGCTCGCCTTGCGCGACGGTGCTCGCCGGACGCCGCGATGGCGCGTTCGTCGCCGTCGTCATGGTCGGCTGGGACGGCCATCGCGGCTGGATCTATTACCTTGCGGTCGCCGCCGACGAGCGGCGGCGGGGCTTCGGCGCGCGGATGCTGCGCGCCGCCGAGGCCTGGCTGGCCGAGCGCGGCGCGCCCAAGCTCAATCTCCTGGTGCGGGCGGAGAACGCGGCGGTGGTCGGGTTCTACGAGGCGATGGGCTATCGCCGCGGCGACGTGCTGATGATGCAGCGCGCGCTCGGCTGACGACGCGGCGGAGCGCGACCGCCGGCGGCATTGGCGCGCGCCGAGCGGGTGGGAATTCTGAGCCATGTCCATGTTGTGGCTATTGATCCTGGTCTTCGCCCTGCTGTGCGCCGGCGCAGCGGCGGGGTTCTTCGTCAGCGCGCGGCTGCCCGAACGACACCGCGCGCCCGAGTCGATGGACGTGGTGCAGCTCGCGGTCGGCCTGCTCGCGACCTTCGCCGCGATCGTGCTGGGCCTTCTGACTTCTTCCGTCAGCTCGCGTTACGAGATCGCTTGCCAAACGCAGGGCGCCTTCGCCGGACAGCTCGCCCAGCTCGACCGCTGCCTGCGCGACTACGGTCCGGAGGCGCAGGCGACGCGCGCGAAGCTGCGCGGCTACGTCGCCGCCGTCATCGTCAGCACCTGGCCCTCGGAGCCGGCGCCGGCCGACGTCGTCGTTCCCGACACGAATATGCGGCGGACCGGGGAAGATCCGGTCCTGACGAACCTGATCGACGAGATCGGGATGGACGCGCGATCGCTGCAGTCGTCCGACCGCTTGCGCCAGAGCGTGGCGACCGCCTGCGTGGGCCAATACGACGACATGGTCAAGAACCGCTGGGCCGTGATTGAAGGCGTGCACGGATCGATCTCGACGCCGTTCTATTGGATTCTCATCGCTTGGCTCGTCATCCTGTTCGCCAGCTTCGGCCTGCGCGCGCCGCCCAACGCGCTCAACGTCATCGTCATCGGGCTGTGCGCCATCTCCATCAGCACCGCCGTCGTCGTCATCGTCGACTTGGACCAACCTTATGGCGGCCTGTTCGGCGTATCGAGCGAGGCGATGCGCAACGCGCTCGCCGACATGATGCGCTGAGGGGCGGCGAATGCGCGGCCGCTTATTCCGTCGCCGCCGCTTGTTGCGCCGGCGTGGGGACGGCGCGCGGCGAACGCATCAGGATCGCCAGAGGAAAGCAGGCGAGGGAAAGGATCGTCATCAGAAAGAAGTCGTTGGAATAGGCCATCACCGCCGCTTGCTGCGTCACTAGCGCGTCGAACACGCCGAGATCGCGCACGGTGCGCGTCCCCAGCGCCAGCGCGTTGGGCAGGCGCATGGCGTCGTTGAACGGCGTGACGTGCTCGACCAGCTGGCTGTGGAAAGAGGCGGTGCTGCTGACGACGCGGGCGATGAGGATCGAAATGCCGACCGAGGCGCCGATGTTGCGCACCAACGTCCATAGCGAAGTCGCTTCCCCGCGCAATTCGCGCGGCAGCGTGGTGAAGGCGACGGCGTTGAGCGGCGTGAAGACGAAACCGAGGCCGAAGCCCTGCAACATTCCGTTGAGGGCGATAGCGCCGGCGGAGACGTTGTCGTTCCAGCCGACCATCACCCATTGCGCCAAAGCGGCGACCGCCAGGCCGACCAGCATGAACGGGCGCGCGTCGCGCGCCCCCAGCATGCGGCCGACCAGGCTCATCGCCACGAACGTTCCGATGCCGCGAGCGCCAAGGAGATAGCCGCTGGTCAGCACCGGATAGCCCAACAGGTTCTGCAGCAACGGCGTCAGCAGCGCCATCGTCGACATCAGGACGAGGCCGTTGAGGAACATCAGACCCAGCGCGAGAGAGAAGTTGCGGTCCCTGAACAGCCGCATCTCGATGAACGGGCGCTTGGCGGTGACGCTGTCGACGATGAAGAAATAGAAGCCGGCCACGGACAGAATCGTCTCGATCCAGATCTCGTTCGAGTCGAACCAGCCCTGGTCCTGTCCGCGGTCGAGCATCAGTTGCAGCGCGCCGACGCCGAGCGACAACGACAGGAAGCCGAACCAGGAAAACGACAGGTCGCGGCGGACGCGGCTCTCCGGCATGAACACGGCAAGGCCGATCGCCGTCAGCAAGCCGAACGGCACGTTGACGTAGAACACCCAGCGCCAGGAATAGTTCTCGGTGAGCCAGCCGCCGAGGGTCGGGCCCATGATCGGCCCGAGCATGATGCCCATGCCCCAGATCGCCATCGCCGCGGCGCGCTTGGCGGGCGGATAGGCGTCGAGCATCACCATCTGGGCGAGCGGCACCATCGCCGCGCCGAACACGCCTTGGACGAGGCGAAAGACCACCATCTGATCGATGTTCTGGGCGGCGCCGCACAGCATCGACGCGAGCGTGAAGCCGGCGGTGCAGACGAGGAACAGCCGTTTGCGGCCGAAACGCGCCGTCATCCAGCCGACCGGCGAGGTCATGATCGCCGCAGCGATGATGTAGGAGGTCAGCACCCAGTTGATCTGATCCTGGGTGGTCGACAGCGACCCCTGCATGTAGGGCAGCGAGACGTTGGCGACGGTGGTGTCGAGCACCTGCATGATGGTCGCCGTCATCACGAAGATGCTGACCATCGCGCGGGTGAACGGCGCCATCTCGCCGTCGTGGTCGGCGCGCCCGCTCATCGCGCAGCGGCGGGCGCCGGCGGCGAGGGCGATTCGAACCACGAGTCGGCCCAGGAGACAAGGTCGTGCGCCAGCCCGGCGAGGCTGCGCCTGTGGCCGGTGTCGACCGAGACGATCGCGCTCATGCCGGCGCGCAGGTTGGAAATGTCCTCGTCGGGGTCGAAGGCGAAGCGCAACGGCACGCGCTGCACCACCTTGACCCAATTGCCGCTGGCGTTCTGCGGCGGCAGGATGGCGAACTGGGCGCCGGTGCCCGGCGCGATCGAGGAGACGTGGCCGCGCCATTGCACGCCGGGGAAGGCGTCGACCGTCACCGTAGCGGGCTGGCCGACCCGCACGTAGGTGAGGTCATCTTCCTTTGGATTGGCGTCGACCCACAGGCCGCCGGTGGCGACGATGGCGAACACCGGCTGACCGGCCGGCGCGACGCGGCCGAGCTCGATCTGCTCGACCTGGGTCGCCTCGCCGGCAATCGGCGCGACGACGTGGGTGTCGCGCAGGTTGCGCTCGGCGTCGTCGACCTGAGCCTTGGCCTGGACGTAGTCGGGGAAAGAGTCGATCGACACGTTGGGCCCGCCGCCGAGCTTGGTTATCGTCGTTTGCTGCATGTACCGCGTGAAGGCGAGAATCTGCTGGTACATGACGAAGGAGGCGCGCGAGGTGTCGAGATCGGCGGCGGTGCCGGCGCCGGTTTTCAGCAGATTGAGCTTGCGGTCGTAGTCCTTCTGGCGCAGTTCGACCGCCTCCTCGCCCATCCGGATC
>CAZKHF010000093.1:5404-10077 GCA_964552445.1 uncultured Bradyrhizobium sp. | reverse complement strand
GTGACGCCGTCGATCTCGCGGATCGCCGCGTGATGGATGTGGCCGCACACCACCCCGTCGACGCCGCGCCGCTTCGCCTCGCCGGCGAGCTCGCGCTCGAAGGAGCCGATGAAATTGACCGCGTTCTTCACCTTGAGCTTCGCCCAGGCGGAGAACGACCAATAGCCGAAACCGAACAGGCGCCGAACGGCGTTGAAGTGGATGTTGACGAACAGCGCCGCGTCGTAGGCCCAGTCGCCGAAATAGGCGAGCCACTTGGAATGGCGCACCACCACGTCGAACTCGTCGCCGTGGGTGACGAGGTAGCGTTTGCCGTCGGCGGCGACGTGCACGGCGTTGCGCGCGATCTCGATCCCGCCGAACGACAGGCCGAAGAACTGGCGCGCGAACTCGTCGTGGTTGCCCGGCACGAGGATCATCCTCGCGCCGTGGCGCACCTTGCGCAAGAGCTTCTGGACGACGTCGTTGTGCGCCTGCGGCCAGTACCAGCCGGCCCTCAGCCGCCACCCGTCGATGATGTCGCCGACCAGAAAGATCGTCTCGGCGTCGTTGTGGCGAAGAAAGTCCAGGATCAGGTCCGCCTGGCAGCCGCGCGTGCCGAGGTGCAGGTCGGACATGAACATCGCGCGATAGCGTCGCGTCGACTCGTTGGATGCGCCCACTTCAGCCTCGTCGCTCGCGCGTTGACGTCAGGTGTCGCTTTCGATGCGCAGATTCTCATGTCGCGGCGATGACACGGCGCGAGCGCGCGAAGCGCGTTCGCGGGCGGGCGAGGCGAGCGGCTTGCGGGCAGCGAGGCGTCTTTCGGCCCGCCGCGACGTCGGCGCGAGTAGAGGACGCCGCGCGCGCAATCGCCCAATTGCGCCCGTCGCGTAGGCGCGGCGGGGCGAGCGCGGCGAGACCTGCGCGGCGCAGTCGCGAGCGGTGGACTCGTTCAAGGAGTCAAGCTAGAATAAGAACAAACAAAGTCCTTTGCGGCTAAGATCCTTGCTGCGTTATACAACGGGAGGGTGGGCAATGAAGCGGACTTTGCTCATTTCGACGGCGCTGTCGGCCGTTCTCGCACAGGGCGCTTTCGCCGCCGATCTGCCGACCAAGAAAGGCCCGCCGCCGGCGCCGGCGCCGGTCTACGCGCCGTTTTCGTGGACGGGCTTCTACATCGGCGCGAACGTCGGCGGCCTGTGGTCGAGCGACGGGGTCACGGATCTCGATCCTTTCTATTACGGGGAAATTCCGGGCAACAGCAACACGCTCAATCCGTCTGGCGTCGTCGGCGGCCTCCAGGCGGGCTACAATTACCAGATTCAGCAGTTCGTCCTCGGCGTCGAGGGCGACGTCGATTGGTCGAGCGCCAGCGGCAAATTCAGTTTCCCCGGCGCGCCGGCGATCGCGACGCATTCGACCAGCCTGCCGTTCTTCGCCGACCTGCGCGGGCGGGCGGGCTACGCGTTCGACCGCTTCCTGCCTTACCTGACGGGCGGCGTCGTCTTCGCCAACGTCAAGAACAATCTCGCCGATCCCGATTACGGATTTTCGTTCGGCCGCGGCGGCGAGTCGACCGGATGGACGGTCGGCGCCGGCCTCGAATATGCGATCGACAACCATTGGTCGGTCAAGGGCGAGTACCTGTACATGCAGTTCCCGGACGTGACGAAGACCTGGGACTACAACTACTCGTTCAAGTTCAAGGACTCGGCTCAGGTCGCGCGCGTCGGCCTCAACTACCGGTTCTAGCCGATGGCGGACGCGCCGACGCCGCGCGACGCGCCCCCAACCTTCGCCGACGACATCCTCTTTCAGGCGCGGCTGCGTCCGGGTCAGCCCGCCGTCATCCTGCCCGATCGGCTCGTCACCTATGCGATGATCGGGGAGGGAATTCTGCGCGTCGAGGAGCGGCTGCGCGCGCTGGCGCTGCCGCCGCGCGAGGTTGTCGGCGTCGCGCTGGCGAGTCCGATCCGTCAATTGATCTTCGTCGCGGCGCTGTTCCGCCTCGGCGTCGCCAGCGTCTCGGCCGAGGCGGCGGAGAGCGTCATCGCGCTGAGGCTGCCGGCGCGCGTCTACTTCCAGGATCCCGGCGGGGCGCTGACGCCGGGCCTCACGCGCACGACGGTCGACGAGGGATGGTTCGTCGGGCCGCGGCTCACGCCGCAGGCGGCGCGCGGCTTCGCCGGCGAAAACGATCTCTGCCGCATCGAGTTGACCTCGGGGTCGACCGGCTCGCCAAAGGCGGTGTCGACGAGCGTCGCGAGCTTTCGCCGCCGGTTGGCGTCGCAATTCGCCGCCGAGAGCCTCGGCGTGCGCGGTCGCGTGCTGGTTCTGCCGCGGACCGCGGGCGGCCTCGGCTTTCGCGTCGCCGCCCGCGTGCTGGCGACCGGGGGGACGGTCGTCAGCGCCGAGTCGGCGCGCGAGGCGCTGCAGATGGCCGCCGCCTATCGGGTCGACGCGATCGTCGCCTCGGTGCAGCAGGCGCGCGACCTCGTCCGCGAGCAGCGCAACGCGCCGACGCCGTGCCCTTCGCTCGGCGCGCTGCTGATGACCGGCGCGCTGCCCACCCGAGCGCTGCTGAGCGAGGCGCGCGCGCGCCTGTGCTCGCAGACCATCGTCCACTACGGCGCGACCGAGACCGGCCCCATCGCCTCGACGCCGGCCGATCTGTTGATGGAGGAGGAGGGGGCGACCGGCTATCCGCTGCCCGGCGCGACGATCGAGATCGTCGACGCGGAGGGCCGGCCGACGCCGGCGGGGACGCTCGGACGGGTTCGCGTGCGCACGGCGGCGATGGGGCAGGCGTTTCCGCCCGGCCCCGAGGACGCGCATCCCAGTCTGCGCGGCGGCTGGTTCTACCCCGGCGACCGCGGCCGCCTGACCCCGGACGGGATGCTCGTCCTCGAAGGGCGGGAATCCGAGGTGATCAATTCCGGGGGCGTCAAGCGCGCGCCGGAGCTGATTGAGGAGGTGGTCCTGCGCCATCCCAATGTCGCCGAGGCGGCCGCTTTTGGCGCGCCGGGGCCCGACGGCGTCGAGGAGATCAACCTCGCCGTGGCGACGCGGGCGCCGATCGCCGCGGAAGACCTAGTCGCTTGGTGCGGAGCGCGCGGCGTCGCGGTCGCGCGCGTCTTCGCGGTCGACGCGCTGCCGCGCACGTCGATGGGCAAGATCCGGCGCGACGAGGTGAAGAAGTCGCTCATCGGCTAGGCTCGACCGGCGCGCCCGCGCGCGCGGCCGAGCGCATAGAGGCTCGCGCCGCCGATCGCCGCCGGCGCGGCGATGGCGGCGAACGCGACCGAGAGGGAGACGCCGGTCGTCAGCGTGGCGACTCCGGCCATCGAGCCGACGATCGCGCCCAGCCGGCCCGCCGCATGCGCCCAGCCGACGCCGGTGGCGCGGCAGTCGGTGGGATAGAAGCTCGCCGCGAGCGCGTTGACGCCGATCTGACAGCCGGAGAGGCACAGGCCGGCGCCGAAGACGGTGAAGGCGGCGAGCATCGGCGAATAGGCGATCGCGCCGATCGCCGCGATAAGCGCGGCGCCGACGGCGTAGCTCGCCGCCAGAACGTAAGCCGGGTTGAACCGATCCATCAGGGCGCCGAGCAGAATTGCGCCGAGCGTCCCGCCGACCTGAAACATGCTGGCGATGATCGAGGCCGTCTTGAGCGCGGCGCCTTCGCTTTGCAGAATTAGAGGAAGCCAGCTCGACAGGAGGTAGATGGTCAGCAGGCTGACGAAGAACGTGCACCACAACATCAGCGTGCCGAAGACGAGATCGCGCGCGAACAGGCGGCCGACCGGCGCGGCGCGGTCGATGCGATCCGGCGCGTAACGCGCGCCGACGAGTTCTTCGCGACGCGCGATGCGCCGCAACGCGGCGGCGATGCGGGGATCGCGTGGGTCGCGCAAGGCGAGAAAGCGGGCCGATTCCGGTAGCGCCACTGCGGCGACCGGCAGCAGCGCGAGGGGAAGAACGCCGCCGAGCGTCAGCGGCGAGCGCCAGCCGCAGGCGGCGACCAGATGCGCTGAGGCGAGGCCGCCGAGCGCCGAGCCGACCGCGAAGCCGCAGTACATCGCGGCGACGAGCGCGAGGCGATGCTTCTCCGGGCAATACTCGGAGGTCAAAGTCACGCAGTTGGGCATCGCCCCGCCCATGCCCAATCCGGTCGCGAAGCGTAGCGCGATCAGCGCTCCCGGAGAGGGTGAGGCGGAGGCCGCCAGGCTCGCGACGCCGAACAGCGCGACGCAGACAATCAGGATGGTCTTGCGGCCGAAACGGTCGGACAGCGGGCCGAAGACGAGCGCGCCGCCGAGCAGCCCGAATAGACTCGCCGCGAGCAACGGCGCCAATTGCGCCGGCGTCAGCGCCCATTCGACCCGGATCGCCGGCGCGAGATACCCCATCACCGTAGCGTCGAAGCCGTCGACGGCGACGATGAGGAAGCATACGGCGACGACGACGAGCTGGAACCGCGACAGCGGGCGTCCGTCGATGAATGCGGAAACGTCGATGACTTGCGCGTTGGCCATGCGGTCTCTCGCCGACGTGCGTCGGAGGTGTCGCGGAATGCTATGCGATCGCCGCGCGGCGCGACACCGCGAAAGGCGTCGGGGCGAAGAGCGCGGCGGTTGCGCGGCCGCGGCCGCCGGCTAAGATCGCGCGTCGATCGCCCGGCGCGCGAGGCG
>CAZKHF010000093.1:0-5304 GCA_964552445.1 uncultured Bradyrhizobium sp. | reverse complement strand
TCGAAGGCTACGTCCAGGGCGTCGGCTACCGCTATTTCGCGCGGCGCGTGGCGCAGCGGCACAACGTCTCGGGCTGGGTGCGCAACCGGCGGGACGGCTCGGTCGAGGCGCTGGTGCGCGGCGCTGCGGCCGACGTCGAAGCGTTCATCGCCGAGCTGGGGCGAGGGCCTTACGGCGCCGAAGTGAGGAACATGCGCGTCGTTCCCGCAAACGACGAAGAGGGGTGGGCCGTCGGCTTCGAGGTGCGGCCGACGGCGTGAGGCGCGGGGCTTGGCGCGCTTCTAGCGCGCGAAAACCTGGTTGATGACCCGGACTTGCGATGGATGGAGCGCCAGCTTGGCGACGAAGCCGTCGCGCCGCGCGGCCAGCGCCTCGGCGCGCAAGCCTTCGAGATCGTCGACGTCGGCGAACGGCGCGTCGATCGCCGCGACCTCGGCCGCCGCCGCGCCGATCAGCGTCAGCGAACGCGCCAGCGCGAAGGCGCCGGACCAGGCGCCGTCGGGCAGACGGGTCGTCTCGGCGCCGAGGTCGGCGGCGAGCGCCTCGCTTACCCAGGCGAGGCCTGCGAGCCGGGCGCTGCAGCCGCGATAGGTCGCCAAGCCGAACAGCGCGCGCGCTCTCTCCGCGGCGAAGGCGAGAATGCGCGTCGCGCCGTCGGCGAGGCCATATTCGGCCTCGCGCACCGCGAGCTTGGCGGCAAGCCGCTGCACGCTCGCGCCGTCGCGGCATTGCGGCAGCGCGACGCCGTCGGGCGCTTCGGGCATGACCGCGTCGAGGTCGGCGTCGACCCGTCCGCTGTCGAGCGGATGGACGCCGACATAGAGGCGCGGGCGCGGCGCGCGCCGGCGCGCTTCGGCGAGGAAAACGGCGGCGCGGGCGGCGTCGGCGTCCGCGAGGTCGACGATCAGCGCGTCGGCGTCGCTCGCGAGCGCCTTGGCGAGCTTGGTCTCGTCGCCGCCGGGGAGGATCAGCAGGGAGCGCATCGAAATCAGGCCCCAACCTTGGTCGGCGCGCCGCCGACCGCGCCATTTTCGCCTTGCCGCATCGGCTCTTAATCGCACGTTTACCGTAAATCGGCGATGAAGGAGGGGACGAACGTTAGCGGCAACGCTTCGGAGCAGGACGTGACAGCGATCGAAGCCGTCGCCGGGCCGCCGTCGGCCTTGGAGGCCGGCGAGCCCAGCATTGTGCGACGATTTCTCGCCTGGGCGCAACAGGCCGACGCCGAAGGGCGCGCCGACGCCGCCAGCGCGCTGGCGCGCGCCTATCTCTATTCCGACCTCGATCCCGGCGCGCGCGCCGAGGCGACCATCGGCCTGACCGCCGTGCTCGACGACCCTTCGGCGCTGGTGCGCCGCGCGCTCGCCGAGGCGCTGGCGAGCGCCGCCGACGCGCCGCGCCACATCGTCCTGGCGCTCGCCTGCGACCAGTCGGAGGTGGCGAGCGTCATTCTCGCCCGCTCGCCGATTCTGACCGACGCGGAGCTGGTCGATTGCGCGGCGATCGGCGACGTCGCGGCCCAAACCGCGCTGGCGCAGCGGCCGCGCCTCGGGCCCGGGGTCGCCGCCGCGCTGGCGGAGATCGGCGGCCGCGAGGCCGCGCTGGCGCTGGCGGGCAACCTCGAGGCGGACCCGCCGGCGAGCGCGCTGTGGCGGGTGTTCGAGCGCTTCGGCGACGACGCGGAGACGCGCGAGGCGCTGCTCACGCGCCCTTGGCTGCCGCCGGCCCTGCGCAACGAGCTCGCCGCGGCGACGGCGCGGGCGCTCGCCGACTTCGCCGCCCGCCGCGACTGGCTCTCGCCCCAGCGCGCTCAGCGCATCGCCCGCGACGCGCGCGAGCAGGCGACGGTGACGATCCTGCGCGCGAGCGACAGCGAGGAGCGCGGCGAACTGGCGCGTCGGATGCGCGCCGCCGGGACGCTCACCGTCGCGGCGCTGATGCGCGCGCTGCTCAGCGGCGACCGCGATTTCTTCGTCGAGGCGGCGGCGGAGCTCTCTGGCCTGCCGCGGCGGCGGGTCGCCGCCTTCGCGCAGTGTCCCGAAAGCTACGGCTTCGCCGCGCTCTACGCCAAGGCGCGGCTGCCGCAGGCGTTCCTGCCCGCCTTCCGCGCCGCGCTCGCCGGAGTGGAGACGCTGCGACCGCCGCCGGGGGCGATTTCGCGCGCGCTGACCGAACAGGTTATCGCCGCTTGCGAAAGGCGCGCCGACCCCAGCCTCGCGCACGCGCTGGCGCTGCTGTGGCGGCTCGCCGCCGAAGCGGCGCGCGAAGAGGCGCGCCAGTTCGCCGCCGACGCTGCGGCGGCGCCGACCGACCCGCCGCCGCCGAGCTACGCGCCGCTGCTGATCGAGGCGGTCGCCGCCGCGCTCGACGACTTCGCCGCGCCGCCGGCGCCGGCTCTGGAAGGCGACGAAGAAGCGCCGCCGCTGCAACTGTCGCCCGACCTGCTCGCCGCGCTCGCCGAGGCGGCGTAGGGCGGTTCGCCGCTAGGCGGAATTCCCAGACGGGCCCTCATCCGGCCCTTCGGGCCACCTTCTCCCGCTTGCGGGAGAAGGGGTTAGCGGCGGCGCCTCCGCTCTCTCTCCCGCTTGCTGGAGAGGGTTGGGGCGAGGGCTAGCATATCAATAAAACCAATGTATTGCCGGCGCATCCTAATAAATCAGGCGATCTCCACGCCCGCCAGCGCGGCGCGCGTGCGCTCGATCGCGGCGACGAGCACGTCGACGCTCTGCGCGCCCGCCACGGCGAAGCGCGCGCCGAGGATGAAGAACGGCACGCCGGTGACGCCGAGCCGATGCGCCTCCTCGATGTCCTCGCGCACCGCCTCGACGTCGTCGTCGCCGGCGAGCCGCCGCTCGATCTGTGCGCCGTCGAGGCCGCAGGCTTGCGCGACCTCGGCCAGCATGGCGCGGTCGCCGACGTCGCCGCCTTCCTCGAAGTAGAGGCGGAACAAGCGGTCGACCGCCTTATCCTGGACGTTCGCCTCGGCCGCCCAGCGGATCAGCCGATGCGCGTCGAGGGTGTTGGGCGCGCGCTCGATCTTGTCGAAGGCGTAGGCGACGCCGACCTCGGCGCCGAGCGCGGTCAATTGATCGTGAATCTGCTGCAACCGCGCGTCGTCGCGGAACTTCGCCTTGAGATAGGCGCGCCGCTCCAGGCCGCCGGCGGGAATGTTCGGGTCGAGCTGAAACGGCCGCCAGCGCACGTCGAAAGCGCCGCCCGCGCGTTCGAGGGCGAGGGCGAGCCGCCGTCCGCCGAGATAGCACCAAGGGCAGACGACGTCGCTGACGACGTCGATCGCAAGCGGCTGCAGGTCCGCGGCCATCCGGTTCTCCTCGAGACAGGCGCGTCATTTGGGGACGAAGGGTCCGATCCGCCATAGCCGAACGCGGCGGCAGGGGAAAGCGGCGATCGCAACGGTGGCGCCGCGACGGCGGCGACGCTATGCAGGCGCCCGAACGTTTTCGCGAAACGCCGCCGATGACCGAATTACGCACGCTCTACCCGCCGATCGAGCCTTACGCTTCCGGCATGCTCGACGTCGGCGACGGCCATCGCCTGTATTGGGAGCGCTGCGGCCAACCCGGGGCGAAGCCCGCGGTGTTCCTGCACGGCGGACCGGGCGGCGGGATCGCCCCCGACCACCGGCGGCTGTTCGATCCCGAGCGCTACGACGTCACGCTGTTCGACCAGCGCGGCTGCGGGCGCTCGACCCCCTACGCCAGTCTGGAGGCGAACACCACCTGGGATCTGGTCGCCGACGTCGAGCGGCTGCGGCAGGCGGCGAAGGTCGACCGATGGCTGGCGTTCGGCGGCTCGTGGGGCTCGACGCTTGCGCTCGCCTACGCCGAGACTCACCCCGAGCGGGTGAGCGCGCTGGTTCTGCGCGGCGTCTACACCGTCACCAAGGCCGAGCTCGCCTGGTACTACCAGTTCGGCGTTTCCGAGATGTTTCCCGACAAGTGGGAGCGCTTCCAGGCGCCGATCCCGCCCGAGGAGCGCGGCGACATGATCGCCGCCTATCGCAAGCGCCTGACCGGCGACGATTCGCTCGCCCAGATCGAGGCCGCCAAGGCGTGGAGCCTGTGGGAGGGCGAGACGATCACGCTGCTGCCCAACCCGGACTTCTCCGCCGTCCACGGCGACGGAAGCTTCGCGCTCGCCTTCGCGCGGATCGAGAACCACTTCTTCAGCCACCATTGCTGGCTGGAGGAGGGCCAGTTGCTGCGCGACGCCGGCCGCTTGCGCGGGATTCCCGGCGCGATCGTCCACGGCCGCTACGACATGCCATGCCCGGCGCGCTACGCCTACGCGTTGCACAAGGCCTGGCCGGAAGCCGACTTTCATCTCGTCGAAGGCGCCGGCCACGCCTGGTCGGAGCCGGGCGTTCTCGATCAGCTTATCCGCGCCGCCGACCGCTTCGCGCGCGAAGAGTGAGCGACGCCGGGCCAGCGAGTCTGAGCGCCAGCCGCGCCAGTGTTAAGGAGCGAACCCTTGTGACGCACGACATTTCCGATCGCAGCGGCGGCTTCGTGGTCCGCGACGCGGGCGACGCAGATATGGGAGCGGTTCGCCGCATCTACGCCTATTACGTCGAGCGCGCGCTCGCCACCTTCGAGGAGACGGCGCCCAGCGTCGCGGAGATGTCGGCGCGCCGCCGCCACGCGCTCGACTTCGGCGCGCCTTACCTCGTCGCCGAACGCGAGGGACGCGTGCTCGGCTACTGCTACGCCGCCCCCTATCACGCGCGCTCCGGCTATCGCTTCACGCTGGAGGACTCGGTCTATGTCGACGAGGACGCGCGCGGCCGCGGCGTCGGCGGCGCGCTGCTCGGCGCGTTGATCGCCCGCTGCGAAGCCGGCCCCTGGCGGCAGATGGTGGCGGTGGTCGGCGACAGCGGCAATCAGGCGTCGATCGCGCTGCATCGCCGCCACGGCTTCGTTCACGTCGGGACGCTGGTCTCGGTCGGCTTCAAGCTCGGCCGCTGGGTCGACACGCCGATCATGCAGCGCGCGCTCGGCGTCGGCGACGCGACGCCGCCCGGCGGGATTTAAGGCTTCGCCGGAACGCTGACGCCGATCATCGGCCCGAGGGGGGAGAAGTCGTCGTCGCGGTCGCGCTCGGGCGCGTAAAGCGACGACACCGAGCCGTCGAGGAACAGCGCGTCGGAGCAGCCAAGCGCCTCAAGGAAAAGGCGCGCGAAGGCGTGGAACGTCACCGGCTGGTCGGAGATGGCGAAGATCGCCGCGACGCCGTCGCGCACGCAGACGCCGTTGCGGATCTTCTCCGAAGTGCCGGTCGGCAGGA
>CAZKHF010000092.1:0-10078 GCA_964552445.1 uncultured Bradyrhizobium sp. | reverse complement strand
GCACCGACGTCAACGCCGAGGCGAAAGAGATCGAGCGGCTGATGCCGATGTCGGATCTGCAGGATTCGAAGAAGCTGACGCAGTTGACCGAGCGCTTCACCGCCGCCTACGAGATGGACTACGGGCCGGGCGGGACCGACGCGTCATCGTCGCTCGGCGTCGTGTCGGACGGCGATTCGACCATCAGCGACACCGCCGCGGCGACTTCGATTCTCGACAACGTGATCGGCTCCGATTCGACGGCGTCATACTTCGAAAGCGCGCTGATGTCGGCGGCGCAGGCGTCGTTCACCGTATGACCGTCGGCGGCGCGGCAAGTCTCGGGCAAGCGAGGCGCGCTTTGTTGTGAGGCGCGCCGCCGCCTCGTCTTTCGCGGCGCCGGGAACCGCCGCTGTGAAATCGACGCCCTCCGCCCACGTCCTCGCGTCCCTGGCCGCCCGTCCGCGCGGCGTCGGCCATCTCGCGCCGGACGACGGCGTGGACGCGGCGCCCGGCCAGCTCTACGCAACCGGCGTGGCGATGTGGCGCGAAGGGCGCCGCAAGGAGGCGATCGCGCTGCTCGACGCTGCGCTGCGCAAGCGTCCCGACTTTCCCGAGGCCTTGTGCATGGGTGGCTACATCCTTGGCAAGTCGGGCAAGATCGGGCCGGCGACGCAGTTTTATCGCCGCGCCATCGATATTCAGCTCGATTCGCCTATCGCCTGGTCGAACCTCGGCAAGCTCTATTTCGACCTACGATGCTACGCCAAGGCGCTCGAAGGTTTCCAGGCGGCCGCGGCGCTGCGGCCGGGCGACGCCGACGCCTGGAACAGTTGCGCCGGCGCGCTGCGCAAGCTCGGCCGGCTCGAGGAATCGGCCGCGGCGGCGCGCGAAGCTTTGCGGCTGCGGTCAAATTTCGCCGAAGCGGCGCTGAACCTCGGCAGCGCGCTGCTGAAACTCGACCGCATCGACGAGGCGCTCGACGCCTTTCGCCGCGCGAGCGCGATCAAGTCCGACTTTTCCTCCGCCTGGAACGGCCAGGCGCTGGCGCTTTGCGCGCTCGACCGCCTCGACGAGGCGCATGACGCGTTCGACCAGGCGGTAAAGCTCGGCAACGAGGAAGCGATCAGCGGCAGGGGATGCCTCGACCTCAAGCTCGGCGATTTCGAGCGCGGCTGGGAGGGCTACGAACGTCGCTGGATCAACGGCATCTCGCTGACCGACGTGCTGGGCGTGCGCTTCCCCAAGTGGCGAGGGCCTGGCCGCGCCGGCGAGCGGGTGTTGGTGATGAACGACCATGGCCTCGGCGACACCATCCAGTTCTCCCGCTATCTGCCGATGATGATTCGCGCCGGCGCGCAGCCGACGTTCTTCTGCCCCGCCAAGCTCCATCGCCTCCTGTCGTCGCTCGCCGGCGTCAGGCTGGTCGACCGGATTCCCAGAGATGAGACGTTCGACGCGCAGATCGCGGTGAGCAGCTTGCCGCACGTCTTCGCGACGAGGCTCGACAGCGTGCCGGCCGAGGTTCCCTATCTCGCCGCCGAGCCGGCGCTGGAGCGGAAATGGGCCGAGCGCATCGGCGCGGGCGGGTTCAAGATCGGCGTCGTCTGGCAGGGCAACCCCGATCCGGAGACCGACATGGCGCGCTCGATCCCGCTCGCGGCCTTCGCCCCGCTCGCCGAGCGTCGCGACGTCCGCCTGATCTCGCTGCAGGTCGGCTTCGGCGTCGAGCAGCTCGCGCCCCCGCCGCCCGGAATGCGGGTCGAGCGACTCGGCGACGACTTCGACGTCGGGCCGGACGCCTTCGTCGACACGGCGGCGGCGATGGCCGCCCTCGACCTCGTCGTCGTCTGCGACACTTCGCTCGCCCACTTGGCGGGCGCGCTGGGGCGGCCGGTGTGGGTCGCGCTGAAGAAAGACGCCGAGTGGCGCTGGCTGCGCGACCGCGACGACTCGCCCTGGTATCCGACCATGCGGCTGTTTCGCCAGCGGCGCCGCGGCGACTGGGGCGCGGTGTTCGCCGCGATGGCCGAGCGGCTCGCCGGCGAGGACGCCTGAGACGACCGAGGCGGGCCTTCAGTCGGGAACGGCGTAGTAGAGGCCGCCGAGCGCCGACCGCTCGATCGGCTTCAGCGCCGTCGGCCCGAGCGCGCCGGTGACGTGCACGCCGAGCGTCGCTCCGCGCCGCCAGACCGTCGCGACCGCCTCGATCGCGCCGCTCTCGTCGTCATGGACGCGGAAATAGCGCGGCAGCCCGATGTTGCGGCCAAGCGTCAGGCGAAGGCCGCTCGCCGAGCGGTCGATGACGAGGCACTCGCAAATGAACTTGTTAGCCGAATCGAGCACTTTGGCGGAGCGCAGGCGGGTGCGCCGGCGTCCGAAAGCGCGATGCTCGCGGCGGTCGCCCGCGGTCGGATTCGCGGGGCGCGCGGGCGCGACGACGCGATAGGCGACCAGCCCGCGCCCAGCCAAAACGCGCGCCGCCTCGCGATCGTCGCGGGCGTCGGGTCTGAGAACGCCGTCAAGGGTGTCGGTCATGCCTCTCGTCGCACCAGCGCCGATGGGGCGCGGTTAGGGCGTCGCGCCGGTCGACCGACCGGGCCGCGCCGGTGGAACGTTAGCCAAAGCCGGTTGCCAAATCCTTGCCAGAGCGCCGAAGCGCGAGTCGCGCGGCCGCCCGGACGCGATCGACAAGACCAATGCGGCGAGCGCGGTCTGGGCCGACACGACCTACCGCTCGAAGGCCAACGAGGCCTACATGGCGCGCTCGGCGATCGAAACCGCCTTCGCCGCTCAGAAGCATCGCATCGGGCTCTTCATCGGCGTCGCCCGCGCCGCGACCAAGATCGGTCTCGCCAATATCGTTTACAAGGCGACCCGGATGGCTCTGGCTGCGCCGACGAACCGTGTCTGCTTGACGCAAACGGATCGGCGGCCGGCCGCCGACGCCTCAAAGCCGACGATCAACGCCACGAATCCCTGATCGGAACCCGCAAGCGCGCCGCCTCCCGCCTCAACGCGCCCGGAATGGCGAGGTTCTTCGAGGCGCCCTCCCGCCGAGATCGCTCAGCCGCTTCAACCGCTCGGCGACGTCGAAAAGTTCCGGCTGTCCGCGCATCGATTCGTCCCTCGCATGACATTCGAAAGAGAATCAAAAATCGCCGCCGATGGCGAGGTTCCTCGAAGCGTCCAATTGGCTCAGCCGCCGCGCCGGTGATCTTTTCGCGAAGGCGGCGCGAGCCCCTCCGCGGACGTAAGCGAGCTCAGGCGGCGTGAATCTTGTTCACACTAGCCGGCGCCATTGGGTAGCGTCGGCTCGGTTCGCCGATGAATTCGAATGAGCCTACGTGTATGAGCGAGTTCTGGGTGTCGAGCCAGATCCGTCCGCCGATATCGCGCCAGCGGCGGCAGAATGTATAGTCCTCGCTCAGATAATGGCCGCTGTCCGGCTCGATCATGCCGTCGAAGAAAGCATACTGATTGGGGCTGAAACTCGCGCTGTGGGCGTTGTGGCAAGCTTTATAATGGAGATGGGGGTAGGCCTCGGCCATGCGCGCGAAGACTTCGCGACGGATCAGCATAAATCCGGTCCCAGCGTATTCGGCGGTGACGAAGCCGTCGCGGCTCTGATACTCCTCGCCTTGGCATGGAACGCCAACATAGCGCAACGCCGCGGATTCTACGGGTTCGCCGGCCCGCGCGCGGCTGATGCCGCTGGCCCAGTCGATTTTTTTGAGGGGGTACATGCCCGCGACTACGTCTTCATCGAAAGCGAGCATCCGCAACAGTTGGTCTGGATTGAAACCAATATCGGCGTCGACGAACGCCAGGTGGGTCGCCGCTTCGATGTCGAGGAAGCGGCTTACTAACGTGTTGCGTCCACGGGTGATCATCGATTCGTAGCCGAGCAAGTCGACGAGAATGGCAAGGCCGGCCTGTTCGCCGCGCTGAACAAACGATATGATCGAATACATATAGCGCTGCGTCACCAAGCCGCCATAGCACGGCGTAGCAATCACAAGGAAGGGTTTCTTGGGAACCACTGGCTTCTCCTTGCCAAATTGCCGATGACATGGGCGTCCCGGCGATCGATCCCGATACCTATCTCAACATCTCCGCATGAGCTTGCGTCAAACTGGACGCCTCCAAACACCGCCGGGCGAATCAGCGAACGGACGCCTCGAAGAACCTCGCCGTTTGAGCGGCGGCGTGATTGCTTTCGCGCACAGGCGCGGAGGATTCGAGAATGATTCGCGAAGCGGGGCTGTTTGACCTGGATGAGAGCTACCACAAGCTCTCAGAGGTCAGCGACCCGCTGGTTCGGCTTCGCCAGTTGGTCGATTTCGAGGTTTTCCCGGCGGCGCTGACGAAGGCGCTGCGGCGCTCCGACGGCGCCAAGGACGGCCATTTTACGACGCGACGCCGATGTTCAAGGCGCTGGCGCCGCAAACGCTCTACACTCTGTCGGACGCCGCCGAGTTCTAGTCGCGCGACCGCCTGCACGGCCTACCGCTCGAAGACCAACGAGGCCTGCATGGCGCGCCACGGCCTCGCCTCCAAGGTCCATTTCCGGCGCGCTCGAGGGGACCGACCTGACCCCGCCGCAAGCCAAGGCCGACGCCGCGCCCTCCAAGGCGCGCTCGGCGATCGAAACCGCCTTCGCCGCTCAGAAGCAACGCGTCGGGCTCTTCATCGGCGTCGCCCGCGCCGCGACCAAGATCGGCCTCGCCAACATCGTTTGCGACGCGACCCGGATGCTCTGGCTGCGCCGACGAACCGCGTCTGCTTGACACAAACGGATCGGCGGCCGGCCGCCGACGCCTCAAAGCCGACGATCAACGCCACGAATCCCTAATCGGAACCCGCAAGCGCGCCGCCTCCCGCCTCAACGCGCCCCGAATGTCGACGTTCTTCGAGGTATCCGAACGGCGCCGCCGAGGCCGTTAACAGGTTGTTAACCATCCTTTGCCAACGTTCCCCAACGGAAATGGCGACGCGAGGTCGTGATTCGACCGCGTTGCAGTGGACGGCGACAATTGACGGCGGGGGAGAGCCGTCGATTGGCGATGTGGAGCAATAATCAGTCTGGGGGAAGTGTCGTCTAGAGTTGTCTTGATCCAACCCACAAGTCGACAATCGTCCTAAATCATCGCGTGACTTTCCTTCGCCGTCTCATTGCGAGGCGTGTGGACGCGCGCGTCTATGTGAGTCGTGTCTCCTGCGTAGACTTTAAGAAATAATATCAGCGGACACCTTTTGCAGAGGCGCGTCATGTACATCATCGTCGACCAGCGCAGCATCGTCGCCGGGGGTTACACCTCGGGATTTGATCGGGAAGGGGTGTCCAGCGCCGGGATCGATCCTGCGGAATTTCCAGAGTGGATCGGCAGGGTCAGCGACGGCGACATGCGCGCGGTCGAAGCGTTCCTGATCGGCGATTGCGATCACCGCGAACTGTTTCCCAAGCTCATCCGCGAACGCTCGCGCGCGCCGGTCCTCTGCCTCAACGACCGCCAATCGCTCGACGAGACCCTCGAGCTGTTCGCCGCCGGCGTCGACGACGTGCTGCGCAAGCCGGTCCACGTGCGCGAGATCGTCGCGCGCGTCGGCGCCATCCAGCGGCGGACGCTGGGCGAGGACAGCTACGTCACCATCGGCGATTTGCGCGTCTATCTCGACGGGCGGGAGCCCGAGGTGAAGGGCGAGCCGCTGCCGTTGCCGCGCCGCGAATGCCGCATCCTCGAGTATCTCGTGCGCAATCGCGGCCGGCGGGTGACCAAGACGCAGATCTTCAATGCCGTCTACGGGCTGTTCGACGAGGAAGTCGACGAGAACGTCGTCGAAAGCCACATCAGCAAGCTGCGCAAGAAGCTCAAGCATCGTCTCGGCTACGATCCGATCGATTCGAAGCGCTATCTCGGCTACTGCATCGAAAAGCGCTGATCCGCGCTTATCGCGCGGCTTTCGCCGCGCTGCGCGCTTTTGTCGCATTCAATCGCGAGACCGACCTGCAGTCGGTCCCGCGCGCCGACCGCCCGGGGAGGACGGGCCTTTCGGCGGCGGGATCCGACGCTTCCGCGCCGTCCGCTTGCGGCCTAGCGTCGCGAGGGGAGCAGACCCGTGATCGCCTTGGTCCTTGGCCGCTGACGCGTCCGGCGTATTCGGTTCGTTGACGGTCGGCGCGGCGCGCGACGCCCGACGGCCATGATCGCCGCCCTCGGGCCTCGTTTCGCGTGACGGAAACGCCGCTTGTCATCACGCGTCTCCTTAAGCCGACTTAACCCTGCGCCGGCGGCGAGACGCTCGTCCTGGCCTCTCGTCGCTTTCCGCTCCGCCGATCCCGGGAGAAGGGCGGCGATCGTCGGAGCGCGACGCGAAGCCAAGCGCGAGCGCGCCGCCGGCGCACTCTTCGTTAGCGCCGCCCACGCCGTCGCCGGCCGCGAGGGTCGGCGAAGGGCGAAGCGGCGGTCAGCTTACTGGAACAGCTTGAGGATGAGCGAGGAGTTCTGGTTGGCGATCGACAACGACTGAATGCCGAGCTGCTCCTGCGTCTGCAAAGCCTGCAGCTGCGTGGAGGCGGTGTTCATGTTGGCGTCGACCAAGCCGGCGACGCCGTTGGCGTAGTTGGTGGTCAACTCAGAGTTGAAGGTCGAGGCGGCCGACATCTGGTCCTGCGCGGCGCCGATGGTCGCCGCGTAGTTGGTCAGGTTGTTCAGCACGGTCGCGACGCCCGCGAGCGCGGTGTTGGCGGTGGTGGCGTCGGTCACCGTCGTGCCGAGGGTGAGCAGGTTGGTGGCGCCGGCGCCGCCCGCCGCGGAGCCGGTGCCGCCCTCAAGGATGCCGGTGCCGTTGGGCGTGGTGGTGCCGTCGTAACCGATCAGCGCGCTCGTGGAGAACGCGATCGTCGTGACCGAGCCGCCGGTCGCTGTGGCGTTGAAACCGGAGACGAATTGGAGCGTGCCGGGTCCAGCCGGGGTGGCGGCGGCGGACTGTGAGCCGTCGAGCACGTTGAGGCCGTTGAAGGAAGCGCCTTGCACCTCATTTCCGAGCTGCGTGCCGAGCGCGGTCAGCGTCGTCTGAATGTTGCTGATGTCCGCGCCGGGGTTGGTCGCTTCGGTCAGCGCCGTCTGGATCGAGTAGATCGTGCTCTTGACCGAATCGATGGCCGAGGTGGCGGTGTCGAGCACCGACTGGCTCTGCGTCAGGGCCGAGTTCGCGGCACCGACGACCTGGCTGTCGGAATTCAACTGGGTCGCGATGGACCAATAGGCCGCGTTGTCGGCGGCGCTCTTGACGGAGAGGCCGCTCGAGACTTCGCCCTCCACCGTCTTCAACTGGCTCTGCGTCTGCTGCAGCGTCTGCAGCGCGCTGAGAGCCGACGGGTTGGTCAGAATATAGCTCATAAGGTTGCTCCTCTCCGCCAAATCACGAAGTGCTAACGTTACATTTCGGATTTGCACCGAGACGGCGAGGCGGCCTTATGCCTTTAGGCCCATTCGGCTGGGCCTAATCGCCGTGTGAAGTCGAAACCGCCGGCCGAAATTCGCGGCCCGAAACGACCTATCGCTGGCAGACTGCCTCAGAGCTGTTAAAAATTGGTAAAGCATGCGGCGCCTTGCGGCGAAATGGCGCGTCTTCCGTCTCCCGCCGCCGCGGCCTTCGGTCCGCCGGCGAGACGCGAAAGATAAAATCGCGCGCGCACGCAATGTCCGCGCAAGCTCCCGCGTCGACAGTGACGCCGCGCGTCGGGCCGCCTTTCGCGGGCGGCGAGGCGCGGTTGGCCGTGAAGCGATTCGGCGGGGCGCGGACGCGGGTGAAATGAACAACGCATTGGCGCAAGCCGAGCGACTCTGGACCAACCTGCTCGCGTTGGGCGGGCGGCGGCTCGCCACGCTGGGGCTGATCGGGCTCATCGTCTTCGCGACCACCGGCCTTGGCGGCTATTACCTCTCCCGTCCGACGATGGAGACCCTCTACACCGGCCTCGACCGCGACGACGTCGTCAGCATCGGCGCGACCCTCAAGGAGGCGGGCATCGCCTTCGACGTCAGCGCCGACGACGCGACCGTGGTGGTGCCGGTCGGCCAGGCCCCGCTCGCGCGCATGACGCTGGCCGAGAAGGGGCTGCCGCACAGCGGCAGCGTCGGCAACGAGCTCTATGACAAGCTCGGTTCGCTCGGCCTGACCTCGTTCATGCAGGAGGTGACGCGCGTGCGCGCCATCGAGGGCGAGCTCGCGCGCACCATCCAGATGATGCGCGGCGTCAAGGCGGCGCGCGTCCATATCGTCATGAGCGACGAAGGCTCGTTCCGCCGCGAGCGGCAGGAGCCCTCCGCGGCGGTGATCATCCGCACCGACGGCGCCGACGACCGCGCGGCCGGCCAGGCGATCCGCCACCTGGTGGCGGCCGCCATCCCTAACATGAAGAGCGACCAGGTGACGGTGCTCAACGTTGACGGCCGGCTGCTCGCCAGCGGGCCGGATTCGCTCGACAAGTCTCCCGACAACCTGCTGACCCTGGAAAACGAGGTGTCGCAGGAGGTGCGCGAAAAGATCGCCAGCACGCTCGCGCCTTACCTCAAGCTGTCGAACTTCCAGGTCAGCGTCGCCGCCCGTCTCAACGCCGACAAGATCCAGACCGACGAGACGATCTACAATCCCGATGCGCGCGCCGAGCGCTCGGTGCGCGTCGTGCGCGAGCGCCAGAACTCGCAGAACGCGGCCGGCGAACCGCCCGCCGGCGTCCAGGCCAACCTGCCCAAGCAGCAGACGACGCCGACCGAGACCAAACAGTCGAATGACGCCACCGACAAGCGCGAAGAGCTGACCAACTACGAAATCTCCTCGAAGTCGATCAAGACCGTCAGCGCCGGCTTCGTCGTCGAGGGGCTTTCGGTGGCGGTGCTGGTCAACCGCGCGGCGCTCGCCGCCTCGCTCGGCGACAAGGCGACGCCCGACGCCATCGACCGGCAGGTGAAGGACATCGAGCAGCTCGCCGCCACCGCCGGCGGCCTGCGCAAGGACCGCGGCGACACCGTCAAGATCTCGGTGGTCGATTTCGCCGACGGCGGGCGAGACCTTGCGCCGGTCGAAGGGCCGACGCTACTTGAGCGGCTGGTCGGCCAATCGGGCTCGTTCGTCAGCGCCCTCGCGATCGTCGGCGTCGCGGCGATGCTGTTGTGGTTCGGCATCCGCCCGGCCACCAAGATGCTGCTCGCCGCGCCCGCCGAAACGAATATGGCGCCGCCGCTCGCCGAGCTGCCCTCCGCGCTGCCCGCGCTGGGCGAGCCGAGCGTCGCCGACCAGAACTTCCTTATCGAAGCGAAAGACGAACACGACGAGTTCCTAGAATCGTTGGTCGCGCGCAAGGACAAGAGTCCGCAGCGCCATCTGCAGAAGCTGGTCGACTTTGACGAAGACGTCGCCGCGGCGATCCTCAAGCAGTGGATCCGGCAGGGCCAGGGAGCGAATACATGAAACCGGTCCCGATCGCGCAATACCTCGATCACATCGGACGGGCGCAGGCCGAATCGCAGCCGCCGCGCCGCGAGACGGCCGCTTTTTCTCCCCGCGTCTCGCGCGCCCTTCCCGACCCGGAGCCGAGCGGCCCGGTTCCCTTCAGCCGCGTGCTGCTCGAGGCGGCGCTCGCCGCGCGCTCGCGCGCGGCCGGGGAACGGCCGCGGGAGCCTTCGCGTGACGAGCGCGGCAGCTCGCGCGCGCTGCCGCGCGCGCTGCCGCCGCGCCCGCGCGAGACGCCGCCGGCGCCCGATCTCGACGCGCTCGTCGCCGAAGCCTTCGAGCGCGGCTTGCGCGAAGGCGAGGCCGCCGCGCTCGCCGAGGCCGCCGAAGCGCGGGCGCAAGAGCAAACCGAGCGGCGCCGCAAGGAGCAGCGAGACCTGCTCGAATTCAAGGTGAACGAATACGCAAAGCTCGCCGAGACGATCGAAACCGGGCTCGCCGAGATCGAGCAGCGGATCGCCGGCTCGGTGGCGCGCATCCTCGCGCCGTTCCTCAACGAGGAGATCGCCAAGCAGGTGGTCGACGAGCTGTGCGCCCACGTCGCGCGGCTCAGCGCCGGCGGCTCGCCCGGCCTGATGAA
>CAZKHF010000091.1:0-10094 GCA_964552445.1 uncultured Bradyrhizobium sp. | reverse complement strand
GTCATCGGATGATAGCCCTCGTCGATCATCGCCTTGGCGAAATCGAGCGTCGTCACGCCGGAATCCTTCAGCCAATGGTCGTCGAACAGCGCCTCGTGCATGCAATGGCGGTCGCCGAACGGCGCCGACATCAGGTCGCTGAGGGAAGCGCGCACGTAATTGGCGGCGAGCACCGCGTCCTCCGATGCCTGCTTGAGGCCGTCGGCGCCGTGCGACAGGATGTAGGCCAGCGCGCGCACGAACATGCCCATCTGGCCGTGAAACGCGGCCATCCGGCCGAATTCGTCGCCGTCCGCGCGCTCGACCAAGCGAAAGGCGTCGCCGTCGCGCACGACGTGGGGGACCGGAGCGAAGGCGGCGAGGCGGTCGGAGAACACCACCGGGCCCGCGCCCGGCCCGCCGCCGCCGTGCGGCGTCGAGAAGGTCTTGTGCAGGTTGATGTGCATCGCGTCGACGCCGAGATCGCCTGGGCGGGTCTTGCCGACCACGGCGTTGAGATTGGCGCCGTCGCAATAGAAGTAAGCGCCCGCTTCATGCGCCGCCTCGGCGATGTCGACGATGTGACGCTCGAACAGGCCGCAGGTGTTGGGGTTGGTGAGCATGATGGCGGCGACGTCGGGCCCCAGCGCGGCGCGCGCGGCGTCCGCCTCGACCACGCCTTCCGCGCCCGAGGGCACCGCGCGCACCGAGAAGCCGATCAGCGCCGCCGAGGCGGGATTGGTGCCGTGCGCGGCGTCGGGCACGAGCACCACCTTGCGCGTCTGTTCTTCGCCGCGCGCGGCGATCGCCGCCTTGATCGTCATCATGCCGCACAGCTCGCCGTGCGCGCCGGCCTTCGGCGACATCGCCGCCGCGCGCATGCCAGTGATGGTCAGCAGCGCGCGCGCCAGCGCGTCGATCAGCGCGAGCGCGCCTTGGACGGTCGAGAGCGGCTGCAGCGGGTGGAGGTCGGCGAAGCCGGGCAGGCGCGCCAGCTTCTCGTTGAGGCGCGGGTTGTGCTTCATCGTGCACGAGCCGAGCGGGTAGAGGCCGGCGTCGATCGAATAGTTCTTGCGCGATAGGCGCACGTAATGGCGCACCGCCTCCGGCTCGGTGAGGCCGGGCAGGCCGATCTCGCCTTCGCGCGCGTGCGGGCCGAGCCGCGACTTGACGGGGGCGGGCGCTTCGATGTCGACGCCGCTGGCGTCGAGCCGGCCAGTCTCGAAGATCAGCGCCTCCTCCATCTCGAGGGCGCGATTGCCGGTGAACGAGCCGCGGCGCGCCGCGCTTTCGCGCGTCGGTCGGGTGGGGCGGCCTTGCGTGTTCATCGCTTTCCTCCACGCGTGAGGCTCTCGGCCAAGGCGGTCGCGTAGGCCGCGCGGTCGGCGGCGGTGGTCAGCTCGGTCGCGGCGACCACGATCAGGTCGTCGAGCCCCGCGTCGGGCGCGAGCCGCGAAACCGGCAGCCCGGCGATGATCCCGCGGCGCGCGAGCTCCTCGACTAGGCCGCTCGCCTCGCGCGGCGCGCGGATGGCGAATTCGTTGAAGAAGGCGTCGTTGAGCACGCTCACCCCTTCTATCGCGTCGAGCCGCTCGGCGAGTTCGACCGCATTGGCGTGATTGACGGCGGCGAGGCGTTTGAGGCCCGCCTCGCCGAGCAGCGCGAGATGGATCGAGAAGGCGAGGGCGCAGAGCCCCGAGTTGGTGCAGATGTTGCTCGTCGCCTTCTCGCGGCGGATGTGCTGCTCGCGCGTCGACAGCGTCAGCACGAAGCTGCGCCGGCCGTCGGCGTCGACCGTCTCGCCCGCCAGCCGCCCCGGCATCTGTCGCACATGCGGCGTTCGCGCGGCGAACAGGCCGAGATAGGGGCCGCCGAAATTGAGCGCGCCGCCGAGCGATTGGCCCTCGCCGACGACGATGTCGGCGCCCATCGCGCCGGGCGGGCGGATCGCGCCGAAAGCAACCGCCTCGGTGAACACGGCGATCAGCAGCGCGCCCTTGGCGTGGGCGGCGGCGGCGACCGGGCTGAGATCGCGCAGATTGCCGAAAAAGTCAGGCGTCTGAACGATGACGCAGCTCGTCGCTTCGTCGATCGCCGCGGCGAGGTCCTCGCCGGCGCCGACGTCGAGCGGCAGGCGGACGACCTCGTCGTCGGCGAGCCGCGCGAGCGTCGAGGCGACGTCGGCGTATTGCGGGTGCAGGCCGCCCGACAGCACCGCCTTGCGCCGGCGGGTGACGCGATGGGCCATCAGCATCGCTTCGGCGCAGGCGGTCGAGCCGTCGTACATCGAGGCGTTGGCGACCTCCATGCCGGTCAGCAGCGCGACCTGGGTCTGGAACTCGAACAGCGCCTGCAAGGTGCCCTGCGAGATCTCCGGCTGATAGGGCGTGTAGCTGGTGAGGAACTCGGAGCGTTGGATCAGGTGGTCGACCGTCGCGGGAACGTGGTGGCGATAGGCGCCGGCGCCGAGGAAGAAGGGGACCGATCCCGCGGCGACGTTCTTTCCCGCCAGGCGCGTCAGCGCGCGCTCAACCTCGATCTCGCCCGCGCCCTTCGGCAGGTCGAGCGGGCTCGTCAGCCGCTTGTCGGCGGGAATATCGGCAAACAGCGCGTCGATGTCGGCGACGCCGACGCGGTTGAGCATCAGCGCGCGGTCGGAATCGTCGAGCGGCAGATAGCGCATGGCGGATCACGCGAGGGTTTCAAGGAAGGCGTCGTAATCGGCCTGGCTGAGCAGGGCGTCGAGCTCGCTCAAGTCGGCGAGCTTCAGCTTGAAGATCCAGCCACGGCCGAGCGCGTCCTCGTTGATCAGGCCGGGCTGCCGGTCGACCTCGGCGTTGACGGCGACGACCTCGCCGCTGACGGGAGCGAAGACGTCGCTCGCCGCCTTCACGCTCTCGACCACCGCCGCGCCTGCGCCTTTGGCGAACTTGGCGCCGAGCGTCGGCAGCTCGACGAACACGACGTCGCCCAATTGCCGCTGGGCGTGGTCGCTGACGCCCACCGCGCCGACGTCGCCGTCGACGCGCAGATATTCGTGGTCCTTGGTGTAGCGGATTTCCGACATCGGCTCTTTCCTTGTTCGGCGGCGTCGCTCAGCCGCGGCGGTAGGCGTGCGGATGGAAGGGCAGGGGGACGACGCGCGCGGCGAGCGGCTTGCCGCGCGACATGAGAAAGAGCGGCGTTCCCGGCGCGGCGAAAGCGCTCTTGACGTAACCCATGGCGATCGGCGCGCCGACGCTCGGGCCGAAGCCGCCGGAGGTGACGCGGCCGACCGTCGCTCCCGCGGCGTCGACGATCTCGGCCCCATCGCGCGCGAGCGCCCGCCCCTCGGGCCTCAGCCCCACGCGCCGGCGAGCGGGGCCGTCGGCGAGCGCGGCGAGGATGCGCGGCGCGCCGGGAAATCCGCCTTCGCTCCGGCGCCGCTTCTGGATCGACCAGGCGAGCCCCGCCTCGATCGGATCGATCGTCTCGTCGAGCTCGTGGCCGTAGAGGCACAAGCCCGCCTCCAGGCGCAGCGTGTCGCGCGCGCCGAGGCCGATCGGCGCGACCTCGCTCTCGTCGAGCAGCCGGCGCGCCAACGCCTCCGCCTCGCGCGCCGGCAGCGAAATCTCGAAGCCGTCCTCGCCGGTGTAGCCCGACCGCGAGGTCAGCGTGTCGACTCCGGCGAGGCGGATCGGCTTCGCGCTCATGAACGCCATCGCTTCGACCTCGGCGTCCGGCGCGAACCGCTTGAGAACGCGCGCCGCAAAAGGGCCTTGCAGGGCGATCAGCGCGGCTTCGTCGAATCGGACGAGGCGGATCTCGCTCGGCAGCGACGATTCGATGAGCGCGAAATCGATCGTCTTGCGCGCGGCGTTGACCACCAGGCGCAGGCGCCCGTCGGCGCCCGGCGGACGGGTGACCATGAAGTCGTCGACCACGCCGCCCTCGGGGTTAAGCAGCTGCGCGTAGCGCTGCCGGCCTGGGGCGAGGGCGAGGATGTCAGCGGGGCACAGGCGCTCAAGCGCCCGCGCCGCCGTCGCGTGATCGGGGCCGACGAGATCGGCCTGTCCCATGTGGGAGACGTCGAACAGGCCGGCGTCGACGCGAGCGTGCAGGTGCTCGGCGAGGATGCCGGTCTGATATTGGATCGGCATGTCGTAGCCGGCGAACGGGCCCATGCGGGCGCCGAGCTCGACATGCAGGCGGTGAAGGGGCGTGCGCAGGATGGCGGTTTCCGACATGGTCCACCGGTCACGAGTTTAAGAGCGCGGCCGTCAACCTCGCGCCAAACCCGCGCGATCCCGACGGCGCCCCCTCTGTCTCGTGACCTGAGAGATTCCCGCTGGCGAACCGCGGTTACCCCCTTCGGTGGGCGGACGCCATCGCGTCGGCCACTTTCCAGAGCGTCATCACCCAACGGTCCTTCGGCCTGAGCGTTTCCGGGGCGGTTGCGCCTTCGGCGCCGGAAAGCGCGAAGCTTGTCCGGACTCTTCCGCTGGGTGTCTTGATCTGACTGACGGGAGCAAGCCCGATGCCGGAGGCTTTGTCAATGCGCGTCGGCGCTCTTGGCCGACTTATGCTTATGGGAGGGCGCGGACGGCGCGGCCTTGCCGGTGTCGAAGGCGATCGAGATCGCGTAGTCGTCGTCGAGCTCGGTGCGGGTCATCGGCAGCTCGATCGTCTCGGAGACGAGCTGGAACGGTGCCTGGGCGGCGCTCCCGGTGTTCACGTCGATCTTGTAGACCTTTGAATAGACAGTCTTCTTGTCAGCTTGGCTGGTCACGGTGAGGCGCACCGGGGCGCTGTAGGCGCCAGGCGAGCCGGCGGGGCCG
This sequence comes from uncultured Bradyrhizobium sp., assembly GCA_964552445.1. Taxonomy (GTDB): domain Bacteria; phylum Pseudomonadota; class Alphaproteobacteria; order Rhizobiales; family Beijerinckiaceae; genus Roseiarcus. Next base: position 5,298 of record CAZKHF010000091.1, on the reverse strand, counting down.
ATCAACAGCTCGCCGGAAACGCCGACCTTGAGGCTGAACTTGTCGCCCAGCGGCTGGCATTCGCGAGCGGTCTGCTTGATGTCGAACTGGTAGCGCACCGAGGCGTTTTCGGGGCCGCCCACCCGCAGCGTCGAGCCTTCGTCGGGGACGTCGACAATCGGGCAGTGGAGGTCCGCGGCGCTCAACGGCAGCCGGACGATCTTCTCCGATTCGGGAGCGTCCCGGTTTTGTTGAAGGGGGGCCACCCCCCGGGGCTTGGCTTCCGACGGCGTGAAGGCGTCCATCATGCCGCAGGCGCCGCAGAGGCCGGCCAAGCTGACGATCAGGGCCAGCCGCAGGCTGGCGGAAAGGACGCTCGCATTCATCGTCGATGGCTCCGGCTGGCGGACGCGCGGCTTATACCAAACTTTCCGGCCGCAGTGTGGAGGATCACGGCAATTGCTCGAAGCCTTCCTTGAAACCGGCGAGCGAGGCGGGCACGCCGATCCCCTCCTCCGGGGTCTGGAACAGGACAAAGGTCGCGGTCTGCGCGTTCTCCAGTTTTTCGAGCAGCTTGTCGTCGATCATGACCTCGGCGACGCAACCGTTGGGCAGGCAACGCACGAAGCTCATGCGGCCGAAATCGGTCTGGTCGAGCTTCAGGCCGAGGCCGGTGGGGATGAGCACGCCGAGCGGCGCGACGACGCGCAACAGTCGGCTCTTCCGATCGGCCGTCTTCAGCGCGATGATGACGAGCGCGATGTTCGGCCGATCTTCGTCGACGACGCTCTGGACGATCGCGCATTGCTGGGCCGCGGCGCCGGGCGGCGTCTCGCAGCGCGTCTCCCAGGCGCCGTGCTTGTCGGCGACCGCGGCGGCGGCCGGCGTCGCGCCGAACGACGCCGCCGCCGCAACCGCCAGCGCCGCGGCGGCGATGAGCCGCGTCGCCTTTCCCCTCCCGATCCCGCCGCCGGGAAAGACCCGAACCGTCAATGCCGTTTGTCCGCTGGTTAATGAGCCGGCATGGCCTAGCAAAAGCCCGGCGGCTGTCAAGGCGCGCGGAAAGGGCGTGCGACGCTTCCCGCGCCGACGCCGGCGAAACCGCGTCCGACGAACGACCTGCTCCTGTCGGATGGTCCGGATCAATGTTGGCCAGTCCGACTGCGATCCGGCCCGCGACGTCGGTCGGCGCGATCCTGGGTCGGGGACCGGCTCAATGGGTCGGCGGACCTGTCTTGCCGATGCGCCGGTTCTCCCGGGGTGGGCCGCGAGGTGTCATCAAGCGACAAGAAGCGCCGCCCGTCGCCCGCCGCGCGTCGGCGCGGCGGGCCTGGGGCGCCGGGTTCATTTCTCCGCGCCCGGCGGAAGCCTCAGCTTTTCAGCTTGGCCGCAATCGCGGCGACGCGCTGGCCGTACAGGACGGCGGTGTCGAGATCGCCTTTGTGGATTTCTGAAACCGACGCGTCAGCGGGCGATCGCGCCAGAAGGCCGACCGAACCGCCCAGATTGTTGACGTCGTCGCCGGTCGAGGCCTTGTTGTTGGAAGGAAGAGCGCCGAGGCTCACCCAGACGCCGCCGTGCTGCGAGGCGAGAGTCTGGAGCGCGATGAGGCTCACTTGCTTGTCGCCGCTCGGGCTCGCCGAGTTGGTGAAACCTCCAAACACTTTGTCGAGCCATCGACGCTGAAACCACACCTTGGAGCTGGCGTCGGCGAACTTCTTAAACTGCCAGCTGACATTGCCCATATAGGTCGGGCTGCCAAGAATGATGGCGTCGGCGGCGTCGAGGCTCGCCCAGTCGGCGTCGGTTATATCGCCTTCCGGGCTAATCGCGATCAACTGGGCTTTCGCGCCCTTGGCGACGTGCTCGGCGACGACCTTCGTGTGGCCATAGGTTGAATGATAGACGACAACGATCTTTGCCATTGCGGCCTCGCTACGGGATGGAGAGGCGATGCGAACTTATGCCGCTCGCCTGTCGTTCGACGCCTACCATCGTCCAATGAACAATTAAAGTAGGCGCATTGTCGTCAGTCAGTCGCCTGGGACAAACCGGCGGCGGCCCGCTCCCGTTGGGCAGGCCGGATTCAACGTCGGCGCGCCTGACCGCCGGAAACCGCGGTTGAGGCGCACGAGCGCCAAGCCTCGATCGCGGGCGCGTCCGCTCGCGGCCGCGAATTTGCGCCTTTCCGTGAAAGATGGCGACTGGCGCCCCGATGGAGGTGGCGGGCGCTACAAGGAGCGAACCTCTGGCCCCTACCATGTCAAATTACACCGTAACGTGAACCGCGTTACACAGCGCCCCGCGACAGGCTGATTTCAGTTGCGTATTTTCATAACCTCTCAACGCGCTCAAGTCGTGCGTTCCGCGTCCGCACGGATTTCCCGGACGTTTTTCGGTTCATTGGAACCCAAGAGCACTACCTTTTTCCATAGCTTGCGAAACCCGCGAACGCTAGTTCGGCCAGCCACGAAGCCGCCGGAACGAGAAGGTTATCGGAAATCTTTCCAGAATCGAGCAGAAGACTGTTTCGCCGGCGCCAATCGACTTTAGGCGTTGAAGACCTTTCCGCTGCTCATCATTCAAGTTTATGGGGAGACTCAGCGTTCGCCGCGCGCCTATAAGGTGGCTCTATGTCCGCAGCCCGACAGTCAAAGGCAAGTCCTAACCGACCTGCCGTCTCGCTTGTGGCGTTTGCGGCGTGACGCCTCTAACGCCGCTCTGTCGGGGGGATGGTGGGCGGCACAGGGATTGAACCTGTGGCCCCCTCGATGTCACCGAGGTGCTCTACCGCTGAGCTAGCCGCCCACTGAACCTTTCGCTACACGCAACCCCTTGATACTACTCCACGCTGGACCTACCATGCTAAGGTAGCCTTCTGCCGCTGAGCTAAGCGCCCAACGCCGCCTGATCGCGTCGAGAGGCTTCCCGACCGCGAGTGCGGCGGGATATAAACAATCGCGGCGGCGCGCGCAACGGCGTTTTCCGCGCCAAGGGATTTCGGAGCGACGGCCCGCCGATGGCCCCGCATCTTACGCTTCGCGCCGCCATCGAGGCCGATCTCAACGCGATCATGGCGATCGAGCGCACCGCAGGCTTCGAGCTTTATGTCGGCCGTTCCGCCGCGGCCGAGCACCGCGCGATGATGGCGTCGCCGAACTACGCCTATCTCGTCGGCGAGGCGGGCGAAGGGCGAATCGCGGCTTTCGCCATCCTGCGCGACCTCGGCGACCCGCACGGCAACCTCTATCTCAAGCGGATCGCCGTTTCTCGGCCCGGCGAAGGCGTCGGCGGCGCGTTTCTCGCCCTGGTCGTCGCCTGGGCTTTCGCCCACACCGAAGCCCACCGCTTCTGGCTCGACTGCTTCGTCCACAACGCGCGCGCCCAGAGGGCTTACGAGAAGCTCGGCTTCACCCACGACGGCGTCGCGCGCGAGGCCTATCGGGCCGACGACGGGAGCCGCGTCGACTTGGCCATCATGGCGATCACGCGGCCGGAATGGGCGGCGCGGGCCCCAGGCGGATGAATCGCCTCCGAGCCGCGGCGATCAGGCGGCGCGCCGTTCGAGGACGACGAGCGAGCCGTGAACGCGCGCGCCCGCTTCGAAGCGCAACGTCGTCGGCTCGGCGTTCCTCAGCGCGAACCACGGCGCGGCCTGCGACCGCAGCGCCGAGACGTCGTGGGCGAAACGGCCGGAGGGCAGCAGCCGATAAGGCGCTTCCCAGGTCGTCTCGACGCTGACGGCGAGCAACCCGCCGGGCGGCGTCACGCGCGCCGCGCCGGCGAGGAAGCCGGCGAGGTCGCCGAGGTAGATGAGGACGTCGGTGGCGAAGACGAGCTCGAAGCGTTCGCTGGTGGTCTCGAGAAAGTTGGCGATCTCGGCTTCGACCAGCGCGTCATAGACGCCGCGCTCGGCCGCTTTGGCGAGCATGCGCGGGGCGAGATCGACGCCGACGAGCCGCGCGCGACCGGGCTTCAGAAGCGGCCCGGCGAGACCGGTGCCGCAGCCGAGATCGACGGCGCGCGGCAAGGCCTTGCCAGCCAATTCGACCAGCCGGGAGAGCTTCGCCGGCGCGTCGTAGCCCAAGACGTCGACGAGCTGCCTGTCGAAGGCCTCGGCGAAGCGGTCGAAATGGTCGACGACGTAGTCGCGCGGCGCGCGATCGAACTTCTCTCCCGAGGCCACCTCGAACAGGTAGCGCAGGATCGGGTCGTCGCGAACCGTCGCGGCGCGCGCGCGGCCGAGCCGCAAGGCGACCTCGCGATGGCCGTAGGCGGCGAGCAGCTCCAGGGCCGCGCGCATGACCGTCCCGACGTCTTCGGCGCGCGCGCCGGCGGCGTCGCGATAGGCGGCGAAGGCCGCTTCGACGTCGCCGGCGATCGCGGTCGCGAGGAAACGCGCGAGAGCGAAGCGCCGCACCAGCCTGTCGTCGGCGCCGCCCGCGGCGACGTTGTCGCCCAACGCCTGCGCCGCGCCAGCGAAGTCGCCGATGTAGAACAACGCTTGGCCAAGACCCGCGTAGACGACCGGGTTGGGGCAGCCGAGCGCGACCACCATGCGCCAGTACTTCGCCGCCTCGGCGTAGCGGCGCTGCTCGAAGCACAAAAGGCCGAGACCGAAGGCGGCGTCGGCGAGCTTCGGATCGCAGCTCAGGGCGGCGCGGAAAGCCAGCTCGGCGCCGCGCTTGTCGGCAAGCTGATTGGCGGCGAGCGCGAGGCCGACCCAGCCGCGCGCCGGCGTCGGGTCGAGGGCGAGCGCCCATTCGAAAGCGGCGCGGGCCTGGGCGGGGTCGCCGGAGGCGTGCAAGGTGTAAGCGAGGTCGAGCCACAGCGCCGCGTTGTCGGGGGCGAGCGCGGCGGCCGTCGCGAACGCCTGGCTGGCGGCGCGCGCGTCGCCCGCCGTCCAGTGGGTGAGGCCGAAGCGGCGCAAGGCGTCGGCCGGCGGCGCCCCTTGCAGGAACAGCGCGTCGAGCGAGGGGCTCGCCTTGCGCCAGACGGCGATTCGTTTGCCGATCTCGGCCGCGCTCAGGTGGGCGACCACCGCGGGCGGGTCGGTGGCGGGCGATCTTGCGAGCCGCGGCCGATGGGCGGCGTCGGAGGCACGGACGCCCAGACCGCGCCAGCTTTGCAGCAATGCGCCGGCGTCCTCGGCTTCCGCGCGCTTGCGCGGCCCTTGCGCGACGTCTCTCGTCATCGTCAGCTCCTGCAGAAAAAACACTGCGGCGACCAAAGGTTGCAACAAAGTTGCGCGGCGGGCTGGCGCGAAGCTGACCAGCGGCGACCGCGGCCGGGGGGAGGCGGCGGCGCGGCCTTTCCTGC
>CAZKHF010000090.1:0-10208 GCA_964552445.1 uncultured Bradyrhizobium sp. | reverse complement strand
GAAATTCTTCTCGACCACCTTGCGGCTCTTGCGGCCATAGGTCTTCTCGATCGAAGCGCGGATCGCCGCAATCGCCACGTCCTGGGGCAACACCTGCGACAAGGCGAAGAAGCAGGTTTGCATGATGGTGTTGATGCGCCCGCTCAATCCCGCCTGCTGCGCGACCTTCGACGCGTTGATGACAAACAGCTTGACGTCCTTGTCGATGATCGCCCGCTGCGTGGCGCGCGGCAGCTTTTCCCATGCTTCCTCCGGCGGGTACGGCGCGTTGAGCAAGAGCGTGGCGCCGCGCGCGGCGTATTGCAGGACATCGTAGCGGTCGAGGAACACGAAGTGATGGCACGCGACGAAGTCGGCTTCCTGCAGCAGAAACGGAGACTTGATCGGCCGCGGGCTGAAGCGCAGATGCGAAACCGTGACGGCGCCGGACTTCTTGGAATCGTAGACGAAGTAGCCCTGCGCGTAGAGCGGCGTGTGGTCGGCGACGATCTTGACCGAATTCTTGTTCGCTCCGACCGTGCCGTCCGCGCCGAGACCGACGAAGACGGCGCGGAACTCGTCCTTCGCGTCCAAAGCGAAATCCTCGTCGAGAGCGAGCGACAAACCGCCGACATCGTCGGTGACGCCGACTGTGAAGCGTCGCTTCGGCTTCACCGTCCGCAGTTCGTCGTAGATCGCCTTGACCATGGCCGGCGTGAATTCTTTCGAAGCCAATCCATAGCGTCCGCCGATGGTCAACGGCTCGATTGCGCGGCGCGAGCCGCCGCGCGCGCGCTCTTCGGCGAGGGCGGCGACCACGTCTTGATAGAGCGGTTCGCCGACCGCGCCCGGTTCGCGGCAGCGGTCCAGCGCCGCAATTCTGCGTGCGGACCGCGGCAACGCTTCGAGGAAGGCGTCGACGGCGAACGGGCGGAACAGTCGCACCTTGAGCACGCCGGTCTTGCGGCCATCGCGATTGAGCCGCTCGGAAGCGATTTCCGCCGTCTCGGCCCCAGATCCGATGACGACGATCACCTCTTCGGCGTCGGGATCGCCGACGTAGTCGAACAGCCTGTACTGTCGACCGGCGATCGCGGCGAAGCGGTTCATCTCGCCCTGAACGATCGCCGGCAAGGCGTCGTAATAGGGATTGCGGGCCTCGACCCCCTGAAAGTAGGCGTCGGGGTTCTGCGCGGTCCCGCGCAAGACAGGATGATCGGGACTGAGCGCGCGACGACGCATCGCGGCGATTTCGCCTTCATCGATCATGCCGCGCAGGTCGTCGTCGGAGAGCGGCGCGATCTTCGCCACTTCGTGCGAAGTGCGGAAACCGTCGAAGAAATGCACGAACGGCACGCGCGCGCGCAAGGACGCCGCCTGGGCGATCGCCGCCATGTCCTGCGCTTGTTGAACCGAGTCCGACGCCAGCATGGCGAAGCCGGTCTGACGCACCGCCATCACGTCGGAATGATCGCCGAAGATCGACAGCGCATGCGTGGCGATGGTCCGCGCGGTGACATGCATCACGAATGGCGTCAGTTCGCCGGCGATCTTGTACATGTTCGGAATCATCAGCAGCAGGCCCTGCGAGGCCGTGAAAGTCGTCGCGAGGGCGCCGGCCTGCAATGCGCCGTGCACGGCCCCTGCCGCGCCGCCTTCCGACTGCATCTCGACGACGTCGAGACCGCGACCCCAAAGGTTGAGCCGGCCTTCCGACATCCACTGGTCCGCCAGTTCGCCCATCGTCGACGACGGCGTGATTGGGTAGATGACCGCCATTTCGTTCATCCGGTAGGCGACCGAGGCGCAGGCCTCGTTGCCGTCGACGGTGATCATCTTCATGTTGGCGCTCATGGTTGCCGCACTTTCGCTGGTCCTACTCTCAGGCGTTGCTTTCTGCTAGCGACGCACATTCGACAGGGCGACGAGTCCGCGGCCCATTCGCCTAAGACCTGGAAACGCGGGCGCGGCCCGCGCGGCGCCCACGGCGAATTCCCAATAGGCGTTGGCCAGTTGCGTGCGATAGACGTCGCGCGCGCCGGGTCGTCGAGCGATTCCAGGCCGTCGACGCGCGACAGGTTGTCGTGGAAACGCTTCAGGATGGGCAGTCGGCTCACCGCCATCACTTTGGGGTCGAAGGTCAGATCGAAATAGGCGAAGAAGTCTTCGGCGCTCGAAAGGTCGGCGAGATCCCGCCAAAGCTGGCTCATCAACGAGGGACCTCGCTCGACGCGCGTAGCGCGCCCGCGGCGTCTCGATAGAAGCGGAAGAGATCGGCGTCGCTTGGCGCGCGCTTGGTGACGTCGACAAAACGGCGAACGCGCCTCAGGATCGCCTCGGCCTGCTTCCTCGCCAGCGACAGGCCGAGCCGGTCGCAGACATGAAGGACGGCGGCTAAGCCCGAGTGCTTGCCGAGCGCCCGCCGGCGCTCGCGCCCCAGCTCAGCCGGATCGAGGCTCTGATAGTTGTGGCGGTCGCGCAGCAGCCCGTGCGCGTGAATGCCCGACTCGTGGGTGAACACGCCGTCGCCGACGATGCTCTTGCCGGTCGACGCCGGCCATCCGGACGCGCGCGCGACCAAGCGCGAGATTTCCGCCAGCCGCCGCGGCTCTAAGCCGGTCGAACGGCGATAGAGGCGATGCAGCGCCATCGCCAATTCCTCCAGCGGCGCATTGCCGGCGCGTCCGCCGAGGCCGTCGACCGTGGTGTTGACATGGGTCGCGCCGCCCATGACCGCTGCGAGCGAATTGGCTGTCGCCAGCCCGAGATCGTCATGGGCGTGGATTTCCAGCTCGCACGACACCTGCGCCCGCAACTTGCGGAACACGTCGAGCGTCGCGAAAGGATCCATGACGCCGAGCGTGTCGGCGAAGCGGAAGCGCCGCGCGCCTGCCCTCACTCCGACTTCAACCGCACGATCACGTCGATCGCCTCGACGCGCGCGCCTTCGGGCGCCGGGATGTCGAACCGAGGCAGCAGCTCCTCCGGGATGTCCCACAGCTCCTCGCTGTCTTCCCAGTAGAAGTGGTAGTGCGGCCCGATCTTGGTGTCGTACCACAGCTTCGCGTCATAGATCGCGATCTCGCGCAGCAGCCCGCAGCGCGCAAACTCGTTGAGGGTGTTGTAGATGGTGCCGAGCGACGGCGGGTAGCGCATCGCCCGCGCCTCGTTGTAGATCGTCTCGGCGGTGAAGTGGCGGTCGCCGGGGGCGAAGATCAACAGGCCGAGCTCCAGCCGTTGCCGCGTCGGGCGCACGCCCGCGGCGACCAGCTTTTCCCGCATCGCTTTCACGTCGGTCCGCAGCGGACGCGGCTCGCGTTGTTGCTCGTTCACCGTGGCGCCAATTCGCTTTTGCTTCCCGGTTAGAATTGGTCTAACCACTTCGGCCCCGACGCGCAAGTCGTTCTCGCCCGGCCCCGCTGGCGACGCGCGCGAATCCGGGGCGCGGCGCGTATGGACGGCGTCGACGGAATTGTTTACCTGACGAAGTCGCCGCTTCGGCGAGGCGGCGCCCGCCAACGACGCGGCGGCGCTTTCGCCCAAGCCGCGCCGCCCGCCCGTCATGACCCGGTCATGGCGGCGATGTCTTAAGCCGACCCCCGGCGACGCGCGCGCGCGATCCGCCGGCGACAGACGTCCAGCCGCCGAGGCGCATCTCCGATGAACTTCTTCCAACGCTTCACGTTCCTGTTCTCCGCGCCGATGTTCGACGCCGACGATCTGGAGGGCCTGCGCGTCAACCAGATCATCGCCGCCATTGAGCGCATGGGCTTCCAGGTGATCAAGGCGCGGCGTCTCGAAGACGCCGAGATCGCCGTCCAGACCGACGCGGCGATCGGCTGCATGGTGGTCGACTGGGGCAAGAAGGGCCTCGAAGGCAAAGCCGCCTCGCTGATCAACCTGATGCGCAAGCGCGGCCTCGAAATGCCGATCATGATCCTCGTGCGCCGCAAGCGCTTCGAGGACATTCCGGTCGAGGTGCTCGACTTCATCGACGGCTATGTGTTCCTCGCCGAGGAGACGCCGGAGTTCATCGCCAAGAATCTCGTCTCGCGGCTCAAGCAATACGCCGAGACGCTGAAGACGCCGTTCTTCGGCGCGCTGGTCGACTACGCCGAGGAAGGCAACCAGCTATGGACCTGCCCCGGCCACAACGGCGGCATCTTCTACTCGCGCAGCCCGATCGGCCGCATCTTCGTCGAGCATCTCGGCGAAGCGGTGTTCCGCGACGACCTCGACAATTCGATCCTCGAGCTCGGCGACCTGCTCACCCACGAGGGGCCGGCGTTGAAGGCGCAGAAGGAGGCGGCGGCGATCTTCGGCGCCGAGAAGACCTATTTCGTCCTCAACGGCACCTCGACCTCCAACAAGATCGTGCTCGGCAACCTGGTCGCCGAAGACGACCTGGTGCTGTTCGACCGCAACAACCACAAGGCCGCCCACCACGGCGCGCTGCTGATCGGCGGCGGCGTGCCGATCTTCCTGCCGACCGAACGCAACGCCCACGGCCTGATCGGCCCGATCCGCGCCGACGCCTTGGACGAGACGGCGATCCGAGAGGCGATCCGCGCCAACCCGCTGGTCAAGGACCCCGAAGCGTGGAAGCGCGAGCGGCCGTTCCGCGTCGCGGTGATCGAGCAATGCACCTACGACGGCACGATCTACGACGCCGAGCGCATCGTCGAGCGCATCGGCCATTTGTGCGACTACATCCTGTTCGACGAGGCCTGGGCCGGCTTCATGAAGTTTCATCCGCTCTACGAGCGACGATTCGCGATGGGGCTGAAGGGCCTCGGCGAAGCCTCGCCGGGGATCGTGGCGACGCAGTCGGCGCACAAGCAGCTCGCGAGCTTCTCGCAGGCGTCGCAGATCCACGTGCGCGACCGCCACATCAAGGGCCAGCAGCGCCGCGTCGAGCATCGCCGCTTCAACGAAGGCTTCATGCAGCACGCCTCGACCTCGCCGTTCTATCCGCTGTTCGCCTCGCTCGACGTCGGCGCGCAGATGATGAAGGGCCGCTCCGGCGAAGTGCTGTGGGACGACACGATCCGGCTCGGCATCGAGCTGCGCAAGAAGCTGCGCGCGGTGAAGCGCGAGTTCGATGAGAAGGAGCGCGATCCGGCGCGGCGCTGGTTCTTCGACCCGTTCGTGCCCGACCGCGTCGCCATCCCCGACGTCGCCAGCGACGGGGGCTCGCACGTGGTGCCGTGGGAAAGCGTCTCGACCGACCTGCTCGCGCGCGACCCGCGCTACTGGGCGCTCGCGCCGGGCGAAGCCTGGCACGGCTTCACCAAGCTCGAGCCCGGCTTCGCCATCACCGACCCGGCCAAGCTGACGCTGCTGACGCCCGGCTTCGACCGCAGAACCGGCGCCTACGAGGCCCACGGCGTCCCGGCGCCGGTGGTCGCGCAATATCTGCGCGAGAACCGCGTCGTGGCGGAGAAGAACGACCTCAACTCGCTCCTGTTCCTGCTCACCCCCGGCGTCGAGTCGAGCAAGGCGGGCACGCTGGTGTCGGCCCTCGTCGCCTTCAAGCGGCTGTACGACGACAACGTGGCCCTGGAGGAAGCGATGCCGGAATTCGTCGCCCGTCGCCCGGCGCGCTACCGCGGTCGCCGCTTACGCGACCTCTGCGCCGAGATGCACGCCTTCTTCCGCGAGGCGGGGGTGAGCGCGCTGCAGAAGGCGCAGTTCGAGGCCGAACACCTGCCGGAGATGGCGATGAAGCCGCGCGAGGCGTCGCGCCGCCTGGTGCGCAACGACGTCGACTATCTGCCGCTGGATGAGATCGAAGGGCGGATCGCCACGACGCTGTTCGTCGTCTATCCGCCCGGCATCGCCACGGTGGTGCCCGGCGAGCGCTTGACCGCGCGCGCCCGGCCGATGGTCGACTATCTGAAGACCTTCGAGCGCGCGGCGAACCAATTCCCCGGCTTCGAAGCCGAGATCCAGGGGCTCTACCGCGAAGTCGACGAGAGTGGAAAAATTCGCTTCTTCACTTATGTCGTGCGCGAATGATAAGGGACGCAGGCGAGCGACCGGCGCGCCCGACTCCGCAAAGCGCATGATTTCGAGGCGAACGCCGCGATGACGATGCAGGACTTGGAAAACGCCGCCGCCGTTGACGCCGCCGCCGCGCCGGTCGTCGTCCGCCCGTCGCGCGACGCCGACGTCCCGGCGATGCTGGCGATCTATCTCCACCACATCCGCAAGGGCGTCGATCCCGCCTATATCGGCGAAGCGGAGACGCCGGACGCCGACGACCTCAAGCGGCGGCGCAGGAACATGCACCGCGGGCCTCTGCCCCATCTCGTCGCCGAGCAGGCGGGCGTCGTGGTCGGCTACGCCTACGCCGTGCCGTTCCGCAAGCGGCCCGCCTACCGCTACGCGGTCAAGCATTCGATCTACGTCCATCACGAGCATCTCGGCCGCGGCATCGGCCGCAAGCTGTTCGCCGCGCTGATCGACGCCTGCGCCGCCGGCGGCTATCGCCAGATGATCGGCTACATCGACGGGGCGAACGAAGCGTCGCTGAAGCTGCACGCCTCGTTCGGCTTCCGCGAGGTCGGCCGCCTGGCGTCGGTCGGCTTCAAGTTCGGCCACTGGACGGATTCGGTGATGGTGCAGCGCTCGCTCGGCCTCGGCGCCACCGCGCCGCCGGAGCGGTGAGGCGCGCCGGCTTCGGTTCGCCGTCGCCATGCGGGCCGGCGGAATCGACGAGCCCGGCCTCTCGGCCGGGCTCTGATCGTCTTTCAAGCCGGACGCCGTCGTCGGGTCGACGTCGAGCGGCGGCGGGCTTGGACCGCTCTCAATAAATCTTGTAGTTGAGTCCGGCGCGGACAATATTGTCGGTCGCCTTTTCCTTCAAGCCGTAGCTGAGGACGCCGTCGTCTTCGATCCTTGCGCTGCCATTGAGAAGATTCGCGGAGCCGAGATCGACGTACAGGTACTCCGTCTTGAAGGACCAGTTGTCGTTGATCTTGTACTCGACGCCGGCACCCAACGTCCAGCCGACCTGGGTCGTGGTCTTCGAAACGCCATAGGCGCCGGAAAAATCGAAGTAGGGGACGTTGGCGCCGACGCTCGCCGAGGTCTTGACGTCGCCGTAAGCGAGACCGCCGGTCCCGAACACCAGGAAGCGGTCGGTGACGAGGTAGCCCAACCGCGCCCGCACCGTGCCGAGATAGGGCAATTCGGACTTCACCTGGACTCCTGCGTTTCCGGACACGTCCCCGTAGTATCCGGCGGCGTCGACCTTGGCCTTGCCCGTGATCGAGGTGGCGTCAATGTCCGCCTCGAGGCCGCCGACCCAGGAAGTAGCGAACTGGTAATTGTATCCGACCTGCCCGCCGCCGAGGAAGCCGCTCGAGGTGAGGCTGGCGCTTCCGTTGACGCCCCCGACCACTCTATATTCCTCGTCTCTGCGTTCGGCGTAACTGGCGAAGAACGGATAGCGGAACTCGTCGCCGCCGTAGCCGGCGTTCACGCCGATGTAGAATCCGGTCCAAGTGACGGGTGGGGGCGGCGGGACGAAGGCGGGCGCTTCCTTCTTGCTCGGCAGGTCCGCCGCGAACGCCGCGCCGCTCAACAGCGCCGTCGCCACCCCGGAAATCAGAACCATCCGCATCATCGTCCGCGCCCTCCAAGCTTGAACCCGTCCGCGCGTCGCCGCGAACAGGGTCGCGCGCCCCACTCGACGCCCCCAACTTTCGGCAGCGCGCGCTTTCAGCGGTCGGCTGTCACGGTTCGCTTTACACGGACATTCGGACGGCAACAAGTATGTGACCGCAAAGCACCAGGTTATCGCGCTCGAAAAGTCTACGACGAGGTAATTTTACCACATTAGTTGTTGTCTAATCCTTGAGCCATGAACGCCAAATTTCATGAGATAGGTCGTTCTCATTCTCTACGTCACGTTTTTCCCTTGAAACTAAACGCTATGTACAACTATTAATTGCTGAAACATTGACCGGCCATCCAGCAACGGAAAGATCGCCTGCTTCCGCGACGGCATGGGGGGCCGACGCGTCGACGAGAGCATCGGCCGCTTTGGCAATTGGCTCACCGCGCGATTTCGGCGAGGCGCCGAGCGGTTCGCCAAGCGCGCCGACGCGCGCGAGGTCAGAACGCCGAGCTACGCCAACGCGCGCAACGGCGTTTCGATCGGCGTGCAGACCGCCTGGCGCAACTACGCCTTCCTGTTCAAGCGGCAGGAGGCGCGGCCGCTCGACCGCTGGGTGAAGCGCTTCGGCTACGACGGCCTTTAGCCCGCGCGCGCCTCAGGCCGTCGCCAGCAGGCGCAGCAGCGTCCAATTGTAAATGCCGGTTTCGTGGCCGTCGCTGAAGACGAAGCGCGCCGCGTAATTGCCGATCGGCTCGACGCCGACGATCGTCACGTCGGCCGGCCCGAGGCGTCGGTCGGCGCTCGGGCTTGCGCCGCGCAGCCGCAAGGCGGGGATCTCCGCCGTCAGCCCGTCGGCGAAAGTCACGCGCAGCGCTCGGCCGCCTTCGCGCACGCGCAGCTCGCTGGGGACAAAGTCGGGAATCGCGTCGGGCAATGGCGGGTCCTCGTTACGCCCTTGTAGCCGCGCGCGGCCAGCGCGGCGATCGGCGCGATCGACGATCGCGCCTACAGCGCGCCGCCCTACTCGAAAACGATGCGCGGCGCGGCGCGCGCGGGCTCGCCGGAAAACAGCGCGGCGCGGACGCGGCGCGCGACCGCGAGGAACGCCGCCGCCTGCGGGCTGTCCGGCGCGCTGACCACCACCGGCGCGCCGCCGTCGGAGGTCTCACGGATGACGACGTCGAGCGGGATCTCGCCGAGGAATGGCGCGCCATGCGCCTCCGCCTCGCGTCGCGCGCCGCCGTGAGCGAAAATGTCGGTGCGGCCGCCGCAATGCGGGCAGACGAAATAGCTCATGTTCTCGACGACGCCGAGCAGCGGCACGTTGACCTGTTTGAACATCGCCATGCCGCGGCGCGCATCGATCAAGGACAGGTCCTGCGGCGTCGAGACGATCAGCGCCCCCGACAGCGGCGCGCTCTGCGCCATGGTGAGCTGCGCGTCGCCGGTGCCCGGCGGCATGTCGACCACCAGCACGTCGAGCTCGCCCCAATCGACCTCGCGCAGGAACTGGTTCAACGCCGAGGCGACCATCGGTCCGCGCCAGACGATCGCCGCGCCCTCCTCGACCAGGAAGCCGATCGACATCAGCTTGACGCCAAACTTTTCCAGCGGCTGCAGCTTCTGGCCGTCGGAGCCGACGCTCGGCTTCTCGGCGAGGCCGAACAGGCGCGGCATCGACGGCCCGAACACGTCGGCGTCGAGCACGCCCACCTTCAGCCCCAGCCGCGCCAGGCCGAGCGCGAGGTTGCAGGCGACGGTCGACTTGCCGACGCCGCCCTTGCCGGAAGCGACCGCGACGATCCGCGACACGCCGGGGATCGCCTGCGCTTCGGGCGGCCGCCGCCGCGCCGTCGGACCGCGCTGCGCCGGCGCTTCGCTCTCGGCGGTGAGCGTCACCGTCGCCGCGACGACGCCGGGCAGCGCCTTGATCTTCGCCTCGGCGGCGGCGCGCATCGGCTCCAGCGCCTCGGCGCGCGCCGGGTCGACGCGGATGGCGAGGAAGACCTTGCCGTCGCGCACGGCGAGGCCGTCGAGCGCGCCTGAGCGCGCGAGCGGCGTCCGGCCGTCCGGCCCCGGCGTCGACTCGAGCGCCGCGAGGATCTCCTGCTCGCTTGCCATGCGTTCGCGTTCCCTTCGCTTCATCCCCGCCGCCAACTGGACCATTTCCGCTTTTCGCGCAAGGCGCTTCGGCCGGCCGCCGGACGCCCGGCCGGCGCAGGCGCGTTCGGCTCTTGCCGAGCGGCGCTTTCCCGCGCAGATTGCGCCGACGACGCTTTTTTGCGCGAGACCCTGCTCATGAATCGACGCCGCTTCCTCCTCGGCGCCGCCGCGACGGCGGCCGGCGCGGCTTTCATCGCGCCTGCCCGCGCCAGCCCGGCGAAGCCCTTCGACTGGGACTTGTGGCCGCCGATGACCGGCCGCGACGCCTTCGTCGCCTGGATGAAGGACAATCGCGGCGAGGACGCCGCCTACCTCGGCCAGCGCTGGGACCGCTACCTTCAGCTCGTCGCGCACAGCGACGTGTGGAGCGACGCCGACAAGCGCGCCTTCCTGATGACGCCGCGCGAGGAGTTCGTCACCGCCGAGAACCTCTCGCGCGCCT
>CAZKHF010000089.1:0-10212 GCA_964552445.1 uncultured Bradyrhizobium sp. | reverse complement strand
TTTACCAGTTGCGCCGCGCCACCGCCGCCGACGCCGCGGCGGTCCGCGCGCTGACGCGGGAGGCCTACGCCAAGTGGGTTCCCCTGATCGGCCGCGAGCCGAAGCCGATGACCGCCGACCACGAGGCGGCGATCCGCGACCACCGCGTCGATGCGCTCTGCGAAGGCGGGCGGATCGTCGCGCTGATCGAGACGATCGCCGAGCCCGACGCGCTGCTGATCGAGAACCTCGCCGTGTCGCCGGCCTGGCAGGGCAGGGGCCTCGGCCGCCGGCTGATGGCGCGCGCCGAGGCGCTCGCCCTCTCGCTGGGCTATCGCGAAGTCCGGCTCTACACTAACGCGCTTTTCGTCGACAACCTCGCCTTCTACGCGCGCCTCGGCTACGCTGCGACCGGCGAGACGCCGTTCCTCGGCGGGCGGATCGTCCATATGCGCAAGCGGCTCGGGCCGGCCTGACGCGGCCGTTGCCCCCCCGCCCCCCGCCCGCGTACACTTCGCCCCATGAGCTTCTCCAAGGAAGAAATCGAGCGCTATTCGCGCCAGATCGTGCTGCGCGGCGTCGGCGGGCCGGGTCAGAACAAACTCAAGGCGGCCAGCGTTCTCGCGGTCGGCGCGGGCGGGCTCGGCTCGCCGGCGCTGCTCTATCTCGCCGCCGCGGGCGTCGGCCGGCTGGGAATCGTCGACGACGACGCGGTGGCGCTTTCGAATCTCCACCGCCAGGTGCTGCACGGGACGAACGACGTCGGCCGCGCCAAGGTCGACAGCGCCGAGGAGGCGATCGCGCGCATCAACCCGCACGTGAAGGTCGAGCGCATCGCCCGCCGCCTCGACCAGGCGAACGCGCGCGAGACGCTCGCCGGCTGGGACGTCGCGCTCGACGGGTCCGACAATTTCGCTGCCCGCTATGCGCTGTCCGACGCCTGCTTCCACGAGAAGAAGCCGCTGGTGACGGCGGCGATCGGCGAGTTCGACGGGACGCTAACGACGCTGAAGCCTTACGGGGCTGGCCCCGACGGCAAGCCCAATCCGACCTACCGCTGCCTCTTTCCCGAGCCGCCGCCGCCGGGCTCGGTTCCCGCCTGCTCCGAGGTCGGCGTGCTCGGCGCGCTCGCCGGCGTTCTTGGTTCGCTGATGGCGCTGGAGGCCATCCGCGAGATCGTCGGCGGTTTTTTCGAGGGCGACCGCGGCTTGGTCGGCCGGCTGCTGATGATCGACGCGCGGTCTATGCGCTTCGAGACGCTGAGCTACGGCTGGGACGAAGCCAACTCGCTCACCGGCGCGCCGGCTGCGTCGAAAGACGCCGCGGTCAGTCCTCCTTAAGCATAAATCATTGCATTCTAATAACCATCGATTGAAGCCGGCGGAGCGGAACGGGCGATTTCGGTTATCCTTAATGGAGAAATGGAGATTCGGCCTGCGCCGCTTCGCTTGCGGCTCACGCCGTCGCGTCTGGAGTTCGTCATGCGTTCCGCGTCCGGCATTCTCCTTCCCGTGATTCTCGGCCTGTCGGCCGTCGCTTTCGCCGCCCCCGCCAGCCTCGCCGCGCCGGCCCCCGGTTCGCTCGGCGGCGGCTTCATCGAGTTCCTGCTGACCGGAAACGACAACGTCGGCCGCGCCATCCCGGTCGGGCCGAGCGCGCCGCCGATGGCCGCCGAGCCGGCGGTCGCTCCGAGGGCCGTCGCCGCGCTGTCGGAGCCAGCCGATCTCGCCGCGGCGCCCAGCGAAGAATTCCGCCGCCAGGAGGTCGATTATTCCGGCCCCGGCGGCCCGGGCGCCGTCGTCATCGACACGACGCGCAAGTTCCTCTTCCTGGTCGAGCCGGGCGGCCGCGCCATCCGCTACGGCGTCGGCGTCGGCCGCCCGGGCTTCGAGTGGTCGGGCGTCAAGTTCGTCAGCCGCAAGGCGGAATGGCCGGATTGGACGCCGCCGCCGCAGATGCTGCTGCGCCGGCCCGACCTGCCGACTCGCATGGCGGGCGGAATCGACAATCCGCTCGGCGCGCGCGCGCTCTATCTCGGCTCGTCGATGTTCCGCATCCACGGCACCAACGAGCCCGAGACCATCGGCCAGAACGTGTCGTCTGGCTGCATCCGCATGATGAACGACGACGTCATCGACCTCTACAACCGCGTGCCGGTCGGGACGAAAGTGATCGTCATGTAAGGGCGGCGGCGCCTTCGCGCCGCGCGCCTGTCATCGCGAAAGCGTCGGAGGCCGTCTCAGACGTCGGTCCCGCCGCCGTTGTCGAAGCCGCCGCCGCCGTCGAAACCGCCGTCCGTCGCGCCGCCGTCAAATCCGGCGTCCTGCACATAATCCTGGCCCGGGTCGACGTTCTGGCCCGAGTCGAACCCCGCCAGTCCTTCGCCAGGGGCCTGATCGGCCGGATAGGACGGCGTCTCATAGAAATTGTTGACGGTCTCGCCACCGCCGAGGCCGCCGACCGTCTGGCCGCCGAACAGGCCGCCGCGCCCGCCGCCAAGCAGGCTTTCGATCGCGTTCGCCGCCAGGAGGCCGCCGGCGACGCCGGTGGCGGCGGTCATCGCGTTGGCGAGGAAGCCGCCGCGGGCGGGAGCGGCGGGCGCGCCCCACGGGCCGGCCGGCGGGGGCGGCGCGTAGGCGGGCTGCTGCTGCGGGTACGGCGCTGGGCCGGGCGGCGGCGGGGGCGTGTAGGCGCCGGGGCCGTAGCCCGGTCGCGGCGCCGCCGCC
Source organism: uncultured Bradyrhizobium sp. (assembly GCA_964552445.1). GTDB lineage: Bacteria > Pseudomonadota > Alphaproteobacteria > Rhizobiales > Beijerinckiaceae > Roseiarcus. The sequence continues at coordinate 7,507 of CAZKHF010000089.1, read as the reverse complement.
GGCGCGCCGCCGAACAAGCTTCTGCCGAGATTGCCGAGGAAACTCGTCGGCTGGGCGGCCGCGCCGCCGGCGCGCGCCTCGAGCTCGGCGATGCGCCGCGAAGCGGCCTCGAGCGCGTGCTGCTGCACCAGAGCCGTCTGGGCGAGCGCGTAGGGAGCGTAAGGCTGAGCGCGCACCGCCTCGTCGATGAAGGCCTCCGCCTCGGGATCGCGGGGGGCCGTCGCGGTCGAGCGGACTCGCTCGAACAGGTCCGCCAGCAGCTGGCGTTCTTGAGGGGTCATGAATGTCTCCATTGCGGCCGAGCGGCCGCGGCCGGGCATATGGGCGGCGAATGCGACCGATCCAAGACGTCCGGCCGCCGAAATGACCCGTTCGGCGGGCCCCGCCGCGTCCGGCGCTTTACTCGTCGGCCGTGATCGCGTAGGCCAGAATCGCAATGAGCCCCCCGGTTCCAGCCCATTGTCGCTGGCGCCGGGGCTTTGTTTGACGGACGCTTGGAGGTACCAGCGGCGATGGCCAACGTGGTTGTGGTCGGCGCGCAGTGGGGCGACGAGGGCAAGGGCAAAATCGTCGACTGGCTGTCATATTCGGCCGACGTCGTCGTCCGTTTCCAGGGCGGCCACAACGCCGGCCATACGCTGGTGATCGACGACAAAGTCTTCAAGCTCACCCTGCTGCCCTCTGGCGTCGTGCGGCCGGGCAAGCTCGCGGTGATCGGCAACGGCGTCGTGCTCGATCCGTATCATCTCGTCGCCGAAATCGAGCGCCTGCGCGGCCAGGGCGTCGAAGTGTCGCCGAAGAACCTCAAGATCGCCGAAAACGTCACGCTCATCCTGTCGCTGCATCGCGAGCTCGACGCGTTGCGCGAATCGGCCGAGGTGGGCGGCGTCAAGATCGGCACCACCAAGCGCGGCATCGGCCCGGCCTACGAAGACAAGGTCGGCCGGCGCGCCATTCGGCTGATGGATCTCGCCGAGCCCGAATCGCTCGATGGCAAGATCGCGCGCCTGCTCGCCCATCACGAGCCGTTGCGGCGCGGCATGGGCCTGCCGGCGCCGACGGCGGCGGCGATCAAAGACGAATTGATGACCGTGGCGCCGAAGGTGCTGCCCTACATGGCGCCGACCTACGATCTGTTGGACAAACTGCGCCGCGCCGGCAAGCGCATCCTGTTCGAGGGCGCGCAAGGCGCGTTGCTCGACGTCGACCACGGCACCTATCCCTACGTCACCTCGTCGAACACCGTCGCCGCCGCGGCGGCGACCGGCTCCGGCCTCGGTCCGCGCGCCATCGGCTACGTGCTCGGCATCGCCAAGGCCTATACGACCCGGGTCGGCGGCGGGCCGTTCCCGACCGAACTCGACGACGACGTCGGCCGCCTGATCGGCCAGCGTGGGGCCGAGTTCGGCACCAACACCGGCCGGCCGCGGCGCTGCGGCTGGTTCGACGCGGTGCTGACCCGCCAGGCCGTGAAGACCTCGGGCGTCGACGGCGTCGCGCTGACCAAGCTCGACATCCTCGACGGCTTCAGCGAGATCAAGGTCGCTACGCACTATCGCCTCAACGGCGAGACGCTCGATTATCTTCCCGCTTCGCAGACCGCCCAGGCGCGCGTCGAGCCGGTCTACGAGACCATCGAAGGCTGGGAGAGCCCGACCGGGCGCGCGCGCTCGTGGGCCGATCTGCCAGCGCAGGCGATCAAGTACGTGCGGCGCATCGAAGAGCTGATCGGCGCGCCGGTCGCCCTGCTCTCGACGAGCCCGCAACGGGAAGATACGATTCTTGTCCACGACCCGTTTCAGGACTAACCCGGCGGCGACGCTCGGCCGCGGCGCGCGAACGACCGGACTCGATCATGGCTGACTACTTCTCCCTGCTCGCCAAAGCCGTCTCGAACCTGCCGAAGGGCAGCCCGGTCGCGGCGCGCAAGCCGATTTACGACCGGGCGCGCGCCGCGTTGAGCCGCCAACTGCGCGCGCTGGGCCCGACGTTGTCGGAGAGCGACATCGTCCGCGAGGAGGCGGCTCTGGAGAGCGCCATCATTCGCCTGGAGGCGCAGTTCTCGCCGGCGACCGCCGCGCCTGCGGCGAGCCGCGCCGAATCCTTGGCCCGCCCCGCGGCCCCGCCGCCGGCGGCGCCGGCCGCGCCTGCTTTCGCGTCGGTCGGAGAGCCGGGCGCCGCCGGGCCGGCGGACCATGCGCCGCCTGCGGCCGTTCCGCCGCTCCGTCCTCCGTCGCGCCCGAGCTTCGCCGCGCCCGCGCGACACGCGGCGACCGTCCCGTCGCCGCTCGCGCGCACGGTAGAGGCGGCCGTCGAGCCTCCGCCTCCCGCGCCGCCGCCGCTGGTCGCCGAAAGCAAGGACGCGGGTGCGGCCGGCGCCTTCGCGCCGCCGGTCAGCGGCGCCGACGAGACCGATCGCGCCGCCTACGCGCCGGCGGCGGGCGCGCACGACGCGCTGCGGCCGAGCGCGCCTGGCCGCGCCGACGCGCCGCGCGCCGGCGTTTGGCCGTGGATCGTGGTCGGCTTCGTCTTCGCGGTCGTCTTTGCCGTCGCCGTCGCGGCGTTCCTGTTGCGCCAGAAGCCACAGGACCTGGCCATCGCCGAGCCGCCGGAAGCGTCCGTCTCCGCCGGGGAGCCGGCGCCCGCCGCCAAGATCGTCGAGCGCATCGGCGGTGCCGAAACGCCGACGCCCGCCGCCTCGGCGGCGGCGACGCCGGCCGCCGCGGCGACGCCGGCGGCCGCGCCGACGCCCGCCGCGAGCGCTCCTGCGCCCGCCGCGAGTTCGCCCGCCGCCGCGACGCCGGCGGCGAACGCGCCGGCCGTCGCCGTCGCCAGCCCGGCGGCCGCGCTGCCGGTGGCGGCGCGCGCGGCGATGCTGGTCGCCGTCGCCTCCGATCCGCAGAAGCCGGCGATCAGCCTCGGCTCGGTCGTCTGGTCGACGGTCCCGGCGGTCGCCGGGCAGCCGTCGACGGTGGGGGTGAAAGCCGACGCCGACATCCCCGACCTCAAGATGCACGTCAGCATGATCCTGCGGAAGAACGCCGACCCCAGCCTGCCCGCCTCGCACACCATCGACCTGCGCATGTCCTTCGATGACGGCGCGCAGATCAAGGGAATCAAGGATATGAGGGTGCCCTTGATGCGCCGTGACGATCCGCCGGCGCAGGATTCGCTCGCGGGCGTGCGGGTGAAGATCAGCGACGGTTATTTCCTCGTCGGCCTCAACCGCGCCGACGCCGACGCTGCGCGCAACGTTCAGCTCATCGCCGACCGCGGCTGGTTCGATTTCCCGCTGCTGCTCGACGACGACCGCATCGCCAAGCTGACCTTCGAGAAGGGCGCCGACGGCGAGCGCATGATCGCCGACGCCCTCGCCGCCTGGAAGTGAAGCCGACGCGGCGGGCGTCGGCCTGAGAGGGACGTGGCGCGGGCTTAAGCCACCGCCGACTCGGCGAAGGCGCGCGGAGCGGCCTCGCGCAGCTCCTTACGGATCGCCGCCTCGTCGCGACCTTCGACCCGGAACTGCTCGACCAGCGTGGCGAGCTGCGAGGTCTCCTGCGACAGCGAATGGCTGGCGGCGTTCGACTCCTCGACCATCGTCGCGTTTCGCTGCGTCATTTCGCCCATCTGGGTGACCGCGGCGTTGATCTGCTGCAGGCCGCTCGCCTGCTCCTGGACGCCGGCGGCGATCTCGCCGACGACGCGATTGATCTCCGACACCTGGGCGATGATGCGTTCGAGCGCCTTGCCCGATTCGGAGACGAGCTGGACGCCGGAGCGCACCTCGCTCGACGAGGTCGAGATGAGGCCCTTGATCTGCTTCGCCGCCTCCGCGGAGCGTTGCGCGAGGGCGCGCACCTCCGAAGCGACGACGGCGAAGCCGCGGCCGGCCTCGCCGGCGCGCGCCGCCTCGACGCCCGCGTTGAGCGCCAAGAGGTTGGTCTGGAAGGCGATCTCGTCGATGACGCTGATGATCTGGCTGATCTGCTCCGACGATTTGGCGATCGCGTCCATCGCTTCGATCGCCTGCTTGACCACGACCGCCCCTTTCTTCGCGTCGCCGTCGGCGTTGGCGACCGCGTCGGCCGCCAGCTTCGCGCCCTCGGCCGATTTCCTCAGGGTGGCGGTGATCTCGTTGAGCGCCGACGTGGTCTCCTCGAGATTCGCCGCCTCCTGCTCGGCGCGGTGGGAGAGATCGTCGGAAGAGGCGGAGATCTCGCGCGAGCTGGAGCGGATCGAGGTCGTGCTGGTCACCACGAGGCGCACCGCCTCCATCAATTTCTCCGCCGCGGCGTTGAAGTCGTCGTGGATCTTGGCGAATTCGGACGGGAATCCGTGATCGAGCCGGGCGGTCAGATCGCCGCCGGCGAGGCGCTGCAAGCCTTCGCCGAGCGCGCGCATCGCCCGGGCCTGGACGCCCGCCGCGCGCGCCTTCTCGATCTCGACGCGGCGGCGCTCGGCGTCGGCCGCGGCGCGGTGCTCGGCGGCCTCGCGCTCGACCCGGACCCGCTCGAAGGCGTTGATCTTGAACGCCTGCGCGGCGTCGGCGATCTGGCCGATCTCGTCGCCGCGCTCCAATCCGTCGATCTCGACCTCGAGATCGCCCTGCGCCAGCGCCAGCATGCGCTCGACCATGCTGTTTAACGGGCGCGCGACCTTGCGCGAAACCATCCACAGCGCGAAAGCGCCGGCGAGCAGGGTCGCGACCGCGCCGAGGAGCGCTGTGCCGGTCGCCGACTCGCTCGCCATCGCGTTGAGGCCCTGGCTGGCGCTGGCGTTCGCCGCGAGCAGCGCGTCGTTGAACGCCTTCATGTCCGCGACCAGGGCGCGGGCCTGCCGGTCGATCTCGGTGGCGAGGTCCGCGCCGTGACCCATCGACATCAGCTGGTCCTGATTGATCGCCACGCCGTGGATCAGGCCCGGCGCGCCCAGGCCGATCTGGAACGGCAGCTTGGCGTTGTCGGCGATGGCGGCGAACCGCTCCGTGAACTTGCCGATCTCGGCGGCCTTGTCGGGCAGGCGGCCGGCCGCCTGGTTCAACAGCGCCGTCGCGTTGGGAGCCAAGCTATCGAAATCCCGCTGCGCGGTTTTGCGAGCGGGGTCGCCCTCGTCATAGAGCAACATCGCGAACACGAGACGCGGCGCTTCGTCGATCACGCGGGCGGCGCGGGTGAGCTCCACCGCCGCCAGATCGCGCCGCTCGATGATGTCGCTCGCGGTGGAGCTGACGCCGACCAGCCGAATGGCGCCGAACGCGGCCACTGCGAGCGTCACGACCGCCATCAGCGCTAATGGAATCAAGAACTTCGTGCGCAGTTTAAGGTTGTCAACGCTCATACCCGTACCCTCGCGACGCCGCTCCGCCGCGCGGCGCCGCGCGGCGCCGCGCCGAACAGACGCGTCTGCAAAATCACTGAGTTAATCGGAGATTCCGGGTCGGAACCGGCACGGACAGTCGGCTACACGCCTTCGAGGGGCGGGAGCGCCGACGCCCTCGATTGCCGTGCCCGCATCACAGCACATCGTCGGTTAAGCGCGCATTAAACAAGCGTCGCTTGTGCTCACATTTGCGTGCAAATGTTCACCCCGCGCGGAAGCCCGCGTTCGCGACGAGAGAAGCCTGGAATCGACGCGCCGCTCACGCCGGCGGGTTGAACACCCGGGTCGAGACGAAATAGCCGCCCTCGACGAAGCCGAGCGCGACCGGCGCCCCGAAGCAGGCGGCGTAAGCGGGCCCTTCGGCGGGCGCGTCGGCGCCGCGCAGCAACAGCTTGCGCCCGCAGCGCAGGGCGGCCGCGCCGCTGCGGTCGACGGCGAGGCGCGGCAGCTCGGCGAGGCCCGCCTCGACGGGCAGCAACGCCGCGCGCGGGTCATCCGCGCGCTCCAGCGCTTCGAGCGCCGTCGCGCCATCGGCGGCGAAGGGGCCGACCCGCGTCCGGCGCAGGGCGACGACGTGGCCGCGGCAGTCGAGCGCGCGCCCGAGGTCGCGCGCCAGCGCGCGCACGTAAGCGCCTTTGCCGCATTCGGCCTCGAAGCGCGCGTCATCCGCGGCGGCGTCGACTAGGGTAAGCCGGCGGATAACCACCGCGCGCGGGGCGAGCTCGAACGCTTCGCCGTCGCGGGCGAGGTCGTAAGCGCGCTCGCCGGCGACCTTGATCGCCGAGAAAGTCGGCGGCGTCTGGCTGATGAGGCCGACGAAGCGCGGCGTCGCCCTCTCGATCTCCTCACGGCTCGGACGGCGCGGGGAGCGCGCGACCACCGCGCCCTCGGCGTCGTCGGTGTCGGTCTCCTCGCCCCACTTGACCGTGAAGCGGTAGGCCTTGACGCCGTCCTGCGCCACCGGGACCGCCTTGGTCGCCTCGCCGAAAGCGACCGGCAGGACGCCGGAGGCGAGCGGATCGAGGGTTCCCGCGTGGCCGACCTTCTTGGCGTTGTAGAGGCGTTTCAGCCGCGCCACCGCCTGGGTCGAGGTGACGCCGACCGGCTTGTCGAGGTTGATCCAGCCGTCGACGACGATGCGGTTCGAACGCCGCTGCGGCGGCTTTTTCGGCGGCGCGCCGATTTCGCGCTCGTCGCTCACTTCGCCGCCTCGTCGTCGCCGACGAGGTCGCGGGCGACGCTCGGCGACCTGAGCAGCGCGTCGACCTCCGCCTGCGCGGCGAAGCTGCGGTCGAGGACGAAGCGCAGCTCCGGCGCGAATTTCAGATTGACCCGCCGCGCCACCAGCGCCCGCAGCTCCTTCTTGTGGGCGTCGAGCGCCGCGAGCATCGTCTCCGCGCCTTCGCCGCCGAGCGGCGTCACGGCGACCGTCGCCAGCCGCAAGTCGGGCGACATCTTCACCGCGGCGACGGTCACCGCGCGCTCGGCGAGCAGGGGCTCGACGACCTCGCCGCGCAGCAGAATTTCCGCGATCGCGTGGCGGATCGATTCGCCGACGCGCTCGAGGCGGTGCGAGGGGCCGGCGCGCCTGGTGACGGTGTGGGACATGGAAAGCCTGATCTGCTTGGCAGAGGCGTCGCGCTCGGCGCGCCGCGGAGCGACGGGCGAGGCGACGGCGAATTCCGCCGCCGGCCGCGCGCGGCGCGCTCACGCGCTCTTCCGGCGGCGGGGAAAGGAGACGGCCGTCACAGCGTGCGGCGGATCTCCTCGACGTTGTAGCACTCGATGACGTCGCCGACGCGCATGTCCTGGTAGTTCTCGAACGCCATGCCGCATTCCTGGCCGGCCTGAACGACCGCCACCTCGTCCTTGAAGCGCTTCAGCGTCGACAGCTTGCCCTCGTGGACGACGACATTGTCGCGGATCAGCCGCACATGCGCGCCGCGCTGGACCACGCCGTCGGTGACGCGGCAGCCGGCGACGTTTCCCACCTTAGAGATGCTGAACAGCTCGAGGATCTGCGCGTTGCCGAGCATCGTCTCGCGCAGCGTCGGGGCGAGCATGCCCGACATCGCCGCCTTCACGTCATCGACCAGGTTGTAGATGATGTTGTAGTAGCGGATCTCGA
>CAZKHF010000088.1:0-10302 GCA_964552445.1 uncultured Bradyrhizobium sp. | reverse complement strand
GGCCGCCCTGATCCTGGGCGGTGGCGTAGCCCATCTCCTCGATCAGCGTCAGCGTGGGATAGACGACGCCGGGGCTCGGGCTGTAGCCGCCGCCGACGCGCTCCTCGAGCGCCTTGATGATCTCGTAGCCGTGACGCGGCTTCTCGGCGACAAGCGCGAGAATGACGAGCTTCAGATCGCCGCTGTCGAACATGCGGCCTTCGCGCGGCTCGAAGCCGCCGCCGCGCCAATGCCGGCCAAAGCCATGCTCGCGGCCGAAACCGTCGTGAGCGCCGCGCTCACGATCGAAATCCATGAAATGACGGTGAAACATTTTCGTTGTCCTGTTTGTGAGATATGTTACGATATATCGTGTTTCGCAACATATCACGATATATCTTGACGTAAGATATATCTCACGGCGGCGGTGTCAAGCCCAAAAATGACGAATCGTCGAAGCGCCGCGGCCGCGCGCCCTCGGCCGGCCTATTTCGTCGCCGCCTCGCGCACGATCGCCGCCATCGCCAGCGCCTCCGCGTCGCCCTCGTCGGTAAGCCCGGCGATCACGCCGTCGCGGTCGGCGGCCGAGCGGTTCTGGCTCGCCTTCCACTTGCCGCGCAGGTCGGCGACCGCGATCTCGACGCCGACGATCTGGCGGACCATCGCGGCGAGGTAATCCTCCGGCGCGTCGCCGACCGCCCAGGGCGCGGCGCGCCCTTTTTCGTGCGCCTCGGTCAGCGCGGCGATCTGCCGGCGCAGCCAGGCTTCGTCGTCGATGACGCGCGCGGCGCCGCGCGCCTGGACCATCACGTAATTCCAGGTCGGAACGACTTTGCCGGTCTCGCGCTTGGTGGCGTACCACGACGGCGAGACGTAGCGGTCGTCGCCCGAGAACACGACCAGCGCCTCGCCGGTCGCGGCGAGGTCGCGCCATTGCCCATTCGCGCGCGCCATGTGGGCGCTGAGCGTCCCGAAGGGGCTTGCCTCCGCGTCGAGCAGGAACGGGATCGCGTTGGCGAGCAAACCTTGCGGGCCATGGGTGACGAGCAGGCCGAGCGGCCGGCGGCGGATCAGGTCAAATAGGAGCGCGCGATCGTCCTGGCGATGCAAGGGCGGTTCGTACATGGCGGGCTCCGGGGCGCGGGTTCAGGCCAAGCGGCGAGGCGCCTTGGTAGCGCAAGCGCCGCCTGCGCGCCAATCCCGTCCCGATCGTCGATCGGCGGCGCAGCGCCTCCAACCCCGCCGCGCGCCGGCCGGCGCAGCCGCGTCTCATCACTTGTCGACAGCGCACTCCCCCACTCGCCAGCGATCCAGCGCCCAGCCCGCCGCGGCGCAAACGTGGCCGCGAGGGCCGGCCTCGAGCGCCTCCAGCGTCGCGACGGCCTTTTCCGGCGCAACCCGCAGGCAACCCGTGGCGGCCTGAAGGCGGATCTCCGGTTCCGCGCTGTCGAGAAACGGCGCGAGCCTGGCCAGCATTCCTCGCCGTTTCATTTCCTTCTTGATGGCGATCAACTCGCCAAGGATGGCGTTGCGCGTGTCCATGTCCCGCTTCTCGCGGACCCAGTCGATGAACCGGCGCCCGGCCAACCGCTCCCCCGCGTCCTGGAAGCGCGCCAGCAGCGCCTCGTCGCTCATCTCCTGCAAGGTCGGATGCTGCGGCGGCGGCGTACGGACGCGCTTGCGCATCGCAATCACCTCGTCGGCCGAACATCCGGCCAGCACGCCATCCAGAGTCGCGTCGGCCAGCTGGGGATCGATCGGGCCGAGATACATCGCCGCGGCGATGCGAACGTCCGGATTCTCGTCCTCGAACAACGCCGCCATCTCGGGGCTCGTCGACCTCGCGAGCAAAGCGGCGGCGATCGCCAAGCATTCCCGCGCGGCTCGATCGATTTCCTCACGCGGCCCCAGGCCGACCGGAACCTCCGCCGACACGGCGCCGCCTGTGTGCTGCAGGACGCGGCCGAACCCAAGCCGTTTGGCGTAGTCGGCGAAGAGCGGCGGCAGCAGCCCCGTGCTCATCTCCGCGTATTCTTCTTCTTCCGGGCTCATTTCAGCGCGCCGTAGCGGCGCAACGCGTCCAGACCCGCCGCGCGCTGGGCGGCGAAATCAGGCCTCACCACTGGTCGACGGCGCACTCGCCCCGCCGCCAGCGCTGGAGCGCCGAACTCGCCGCAGACCGACTTGTAGGCGACGGCGTCGTCAGCGAGCGCCTCCAGCGTCGCCACGGCCTTTTCCGGCGCGATGCGCAGGCATCCTTCGGCGGCGGTGAATCGAACCCACGAGTCGGCGCTGTCGAGCAACGGCAGCAACCTCGCCAGCATGTCCCGCCGCTTGATTTCCCTGCTGGCGTCCCTGAGCTCACGGATGACGGCGTTGCGCGTCTCCATGTCTTTGTCGTTCTCGAGCCAATTGATGAAGCGGCATGCGGTCAACCGCTGCGCGGCGGCGGTGAAGCGCGCCATCAGCGCGTCATCGCCCATTTCTTGCAACGTCGGACGCGGCCGCGGCGGCGTGCGCGCGCTGGCGCGCTGCGACAACCTCGCTCGCCGAACAGCCCGCCATCACGCCGTCCCGCGTCGCTTCCGCCAACTCGGGATCGATTTGCCAGAGAAACAACGCCGCGGTCATGCGGACGTCCGGATCGTCGTCGCGGAGCAACGCCGCCCCCTCGGGGGTGGTCGGCCTCGCGTTCAGAGCGATGCTGATCGCCCGGAGCTCCGCCTTGATCCGCTCTCCTTCCGGCGACCCCAAGGCGATAGGACGGTCCAGCGGCGGGCCGCCGCACGCGGCGCGGAAACCACGGCCGAGCCCGAGCCGCTTGGCCCGCTCGACGAAGAACGGCAGCAGCCGCTCGGCGCTCATCTGCAGGCATTCTTCCGGGCTCATTTCAGCGCTCCGTAGCGGCGCAACGCTTCCAGTCCAGCCGCGCGCTGGCCGGTGAAATCGAGTTGGTCGACGACGTCCCGGTGGCGAATCCCAGGCGCGTCCGCGTTCTCCAACGAGTTGTAATATGCGATGATCTGCTCGTGCTTCAGTCGCGGAATCCAGACGATGTTGCTCGGGTCCTCAAGGGCGGCGCGGCGGCGGTTCTTGCCTCGACGGGAGTTTCCTTCGCTTTCGCCCCTCCGCAGGCCGCCCCTCTCACAGCTTGTCGATCAAGCACTCGCCTCGGCGCCAGTGGTTCAGCACGTCGGACGCCGCGGCGCCAAGCGCCTCCAGCGTGGCGACCGCCTTTTCCGGCGCGATGCGCAAACACCCTTGCGCCGCGCGAAGGCGCGCCGTCGGATCGTCGCTGTCGAGGTACGGCAAGAGCCTAGCGAGCGCGCCCCGCCGTTTCATCTCCCGGAGAATCTCGGTCAGCTCGCCGGTGATCGCGTTGCGCCTCGCCAAGTCGCTGTCGTCGTACATCCAATCGATGAAGCGACAGTCGGTCTGCCGTTCCGCCGCGTCCTCGAAGCGCGCCGTCAGCGCTTCGTCGCTCATTTCCGGCAACGTCGGCCGCGACGGCGGTGGCGTGCGCGCGCGCTTGGCCCGCGCCAGCGCCTCGCGCGTCGAGCAATTGGCCACCACGCCCTTCATCGCCGCGTAGGTCAACGCAGGGACGCCTGCGTCGAGGAGCGCGCTCGCGCACATGCGAACGTCGGGATCTTCGTCACCGAACAGAGGCTCGAGCTCGCTCGCCCGCGCTTTGGCGCGCAGCGCGCCGGCGATTGCCGCACACTCGGCCAAGCCGAGCTTCGCCTCCGCCTTCGCCGACTCGCTTGTGGCGACGTCGCCTTGGCAGGCCCGGCCGAGGCCGCTCCGCTTCGCCGCCCCCGCGAACAGCCGCACCAGCCTCTCGACCGGCGTCGCCGCGTATTCTTCCGGACTCATTGGAGGACTCCCACCTTGCGCAACGCCTCCAGACCCGCCGCGCGCTGGCCCGCGAAGTCCAAATCGTTGATCATTTTACGGCGGATGCGCCCCAAAGGATCGTCGGGATCCTCCGAGTTATAATAGCGCGTGATCTGCTCGTGCTTGAACCGCGGAATCCAGACGATGTTGCTGGGATCGTCTATGAGGTCGCGGCCGAACTTCTCGATCTCCTCGACGTCCGGCCCTTTGGCGATGTTGTCGGGATTCTGCTCCACGATGTGGTGGCGTTCGTAGCCGAGCACGTTCTGCGTCGGCGGCCGCTGCAGCTCTTCGAGAGTCTTGGGCGGATCGACGCTGGCGCGCCCATAGTCGATGGCGCGTTGCTCGTCGGGATTGAGTTCGCTCGACTTGAGGAGTTCGACGACGAACTCGATCGGGCCCCAGAGCTTCGGCGCGAGCCAGAGCGCCACTTTTCCGGTGCGTATGACCTCGTCGGCCGTGTCGGCCATCAGGTCGCGCATGAAGCGGAGCCCGAGACGGAACGCTTCTCGCCGCGACGAGCTTCGCGAGGGAGCGCGCGGCGGACCGGCGTTCGGCGCGTCCTCGGGCTTGGCAGCGAACCAGCCGGGGTTGGGCGGCTCACCGACGCGCGGGTGCTGCGCCGGGTCCCAGTCTTTGTCGAGCAGCCCGCTGTCGAACAGGCGCCGCGCCAGCTCCGCCGAGCCGCACGCCGGCGAGCCTTTGGCGAGCGAGGGCGGATCGGGAAAGCGCAGCAGCAGCGCGCCGATCGCCGCCAGCGCCGGCTCGCCGCGCGCGAAGGCGCGCGCGATCCCGGCCAGGCGTTCCTCCCGGCCGGCGAGGTCGATCGGCAGGCCGTAGAGGTCGGAAAGCTCCGCTTCGAGCTCGGCGCGCGGCCGCGCCGCCCAGCCGGCGCCGGCGCGGACGACCAGCGCCGTCGGGCCGACGGAGACGCCGTCCGGCCCGCAACGCACCCCCGCCTCGCTGAGACGAAAAAAACGCTCGATCGGCAAGGCGAGCAAATCGGCCTCCCGCGGCTGGAGACTTTACGCTCCAGCGGGCGATTATGCACTTGACAAACAGGCCCGGAAATGCTAGAAATTCAGCATCTTCGGAGCCCTCCAATGTCTATCGATCTCACCAATCCGATCTTCAACGACGAAGCCGCCGCTTGGGCGCATTTTGAAGCCATCCGCTGGCCCGACGGCCCGGTCTGCCCGCACTGCGGCGTCATCGGCGCGGCCGACAAAGTCACCGGCGCAACGGCGCGCCCCGGTCTCTATCGCTGCCACGAATGCGTCAAGCAGTTCACGGCGACGATCGGGACAGTTTACGAAAGCTCGCATATTCCCATGCACAAGTGGATGCTGGCGACGCACCTTCTTTGCGCGAGCAAGAAAGGCGTCTCGGCGCATCAGCTCATGCGCACGCTCGGCCTCGGCTCCTATCGCACGGCTTGGTTCATGGCGCACCGCATTCGCGAGGCAATGGCCGAGCATGACCCCCGCCCGATCGGCGGCAAGGACAAGACCGTCGAGATCGATGAAACCGTGTTCGGGCGCATTGAAGGCGCGCCGAAGAAGGGACGTGCATTGAAGGGCCGCAGCAGCTTCCGCAACACCGCGCTTACGCTCGTTGAGCGCGGCGGCTCCGCTCGCTCGTTTCATGTTGAGGGCGTCCGCATCGCCGACCTCAAGCCGATCATTCGCGCAAACGTTGATCGCGAGACAAACATCATGACGGACGAATTGACGACCTATCGCGAGATTGGCCACGAGTTCGCCAGCCATGACACTGTGAACCACAGCAAAGACGAGTACGTCCGTCGCGAAGGCGACAACGTTATCACAACCAACACGGTTGAGGGTTACTACTCGATTTTCAAGCGCGGCATGAAAGGTGTTTACCAGCATTGCAGCGAAAAGCACCTGCATCGCTACGTCGCCGAGTTCGATTTTCGATACTCGAACCGCTCGGCGCTCGGCGTCGAGGATCAAGAGCGCGCCGCGAAGGTTGTTCGCGCCGCCAGAGGCAAGCGCTTGATGTATCGACGGCCTGACGAAGTCGCTTTCGCCTAATCGCCGACCGTGGGAGTTCTAACTTCCTCGCGTTCCCGCTCTCGCCGTCGCCGCTGCGCCTCACCTCTGACCGTCGCGGGCTTGGGCGCGGCCTTCTGTCGCTCTGGCGGCATACGTAGCAGGGCCAGCACAATTTCGCGTTCCCGTTCCGATGTGCCGGCGAGCGGATCGCGTCTGTCTGTATCGCTCATGAAATCATCTTAGCACAGCGGGGCGGCCGGTTACAGCCGCCCCACTTCTCACCGCGTAACGCCATGGCCTTGGCATCGAAGCGCCGCGCACGTCCGACTCGACTCGTGCCGCGCTCAGTGGTTGACTGACGACGCGAGAGGATGAACGCAATGGCGACATTGTTCCGCCTGGCCTGCATTCCCGGCGGGATTGTGGACCGGCAAAAACGCGAAATCATTTTCAGGATGCAAGTTGAAGATGGTCGTCTACTCGAATTTGTCGCGGTCGCGGAAGTGGCGGAACAAATGGCATCTGCTTTAGCTGGTTTTGCCAAACAGATTGAACCGGTCAAGGGACAAGCGATCAATGCGCAGGTTGTAGCTCAATACGGTATTCAGAGAGATGCTTTTGGGAGTCACGTGGTACTTCAATTAGTGACAGAGGGCGGAGTGCCCCACAAGTTTGCAATTCCGTTGGACGCGATAGCTGATATTGTCGCCCGATTGACGATTGAAAGTGAAAAGGATCGAACAACCGGACACGCTTGAGTTCTGACGACTTGCCATTGATCAAGGAGTTCTGAGACATCGGCAACACCTAATTTCCGGGGGGCGTATCTCATGAGAACTTCGATAGCGATCGTACTCGCGCTAGGCGTGGCCGGTTGCGCCTCCGTCGGGACGAAAGTCGACACCGCGCAGGTTCAGCAATTCCAGAAAGGTGTCACGACATACTCCGATGTCGTCGCGGCCGTGGGCGAGCCGACAAATGTCACAACGGCGGCTGACGGAGCTAAGATCGCGGTCTACACCTATGCTCAGGCGACGGTGCGGCCCGAAACGCTCATCCCCTACGTCAGCGTGTTCGGCGGCGGCGCAGACACAAAGGCCACCGCGGTCATCTTCCGATTCGACGCCTCGGACAAACTTGTCGACTATTCGACATCGGTTTCCAACACCGGTGCCGGATACGGGGTCGAGGCCAAGTAAATCCGCATTGCCGCGTCGGTCAGGTCGTGCTCTGGGAACGCCCGCGCTTTTTGGCCGGACTCGCGCGGCACCCTTTCTTTGGCTTAGGTTGCGGCGGCGTGTTCGCCATGCGGCGAATCACTTCGTCACGACGGCGCGCGGCCTCTTCGTCGCTGTACGGTTCGGAATCCTCTACAGGAGGATGTAATGAGCGGCCCTGCATATTTGCGCGCCTTCAAGAAGCTCGTGAACACGCCGCCTAGTGCGACTCAGCTAACCACGACAGAGGAAGAATTCTACGGCGAAAGCGACCGCGCCTGCGGAATTCTTTTGGGGGCGATGGTCGAAACGGCCCTTGAAGGCGCCATAGCGAGCGTTCTGAGGCCAGACTTACCAACCGATATGGCGGAGCGCCTGTTCGAGGGCGAAGGAATCATGTCCACCTTCTCCGCCAAGATCAATCTGGGCTTCGCCCTGTCCATCTTCGGCACAACAGCTAAACACGACCTTGAGCTGATCAAGCTGATGCGGAACGCCTTCGCACACTGTCGGCTACCGCTCACATTCCAAACGCCGGAAGTGCGCGCTGTCTGCGAAAACCTGCAAATCCCTGATACAAACGCGAAGGTCCCCGTGTCAGTTTATGAGCGCACGCCGACACAAATTTTGGTTCATATACCGGACAAAACTAGTCCAAAATATCCGCGATTCCTATTCGCCACATCGTGTCATTCAATCGCGTTTCGACTTTTTGCCTTTTCTAAACGCAAATTCTTGCCGGCGCCGCCATCGTCGGGGCTACCATAGTCGCACGTCTTGCTTTTTCCATCTCTACGAAAATGTCTGCGACTTTCCACGCGGTCGGATCATCGCGGTCCCAAAGCCGATAGGCTTCAATGCCCGCCTCAATCATAGCGGGCGTAATCTCAATTTCTTCGGGCGCGCCATCCGCCTCTTTGGAGGCGGCGCCGGAATCCTCGCGCTTGGGATCAGTGTTTGTCAAGTGCATAATCCCCCTCCAGCGATGAGAACACAACATGAACATTTCGTCAAGGAAATGTTGAATCGGCGAAGGACGGAAATTCACGCTTGCTCGCGCCGACCCCGCGAGATATTGTGAGCCTGTGAAAAATATCACGGTTTCTGTGCACGACGAGACCTACCGCCGCGCGCGGGTGAAGGCCGCCGCCGCCGGCGTGTCGATCTCGCGCGTCGTCAGCGCCTTCCTGAGCGATTACGCGCGCGAAGACAGCGAGTTCGATCGCTTGGCGCGGGAGGAGGCGGCGTTGCGCGCCCGCATCTCCAACTTCAGCGCCGCCAGCCGCCTCGATCGCGAGGCCGTCCATGCCCGGCGGTGATCCGGCGCGCGTGTTTCTCGACGCCAACGTCCTGCTCTATTCGATCAGCACGGCGCCCGCCGAAGCCGGCAAGAAAGCGCGCGCGCTCGAGCTGCTTGAACGCCGCGACTGCGCCCTGTCGGTCCAGGTTCTGCAAGAATTCTATGTCCAGGCGACGCGCGTCTCGCGCCTCGACGCTCTGCCGCACGACCTCGCCGTCGGCCTCATCCGCGCCTGGCGGCGATTTCCGGTGCAGGAGACGACGCTCGCGGTGCTCGACGCCGCGCTGGAGATCGTCGCCCGCCACCGGCTCGCCTACTGGGACGCGTGCGTCGTCGCGGCGGCGCAGGCGCTCGGCTGCGAGCGCCTCTATTCCGAAGACATGGCCCACGGCGCGCGCGTCGGCGCGCTGACGATCTTCAATCCGTTCGCCTGAGCTGACCCGCGCGCCTTGCTTCGCCGCGACGCGCGGCCGACAGGCGCGGGAGCGGCGTGGACGCCGGGAATGTTGAGGCGTCGGAACAAGCGGTCGTCGTCGCGGGGGGCGAAAGTTTCGGCGAGCGGGCTTCCCGCGGGTTGACGACCGCGCGTCAAGTGAAGCTGGAGGAAGGGGAATTGGGCGCGGGTCGCCGTAATTGCGTAATTACGAAGGATTTTGACACAGCTTTCACGGAAGTGGTTTCCCAAACGGGAAGTAAGGAACAGTTTTTGACGCCTCGTCAAAGTCGGCAGCGACAAGGGCACGGTGAGGAAGACCCTCAGCGATAATTCTCATCATAACTTCAATTGGGTATTTATCATCTCCTTTCATTTTTGCTCTAATCAATGCATTGCTATCACGACGAGAATAGAAGGCAAGTAGGTCGGCTAGTTGAATAGCGCGGCAATTGTCCTTTGGAACAAACGAAATTGAACGTAGAATATCCTCAATTTTGTGTAATTTTCTAATCTCGTAAAATTGATCTTCGGCTTCTGGATTATTTTCATGACCACATTCAAGAATAAGCGCCACACCTTCTGTACTGGCCGAACCGCCAATGCGGATATCGCGCATGATCCAATCGAGAACGACATTGAAGCAAAACGTGTAAGGAGTAACGGTCCGCTTCCTATCGCTCTCAGCCGCCCGTTGTTCGTATTTGCTTTTCATTGCCGACATAGACATTCCCATCATCAGGTGAGGAGCCCTGGCAAGGCATAGGCGAGCGACAAAAGACTGCTTTTTCAACACAGGCCATCCGAAAAAATCGCCGTCCGTATCACGCAGCTCCTTGGCGTGAAGGATTTTTACCCTATATTCCTCGAAGATTGGCTCGACAGCAGCTTCATATGCTGCCCACCCTGTGTCTCTGGCGATGTAGCCAGCAATAGTCGTGACCCGATTTTGCGGGTCTTTCCCGCTGTCATCCAGATAGCAAGTGAGCACGGCAACCCATCTCCCGGCCAAAAGGCTCTGAGGTATGAGTTCGCGCAAAGGACGCGCGCTCATTATTCACCGCCAGGAGCGAAATCTACTCCGTGTGGGTTAGTACGTTAAGTGTAACTTCGCCCATGATTGAGCGGCCGCGCTTCGCCGATGCCGACGCGGGGGCTCCCGTCGTCCGCGGGGGCTCCCGTCGTCGCGCCGGCCAGAGGCTTGAGGACTGAGTGACGCGACGCGTCAGCAAAACAAGAACGCGGGCGCGCTCTACTCCGCCGCCATGCCCCTGCCGCCGAAGCGCTTCTCGACGTAGGCCTCGACCATCGCCTGGAACTCGGCGGCGATCGCCGGCCCGCGCAGCGTCGCGACCTTGGCGCCGTCGACGAACACCGGCGCGGCGGGCGTCTCGCCGGTTCCCGGCAGCGAGATGCCGATGTCGGCGTGCTTGCTCTCGCCCGGGCCGTTGACGATGC
>CAZKHF010000087.1:0-10304 GCA_964552445.1 uncultured Bradyrhizobium sp. | reverse complement strand
CTGGGCGACATGGCCCATGGCGAGGTCGTTGTCCTGGATGGCGCGATAGCGCGCGATGTCGCCGACGCAGCCCTCCTCCTGCGGCATGTGGAAATCCTGCGGCGTCACGTCGATCGAAGCGGGCGCCGGCGCGGCGGCCTGCGGCGCGGGCGCCGACGCGTCGCACGCCGCTAGGGCGAGGGCGAGCGCGGCGAGGGCGATCAAAGGAATGGATCTCATCGAATCTCTCCTGAAGGAAAGCGGCGGCAAGACTGGACGAAGCTGAGCGCGCGTCAAGTCGGAAAAGCCTGCAGGAGCCTGCGCCGCAGCTGCGATCCGCCTCGCCCTACTCCCAGACGACGGACCGACCGGCGGCTTCCTCAACGCCAAAGGACGCCAGCCTTGGTGAGCGCGGCTCGGGGCGTTACAAATGCTCTGCGTCCAACCCGCGAGTCGCCGATGAAGCCCGCCTCCGCCCCTAGCGCCTTGAAAGTCCAGGCCGTCCTCGGCCCCGCCTACCAGGTGGTGGAGTTCGAGGAGAGCACCCGCACCGCGGCGGAGGCGGCGGCGGCGATCGGCTGCGACGCAGCGCAGATCGCCAAGTCGCTCATCTTCCGCGCCGCGACGTCGGGGCGCGCGGTGCTGGCGATCGCCTCCGGGGCGAACCGGGTCGACGAGAAGAAGCTCGGCCAGCTCATCGGCGAGAAGGTCGGCCGCGCCGACGCCGACTTCGTGCGCGAGAAGACCGGCTTCGCTATCGGCGGCGTGCCGCCGGTCGGCCACGCCGGACCGCTGCCGACGCTGATCGACGAAGGGCTGTTCGCCTTCGAAACGATCTGGGCGGCGGCGGGCACGCCGAACGCGGTCTTCCGCCTCACGCCGGCCGACCTTCTCCGCCTGACCGGCGGAACGAAGGCGGCGATCGCGCGGTAGCAAGCGCCCTTCAGCGCGCTTGTCGCACCGCCAGCGCCGCGGCGATCAGCGCCGCGACGCGCTCGGGCGCCTCGAAGCGTAGGCTTACCGGCAACGCCGTAACCGCGCGGCGGAACGCGGGCGGGAGGCGCACGTGGTCCTTCTCGGTCGTGACCGCCGCAAAGCCGCGCGCCTCAGCTTCGGCGATCAGCGCTTCGATCTCGCTTTCGCCGTAAACGTGGTGGTCGGGAAAGGCGCGCCGCGCCGCCACGCGCGCCCCGAGCGCTTCCAGCGTGGCGAAGAATTTCGCCGGTCGGGCGAGGCCGGCGAAGGCGAGAACGGGGCGGCCGACCAGCGCCGCGGCGACCGACGCGTCCGGCGCCAACCGCGCGCCCAGGATCGGCTTCGATGGAGCGAGGCCGCGCAGCGCCGCTTCGACGCCGGCCGCGCCGCCGATCGCGACCGCGGCGGAGACGAACGGCCATTGCAGCGCCGGCGGCGCGCGCAATGGCCCAGCGGGAAAACACAGGCCGTTGCCGAAGCCCGCCTCGCCGTCGACCGCCGCGAGGGCGAAGTCCTTGGCGAGCGACGAATTCTGCAGTCCGTCGTCGAGCACGAGGACGCTCGCCCCTGCGGCGACCGCGGCGCGCGCGGACGCGACGCGGTCGGCGCCGACGAAGCAGGGAGCGACGCGCGCGAGCAGCAGCGGCTCGTCGCCGACGGCGCGCGCGTCGTGGCGCGCAGGATCGACCTTGAGCGGCCCGCGTCCCGCCCGCCCGCCGTAGCCGCGGGAAAGAAAGGCGACGCGCTCTCCGGCGTCGAGGAGCAGCCGCGCCACCGCGATCGCGGTCGGCGTCTTGCCGGCGCCGCCGACGACGAAATTGCCGACGCAGACGACCGCGGCGTCGACCCGCACGCCGGAGCGCGCCATGCGTTGGGCGACGAGGCGGCCGTAGAGCGCGCCCAAGGGCGCGAGCGCCCTCGCCGCCGGGCTCGGTCGCTCGCGCGCCCAGAAGCGGGGGGCGATCATGCCGGCGCGGCCTCTTTCGCCGCCGGCAGGAGCGGCGTCAGCGCCCGCATCACCCGCTCGACCGCGCCCCCGCGCGACTCCACCGCCTCGGCGGCGGCGCGCGCCATCGCGCGCAAGCGCGCCGGATCGGCGAACAGCGAGACTAGGATAACCGCCAAGTCCTCGGCGTCGCGCGCCAGCGCCGCCCCGCCCGCCTCGTCGAGCAGGGCGTAGACGTCGAGAAAGTTCGCGACGTGCGGCCCGTGCAGCACCGCGCTCGCCAGCTTGGCGGGCTCGATCGGGTTCTGCCCGCCCTCGGCGACGAACGACTTGCCGACCATCACCACCCCGGCGAGGCGATAGAACAGGCCGAGTTCGCCCATGGTGTCGCAGATGTAGATCTCCGCGCCGCGCTCGGGACGCTCGCCGCGCGAACGCAGGGCGCAGGAGAAGCCGAGCGCGCGCAATTCGGCGAGGATCGCTTCGCCCCGCGCGGGGTGGCGCGGCGCGATCAGGGTCAGCGCGTCGGGGAAGGTTTCAGCCACCCGCCGGTGCGCCGCCGCGGCGATGCGCTCCTCGCCTTCGTGAGTCGAGGCGGCGATCCAGATCTGGCGACCCGAGGTCAGCCCCACCAGCGCGGCGAGCTCGCGTCGGTCGGCGGGCGGCGCCGGCGCGTCGAACTTGAGGTTGCCGACGACGCGCGCGCCGCGCGCGCCGAGTTCGGCGAGCCGCTCGGCGTCGGTCTCGCTCTGCGCCAGGCAGAGATCGATGCGCGACAACAGCGCGGCGATGAAGGCCGGCGCCCGCCGCCAACGCGCGAAGGAGCGCGCGCTCATTCGCGCGTTGACCATCGCCAGCGGCGCGCCGGCGCGCGACGCTTCGAGGATCATGTTCGGCCACAGCTCGGATTCGGCGATCAGCGCAAGATCGGGGCGCCAATGGGCGAAGAAGCGGCGCATGAAGCCGGGCGCATCGAGCGGCGCGAATTGATGCGCCGCCCCCGCCGGCAGTCGCGGCGCGAGCAGGCGCGCCGAGGTGACGGTGCCGGTGGTGATCAGCGCGCCGCGCCCGCTCTGGGTCAAGCGCTCGACCAGCGGCAACAGCGACATCGCCTCGCCGACGCTGGCGCCGTGCAGCCAGACGAGCGCCCCCGGCGGCCGCGGCAGGCTCGCCACGCCGCGTCGCTCGTCGACGCGCAACGGATCTTCCTTGGCCTTGTTGAGCCTCAGCGAAAGGAGCGGCCCGCTGAGCGGCGTCGCCAGGCGGGTGGCGAGACGGTAGGCGTGGAGGGAGAGCGGCAGGCTCATGGACGCCTCAGGCCGGCGCCGGGGTCGCGATCGCCGACCAGCGCGTAGGCGCGCGCGTGCACCGCGTCGAGCCCCGCCTCGACCGCCTTGCGCGCCTCCTCCATCGCCGCGTCATCCGCGTCGGCGGCGACATAGATGGAGTCGCCGAGGACGATCGCGCCGCGGCCGAACGGCTTGCCGATGCTCGCGCGGTCCCACGACTTGAAATCGAAGCGCCGGCTGACGACCACCGCGATCGGCGCGATCGGCCGACCCGACAGACGCGCCAACGTGACGATGCCGAGCCCGGCGACGCGCGCCCGCTTGGCGGCGTCGGCAGTCATCACCACGGTGACGCCGCCCCGCAGCAGCCGCAGGAGCTCGCGCAGCGCCGCCGCGCCGCCTTTGCTCCCGCGGCGCTTGTCGTTCCCGCCGGAGCCGCGCACCGGAATGACGCCGAGCCGGCGCAGCGCCGCGGCCTGCGCGCCGGCGTCGGCGCGGCGCGAGATGAGCGCCGCCGCGCGCTCGATCGAGCGGGTCCAGGCGAACGAAACCATCAGATGCTGACCGTGCCACATCGCCGCGATCAGCGGCGTTCGCTCGGCGACCGCCCGGTCGAGGTCGGTTGGCTCGGTGACGAAGCGGTTGGTGCGGCGGACCAGGCGCAGATAAAGCGCGAGCAGGAAGCCGAGCGCCTCCTGCACGAATATCAATTGCGCGAGCCGTTTAAACATCGTCTCCTCGGGCCGGTCGACGCGCGGGCGAGCGATGGCGGCGGACGACGAAAGAGCGGGCCCGTTCGCCGAAGTCTCCACGCCCGCCGCCGAACGCCGGGCGCGCCGCCCGCCGCGATTCGCGGGCCGCGGCTTCGTCTTCGCTCATTGGCGCCAGGTCCCCTCGAAAACGCGCTTCCTCTTGGCGCAGGCGGCTTCGCCGGCGCGGCCGGCGAGCGCTTTGCCCCGTCAAGGCACAAAACGCAACCATCCGCGCGGTCGCGGCCTCGCGCAGGCTGGGTCAACCCGCCCGCTCGCCGAAGGCCCGCCCCGCGACGGCGGCGAGCGCCGACACGAGGCCCGCGCCGGAGGCCAGCAGCGCGCCGCGACTCGTCATCGCCTCATTATAGCGCAGCGGCCGGCCCCCGGAGTCGACCAGCCGTCCGCCTGCTTCGCGCAGGATCGCGTCGGCGGCGGCGACGTCCCAGTCGTGGGCGCCGGGGGTGCCGATGGCGATGTCGGGCGCGCCGCTGGCGACCCGCGCGAAGCGCAGCGCCAGCGAGGGTATGCGCGGCACGGCGACGAATTCGACGCCCGCGGTCTTGGCCAGCGCGCCGATCATCGCCATCGGCCCGCCGATCAGCGCGCCGTCGAGCTCTTTGCGCGCCGAGGCGCGCAGCTGCACGCCGTCACGCCTTGCGCCGTGGCCGAGCGCGGCGGCGTAGGTTTCGTCGAGGGCCGGCGCATGGAGCACGCCGGCGATCGGCCGCCCGTCGTGGACGAGCGCGATCGATACCGTCCAGCGCGGATCGCCGGCGAGAAAGGCGCGCGTGCCGTCGATCGGATCGACGATGACGGCGCTCGCCCACGAAAGCCGGGCGGGCTCGTCCGGCGTCTCTTCGGAAATCCAACCGGCGTCGGGAAAGGTGGCGCGGAGTCGCTCGGACAGATAGCGGTCGATGGCGAGATCCGCGTCGCTGACCGGCGAGCCTCCCGGCTTGATGTGAACGGGCACTCGGCTCGGCTGGCCGTAGCGGAAGTCGCGCATGGCGATCTCCCCCGCCCGACGCGCGGCGTCTGCAAGCTCGCCGAGCGCGAAAAAGGCGCGGTCGCTGAGGCTGGAGTCGTAAGGAGAAGTCACGCGCAATCCTGAACTGCGCCGCTTTAGCGGCGCGCGCGCCGTCGCGCAACGGCCCCGCGCCATTGTCTTTCCCCAGCGGCGCGCTATGAAGCGGCGATGACCGATCCCATCGCGCCCGACGGCGGCTTCGCTCACCTCGGCAAGCCCTCGCGAATCCCTGAGCGCCCCGACGCCCGAACCCTCGAACGCGCGCCCAATCCCCACCCCGACGTCGATTACGTCGTCCGTTTCGCCGCGCCGGAGTTCACTTCGATTTGTCCGATCACCGGCCAGCCCGATTTCGCCCACCTGGTCGTAGACTACATCCCAGATAAGTGGATTGTCGAATCGAAGTCGTTGAAGCTGCATCTCGCCAGCTTCCGCAACCACGGCGCTTTTCACGAGGATTGCACCGTGCGCATCGCCAGGGAGCTGGTCGCGCTGCTCGAGCCGCGTTGGCTGCGCATTGGCGGCTATTGGTATCCGCGCGGCGGCATTCCGATCGACGTGTTCTGGCAGACCGGCGATCCCCCGAAGGGCGTGTGGACGCCCGATCAGGGCGTGCCGCCCTATCGCGGGCGCGGCTGAGACGGCGTCGGCGCGGCGCCGGTTCAAGTGACGCCTTGCTTGCACAAAGGCGATCATCTCTTTGATAATACGAGATGATCTATTTCCCTCGCTTACGCCGCCGGCGCGCTCGCCGCCAAGCTGTAGACCCGCGCGCGCAATTCGTCGGCGAGCGCCTGGCGGTCCTTGATCGCCGCGATCGCTTCATAGGGGATCGGTTCGCCGACGGCGACCGGAACCGTCGCGCCGATCTGCGCCCTCGCTTCGTGGAAGAACAGCGCGAGCCGCAGCGTATCGCTCACATGGCTGACCATCTGGAACAGGCGGCTGTTCTGGCCGCCGAACCAGAAGGGCGCGACGGTCGCTCGGGCTCGATGAACGAGCTGGCCGACGAACGATCCCCAGCGGCCATCGACGGCGGTCTCGCGCCCGAGACAGTCCGGCGAGGTCGAGACGACGCCGGCGGGAAAGGTCACGACGGCGCCGCCGCCATCGAGATGCGCACGTAGCGCCGCCCGCGACGCGACATTGCCGCGGCGCGCCTCCCCGGTCGGGGAAAAGTCGATCGGCAACACGAAGGCGCGCAATTCGGGCGCGCGCGTCAGCACGTTGTTGGCGAGCACGCGAAAGTCGCTGCGCGCTTTCTCGACCAGCCAAGCGGCGACGACGCCGTCGACCGCGCCGAAGGGATGGTTGGCGACCACCACCAGCGGCCCCGTCGTCGGCAGACGGGCGAGCGCGGAAGCGTCGTAGCGCACGTCGAGCGCCAGGCCGCGCACCGCCGCCTGCCAGACGCTCTCGCCCGCGCGCGCGAAATGCAGGTTCTTCTCGTAGATGCGCCGCAGTTCGGTCTGGCCGCTCGCCTTCTCGACCAGGCTGATGAGCGCGCGTTTCAGCGGAGAAACGACTTCGTCGTTGTTGCTGAAGAGAGAATCTTCCATTTTCGCTCGTCAACGCCCCTTCGCCGACCGCGCGCTCATTCCCGCCGACGCTTCGCCAGCCGATCGAAATCCTGCAATTCTGCGATCAGCGCTTCGAAGTCCTTGAGCGGAACCATGGTGGGGCCGTCGGAAGGCGCTCGGTCGGGGTCCTGGTGGGTTTCGATGAAGACGCCGGCGACGCCGACCGCGACCGCCGCGCGCGCGAGAACGCCGACGAACTCGCGCTCGCCGCCCGAGGCGGCGCCCTGCCCGCCTGGCTGCTGCACCGAATGGGTGGCGTCGAAGATCACCGGCGCGCCGGTCGCGCGCGCGAGAATCGGCAGCGCGCGCATATCGGAGACCAGCGTGTTGTAGCCGAAGCTCGCGCCGCGCTCGGTGACCAGCGCGTCGACGCCGCCCGCCGCGGCGACCTTGGCGACGACGTGCTTCATGTCCCAGGGGGCGAGGAACTGGCCCTTCTTGACGTTGACGACGCGCCCGGTGCGCGCCGCGGCGACGATGAGGTCGGTCTGGCGGCACAGAAACGCCGGGATCTGCAACACATCGACCGCCTCGGCGACCATCGCGCACTGGCCGCACTCGTGGACGTCGGTGAGCGTCGGAAGGCCGAGCCGGTCGCGGATCTCGGCGAAGATCGGCAGCGCCGCCTTCAGCCCGACGCCGCGCGCCGCCTTGCCCGAAGTGCGGTTCGCTTTGTCGAACGAGGTCTTGAAGACAAGGCCGATCTTGCGCCGGGCGGCGATCTCCTTCAGCGCCGTCGCCATCTCCAGCGCGTGGGCGCGGCTTTCGAGCTGGCAGGGGCCGGCGATCACGGCGAGCGGCAGATCGGCGCCGAACCTCGCCGCGCGGGGGCCGCAGCCAACCTGGACGATTGCGTTGAGCGACATGGGATGGGACCTCTTGCGAACCGCTCCGGCCCCTTCTCGCGCCTGCAGAAAAGGGCTCAAGCGCGCGCGGAAAAAAGCGCGGCGACGGGTCGACCGCCGCCGCATCGACAGCGGGGACGTCCTTAATGTCGCGGGCGATCGTCGTCAAATCGCCGATGATCGGCGCCGCCCGAAGCGACTTCCCGACGACTTGACCAATTTACTTTCCCAAAGGACGAGTTAAACTCTGGCGATAATCAAGCGCACTTTCTCTGTCGGGAGAGGAAGCAATGAGCGCCTTCAGCGGTTGGTTCGCCACGGGGCTGAACCGCCTGCAAATCTTCGTCTACGACATCGTCGTCTTGGTCGGGCTCGCCATTCTCGCCGTTGTCTACGTCGAATGCCACAAACCGAATGGTTTCCTGGCCGGCGCGATCGACCTAACGCCCTGGAGCGGCTACGGCTTATATGTCAGGGCGATGTGGTTCGGCGCGCTGGGCGGGGTGATAATCAGCCTGAAGGGCGTGTACGACCATCGAGGCGGCTCATCGCCGCCGTGGGAGGGCGGATATAATCTCTGGCATCTCGGTCGTCCGATCAGCGGCGCGATCGCGGGGTTGATGACCTTCCTGCTGCTCAAGGTCCTCAACCTCAAAGGCGCCAGCGCGCCGCCGCCGAGCGACTACATCGTTTATGTCGCCGCGTTCGTCTTCGGCACCCAGGAGCGCCGGTTCTTCAATCTGCTTTACGAAATCGCCAAGCTGATCGTGACCGTTCCCGA
Organism: uncultured Bradyrhizobium sp.; assembly: GCA_964552445.1. Classification (GTDB taxonomy): domain Bacteria; phylum Pseudomonadota; class Alphaproteobacteria; order Rhizobiales; family Beijerinckiaceae; genus Roseiarcus. The sequence continues at coordinate 2,130 of CAZKHF010000087.1, read as the reverse complement.
CGACGGAGGCGAACGCGGCCCGCGCCTCGTCGCGATCGAGCCTGACGCCGCTCGGCCCGGCGACGTCGTGATCGTGCGCGGCGTCGGGATCGGTAAAGGCGCTTCCGCGAAGCTCGGCGGCCAGCCTTTGGAAAAGGCGATCGTCGCCGACGACGGCTCGTCGATCGCCGGCCTCGCGCCCGCCGGGGTCGCAGGGAACGCTCCCGTCGACGTGATGGTCGTCAACGTCGACGGCGCGAGCTTCGTGCTTCCCGGCAAGTTCCGCTTTCGTGCGCACCGCCCGTGAGAGCGCGTCGCAACGCCCAGGCCGCGTGAGTCGTCGCCGCCGTCGCGGCGAGCGGCGACGGAAGCGGACGCCATCGGCGCGCGCGGCTCTCAGCAGAAATGGCCGCGCCGGCGAATCGCGGCCTTGATCTGCGGCGCGAAGGTCCTGAGCAGGACGCGGTAAAGATCGTTGTTGGAGGCGGCGCGGACGTTGGCGATCCCGCAACCGGCGAGCGACAGGTCCGCGTCGACCTTGACCGTCGCCGTCTTGTCGTAGAGGACGAGGCCGTTCTTCGCCGCCTGACGGCTGCGCAGCTTCAGCCTCACCGCGACCGACGAGCCGCCTATGTCGGCGTGGACGATCGCCGATTCGAGCCAGCTTCGGCGCTGATTGCCGAGGCAAGCGCGCTTGCACAGCCGCGCGACTTCCTGCTGGACTCGCGGATTGGCCGCGAGCGCGGGCGTCAGGTCGATGTCGAGCGCCAAGGCCGGCGCGGCGGCGGACAGAGCCGTCCCCAGCGCGACGGCCAGGGCCAGCCTGCGCAACCAACAACGGTTCATCGGCGTCTCCTTCCGAGTTCGGCGACGGCGCGCCGCGCGGGTTCGCAACCCTCGCAGGAATCGGCGGAAGTGGCCCGCAGGCCGGGCCGTCCGGCGATTGTGCGCTGAGGCGCCCGAACAGGCCTCAGTCGAGCGTCCGCGCCAATCCCCGCTTCGCCGAGCCCGTCGCCGGGTCGGCTTCGGGGTTTCGAGCCGTCGCGCGTCTCAGTCTCGCCAACAACGGCGGGCCGACCTCGACGATCAGCACGCTCGATAGGATCAGGGCGCAGCCCGCCGTCGCGACCGCCGTCAGCCGCTCGGCGAGCAGGATCGCCCCGAGGATGGCCGCGAACACGCTTTCGAGGCAGAGGATCAAGGCCGCCTCCGACGGCGGCGTACAGCGCTGGCCGAAGATCTGCAGCGTGAACGCGACGCCGCCGGAGATCAGCCCGGCGTAGAGCAGCGGGACTCCCGCGGCGACGAAGTCGGCGGCGCGCGGCGCCTCGAAGACCGGCGCGACCGCCGCCGAGAGCGCGAAGCAGATCGCGTATTCGATGAAGGCGAGCGTGAACGGCCGCGGGCTCAGCGCGAGAAACATCGGCGTCATGGCGATGCCGAGCGCCCAGGCGAAGTCGGAAACCACGATCAAGCCGTCGCCGATGGTCAGAGGCTCGCCCGGGCCGCGGCCGGTCGCCAACAGCCACGCCCCGGCGAGCGCCAGCGCGCAGGCGGCGGCGACGATCGCCCGCGGCCGCCGGCCGGTGAGTAGCCACACCGCCAGCGGCGTCAGCGCGACGTAGCAGGCGGTGAGGAAGCCGCTGTTGGTCGCGGTGGTCGTCGCCAGCCCGACCTGCTGCAGCACGGAGCCGACAAATAGCGTCAGCGCGACGCCGATCGCCAGCCGCCAGGACCGCGCGTCGAGCGGTCGGACGGCGCGGCGCGCGTCGAACGCCGCGAACGGCGCCAGCGCGGCCGCGGAGATGGCGAACCGCGCCGCGACGAAGCTCAGCGGCGGCACGACCGCTTCCGCCTGTCTTTGCGCGACGAAGGCGCCGCCCCACAGCACCGCCGTGAAGAGCAGCGCCGCGTCGGCCTGCCAACGCGTCAAAGGAAGCTCACCCCCTCCGTAGGTCTGGCGGCGTCGCTTCGTCGACGAAGGCGGCGAGCGCCTCCGCGAGGCCCATCGTCGTCTGCGCGTTGGAGCCGAGGCGACGGATCGAGACCGCGCGCTCGGCCGCCTCCTTCTTGCCGATCGCCAGCAGCACGGGGGTCTTGGCCAGCGAGTGCTCGCGCACCTTGTAGCTGATCTTCTCGTTGCGCAGGTCG
>CAZKHF010000086.1:0-10369 GCA_964552445.1 uncultured Bradyrhizobium sp. | reverse complement strand
GCCTCGCACGAGGCGATCCTGACCGAAGCGATCGGCGTTTGAACTCGAAGTGAGGGTGGTTGGGGGATGAGCGATCAGAATGTTTCGGACGCCCGTCGCAGCGGGGCTGGGGTCAATTTGCTGTTGGGGCTGACGCTGCTGTTGCTGCTGATGGCGATGTGGCTTGCGCTGTCGGTCGAAACGACGACGTTCTGGACCGCCAACAACATGGCCAACCTGCTGCGGCAGGGGGCGATGATCGCCATCCTCGCCATCGGCGAGACGTTCGTCATCATCACCGGCGGCATCGATCTTTCGGTCGGCGCGATCGCCGGCTTCATGTCGATGATCGTGGCCTGGTTGCTGACCCACGATCTCGGCTTCGCCTCCTCGATCACGGGAGCGATTTCCCTCACGCTCGCCCTCGGCGTCTTCATCGGCCTCTTCCACGCCTTCGGCGTGGTGCAGATGGGTCTGCCGCCGTTCATCATGACGCTGGCTTCGATGTACGCCTTGCGCGGCATCGGCCTGCTGATCACCAACGGTGCGACGATCTCGATCACCAACGATTCCTTCACCGGCTTCTCGCGCGCCAGCTTCCTCGGTTTTCCCTGGACCGACGGGACGTGGTTCGAGATTCCGATGTTGTTCTGGATGGTGGTTATCGTCGCGATCCCCGCCTACCTTCTGCTCCATCAGAGTCGATGGGGACGCTATCTCTTCGCCATCGGCTCCAATGCGGAGGCGGCGCGGCTCTCCGGCGTCAACGTCAAAGCGATCACCTATCTCGCCTACATCGTTTCGTCGACGTTCGCCGCTTTCGTCGGCGTGCTGCTCGCCATGCGCATCGGCATCGGCAATCCGATGCAGGCCGATAGCTGGGAACTGCAGGCGATCGCCTCTTCGGTGATCGGCGGCACTAGCCTGTTCGGCGCGCTCGGTTCGGTGCACGGGCCGCTGATCGGCGCGTTTATCCTGGCGACGATCAACAATGGCGCCAACCTTTTGAACCTCAATTCGTTCTGGCAGCGGATCATCACCGGCTTTCTGATCATCATCATCGTCTATTTCGACACCCTGCGCACCAGGAAGCGCTGAGCGCCGCCCGTCCTTCCGCTCGGCGACCGTCCTCCCGTCGCCGAGCGGCGGGGACGGGACGGGGCGGCTTAAGCGGAGCGAACGGCCGATGAAGCGCAACCGGATCGGCGGCACGGCGGTTGAGGTCACCGAGATCGCCTTTGGCTGCTCGGGCCTCGGCAACCTTTACCGCGAGGTCGACGAAGGGGCGGCGCGAGCGATTCTGCAGCTCGCGTGGGACCGCGGGATCCGCTACTTCGACACTGCGCCGCACTACGGCCGGGGGCTGTCGGAGACGCGGGTCGGCGCGTTCTTCGCCGGACGCGACCGATCGAGCTACGCGCTCTCCACCAAGGTCGGACGGCTGCTGTCGCCAGGGCCCCAGCTCGCCGAGGCCGACGGATTCGTCAACCCGCTGCCGATGCGCGTGCGCTACGACTATTCCGGCGACGGGCTCGAAGCCTCGTTCGAGCAGAGCTGCGAGCGGCTGCGGACCCGCTTCGTCGACATCGTCTACGTCCACGACATCGGCGAGGCGACGCACGGGGCGGCCAACGCCGAGCATTTCGCCGACTTGATGGGGACGGGGCTCGACCGGCTGCGCCGGCTGAAGGCGGCGGGCCGGATCGGCGCCTTCGGCCTCGGCGTCAACGAGCGCCAAGTCTGCCTCGACGTCTTGGCCGAGGCCGAGATCGACGTGATCCTGCTCGCCGGCCGGCTGACCCTGCTCGACCGATCGGCGGAGGAGCGCCTGGTCCCGCTCTGCCGTCAAAGGGGCGTGAGCCTGGTGCTCGGCGGCGTCTTCAACTCCGGCATTCTCGCCACCGGCCCGGTTCCCGGGGCGCATTACGACTATGGGCCCGCTCCCGCCGAGGTCCTGGCGCAGGTCGCGGCGCTCGAGCGCCGAGCGGAGGCCGCCGGCGTGACGCTCGCCGCCGCCGCGCTGCGCTTCGCGCTGTCGCGCCCGGAGGCCGCCGCGACGCTGATCAACACCACCCGGCCGCAGTCGCTGAACCGCCATTGCGACGCGGCCGAGGCGCCTTGGCCGGCTGCGGCGGCGGCGCTCTTCGGCCCGCCGCCGGCGATCGGCTCCGAACCCGGTTCTCTTTATTGTTCAGATAGTTAGCTTTCGCGCCGCGTTTCGCGGCGGTGGCGGCGCAAGCGTAGCGCGCGGTGTGGGGCGCGCGAGGGGCGGGGGGCGCCGGCCTCTTAAAGGCGGCGAGCGCCGCGGCGGGCGGATCCTGCTGCGCTCGCCGCCGCCTCGGAGGCCGGCGCCGTTTACCCGAACGCAACCCGAATGGGGTCTTAATTGCGGGTTGCGCGCGCGTCTCACGACGCCAGCGCGACGCGACTGAACCGAGGCTCCGATGCGGGTCCTGATCGTCGACGACAGCCGAAGCAGCTTGGCCCAGCTGACGCTGATGCTGGAGGCGTGCGCCGACGTGGAAACGGAGGCGTTCCTCGATCCCGAAGTCGCGCTGGCCAGCGCGGCCGAGCAGCGCTTCGACTTGGCGATCGTCGATCACATCATGCCGGGGCTCGACGGCGTCGACTTCATCGCCCTGATGCGCCGCACGCCGCATCACGAGCAGATCCCGATGATCATGCTAACGGCGAGCGAAGAGGACGAAGTGAAGATGCGCGCCCTCGAAGCGGGGGCGACCGACTTCCTCAGCAAGTCGCTGCGCCGGCTCGAATTGTCGATTCGCCTGCGCAACATCGTCGATCTCGCGCGGGCGCTGCGCCGGCTCGACGACCACGTCGCCTCGCAGGCGCGGGAAATCGAGGCGGCGACCGAGACGCTGTTGCTGCGCGAAGAGGAGATGGTGTTCCGCCTGTCGAAGGCGCTCGAATACCGCGACAACGACACCAACGACCACACCTACCGCGTCGCCATCTACAGCCGCCTGATCGCCGAGCGGCTGGGATTGCCGGCGCGCGCGTGCCGCGGCATATTCCTCGCCTCGCCGCTGCACGATATCGGCAAGGTGGCGATTCCCGACCAAATCCTCTTGAAGCCGGGCGCGCTCAACCCCGAGGAGCGCGCGATCATCAACACCCACGCCGCCGTCGGCGGGCGGATTCTCTCCGGCAGCCATTCGGAGCTGATCGCGCTCGCCGCCCAGATCGCCGAGCACCATCACGAGCGTTGGGACGGCGCCGGCTATCCCAATGGCCTCGCCCGGGAGGCGATCCCAATTTCGGCGCGAATCGTCGCGGTGGCCGACGTGTTCGACGCGCTGACGACCGTGCGTCCGTACAAGAAGGCGCTGTCGCTCGAGGCGGCGCTCGGCGTGATGCGGGCCGAGCGCGGCAGCCATTTCGACCCCGCCTGCCTCGACGTCTTCGTCGACGCGGTCGTCGAGCTGTCGGGCGAGCCGCCGTCGCTCGAGACGCTGCGGCGGCGGCTCGACGAGCTGTTCGGCGCCGCCGGCGCGCCGGCAAACGAGCCACGGCTCGCCGTCGCCTGACGAATCGCTTGGAATTGGCGGCCATTCAGAGCAATATGCGCGCGTGAGTCGACTGCCGTCGAAAGCCGGCGCGCGTGCGAGGTGCTCCGCGTTATTCGCGTTCCTCTTCAATTGCTGCAGACCGATGACTGCGCGCGTGATCGCCGTCGCCAACCGCAAGGGCGGCGTCGGCAAGACGACCACCGTGGTGAACGTGGCCGCCGAGCTCGGCAGCCGCGGCAGACGTGTTCTGGTGGTCGATCTCGACACGCAGGGCCACGCGAGCCTCGGCCTCGGCGTCGACGTCCGCCACGCCGAGCCGGGCGCGCATGGCGTCTTCCGCGACCCGCCGCTCGATCTCGCCCCGGTCATCCGCGTCAGCGAGGTCGGCGGCGTCGACGTGCTGCCGCCCGAGATCGATTTCGAGATTCACAATTCGATCAACGATCCGCTGCGGCTGGCGCGCGCTCTCGCGCCGCTCGCCGACCGTTACGACGATGTGGTGATCGACACCTCGCCGGCGATCGACGTCGAGATGGTGGCGGCGCTCGCCGCCGCCGACCGGCTCTTGATCCCGACGCAGTTGCAGCATCTCGCCTACGAAGGCGTGGAGCGGTTCTCGAAGATCCTGCTGAAGGTGGCGACGCTGCTCAACCGCAACCTCGCCGATTTCGCGGTCGTGCCGGTGCAGATGGACATGCGGATGAACCTACAGCGTCTCGTGCTGGTCAAGCTGCTCAGCGAGTTCGGCCGGGCGCGGATCTTTCGCGGCATCCGCGTCGACGTGGCGCTGGCGGAGTCGTTCGGATCGGGGACCGCGGTGCGCTACTACCGCCCGCATTCGCGCGGCGCGGCCGATTACGCCTTTCTCACCGACGACATTCTCAATTTCTGGCCGGCCTGACCGCGGGCCGCGCCGTTCAGAACAGCACGGCCTCGACAGCGCTTTCGTTCGCGCGCCGCGACGCCCGCGCGGGTTCTTCGTCCCCCGCTCGGCCGGTGAACGCGTCATGGACGCTCCGCTCGCTGGTCATCGAGTAGGCGGGGCGCAGCAGCCGGTCGAGCAGCCGATCGATATCCGGCGACCGCTCCTCGCCGCCGCCGAGGCGCGCGGCGATGGCGTCGAGCGTCTCCGCCGCGCTGCTCAAGATCGCCCCGACGCCGCTGTCGGCCGCGAGCGTCTCGACGGCGCGGCCGACCCGCGCGCGAACGTCGTCGGCCTCGCGCCCCAGCCGGTCGAGCGCCGTCGCCATGTCTTTGGCGTTGGCGCCGAACGCGTCGATCGCGGCGCTCATGCGCGCGTCGAGCTTCGCCAGCCGCTCCGAATCAAGGCTGCGCCCTGCTTCGCCAAAGCGTTCCGAGCAGACCGCAACCTTTTTCAGCACGGGCGGCAGCTCCTTGATGTCGTTTACGATTTCCGTGCTGTAGCCGCGCAGCTCCTGCGCGATGACGCTGAACCCCTTGCCTTGGTCGCCGAGCCGGGTCGACTTCAGCAGAGCGTTGGTGCCGATGACGGTGACGTCGCCGACGATCTCCTTTAGGCCGAGGGTGCGCTCCTGCAGGTCGGCCATCGTCGCGGCGACCGCGCTGGTCGCGCGATCGACCACGCCGCGCGCGCGCCGGCACTCGGCGACGATCGCCCGGGCCGCGGCGAGCTTGCGCTCGAGCGTCCCGAGACGGCTGCCGTCCTCCGAATTGGCCGCGCCGAACAGCGCGCGGCCACGATGCGCGAGGGCGCCGCTCTTATCGGCGAGGTCGACCAGCGAAGCGGAGATCGTCGCCATCTCGTGGCTGAATTCGTCGAGCGCGGCGTTGAGTTGAAGCGCCTGCAGGCGGCACAGCCGCGCGGCGACGCGCTCGCGATCGCCGACCGTCGCCTCGTCGGGAAGCTCCGAGAGCTCGGCCGGGCCTTGCCCGTCGAGATGATCCGCCGACATGACGAGCGCCGCATGCGCGTGCTCGACGCGCTGGCGCGTGCTGTCGCCGACCTGCATGGCGACGACGCATTGACCGATGCGCTCGCCGACTTCGCGCGACGCCGCGCCGATCTCGCGTAGCGCGGCCAACGTCCGGCGCCGCAGCTCGGCCACCGCGCCGAGGCTATCGGCGATCTCCGACGCGATCGACCGGAGGCTTTCCTGATGGCTGCGCAGGAACTGCGTCTGCGCCTCGCACGAGGAACGCAGCAACGCATCGAGCTTGGCGTAGGTCGCCTGATACTCGTTGAGCGCGCCGCTCGCCCGTCCGGCGAGCTGCTGCACGCCTTCGGCGAAACCGATGAGGTCCTCCATCCTCTGGCTCAGCGGCGCGGCTTCGATCTTCATGCTGAACACCAGCGAGGAGATCGTGCGCATGCAGAGCCGCAAGCTCGAAACCCGGGCGCCGATCGACTGGTTCAGCTCGACCAGATCGACCAGCGCGCGGCTTTCCTCGTTCAGCTCGTCGGCGGCGCGCGTGAGCGCGCCGGCGATGCGGTCGAGATCGGCGGAAGCAGCGCCGATCTCCTCGCTTTCGAGCGAATGCGACAGCGTCTCGAACAGGGCCGTGACGTCCTTGAGGCCCGGCAGCGCCTCGTTGAGGCGCGCCCCGACGTCGACGCAGGCGCGCTCGATCGGCGACAGGGTCTCGCCGATCGCAGCGGCGCAGCGGCGCAGCTCGGCCGCAAGGGGATGAACGCTGGTCTTCATTATCGGTCGGCTCCCGGCCGCGCGTCAGGGCTGGCTTCGCGCCCGGAACTTCATGATTTCGGAGGCGATGGCCGAAAGCGCGACCGCCTTGTCCGCCGCCCCCAGCGCGATCGCCTCCTTCGGCATGCCGAAGACGACGCAGGTCTCCTCGTTTTGCGCCAAGGTCGCCGCGCCCGCCTTCTTCATCTCCAACAGCCCCTTGGCGCCGTCGTCTCCCATGCCCGTCATGATGATTCCGAGCGCGTTGGGGCCCGCGTATTGCGCAGCCGAGCGGAACAGCACGTCGACCGACGGACGGTGACGCGAGACGAGCGGGCCGTCCCGCACGCTGACGTGATAGCGCGCGCCGCTGCGCTGCAAAAGCAGATGGTGATTGCCTGGCGCGATCAGCGCTCGGCCGGCGATCACCTGGTCGCCGTCCTCGGCCTCCTTGACGTCGACCTGGCAGAGCCCGTCGAGGCGCTTGGCGAAAGCGGCGGTAAATTTCTCCGGCATGTGCTGCACGATGACGACGCCGGGGCTGTCGGGCGGCAGCGCCATCAGCACTTCGCGCAGCGATTCGGTGCCGCCGGTGGAGGCGCCGATGCAGACGATTTGCTCGGTGGTGTGCAACAGCGAGCGCGACGCTCGCGGCGGCGGCATGATGACGTCGGCGGTGAGCTTCTTCTCCGTCTCTCGGCTGAAATGCGAGCGCTTGCGTAGCGACGCGCGCGCCGCCGCCCGCACCGCGTCGGCGATGCGGATCTGCGATTCGGTGAGGAAGTGCTTGGTGTCGACGCGCGGCTTGGCGATCACCTCGACGGCGCCGGCCTCAAGCGCGTCGAACAGCACGTCCGATCCCGGCTCCACCAGGGTCGAGCACAGAATGCAGGGGATCGGCCGCTGGATCATCAGCTTGCGCAGGAAGGTGATGCCGTCCATGCGCGGCATCTCCACGTCGAGGATGATGACGTCGGGAACCTCCTCCTGGATCCGCTGCGCGGCGATGAACGGATCGCCCGCCGTCGCCATCACCTCGAGATCGGGCGTCGCCTCGATGATCGACGACAGCGTCTGGCGCACCGAAGCCGAATCGTCGACGATCAGCACGCGAATCTTGTTCGTCTCGGCCTTCACGCCCGTCCCCCTAAGCGATGTGGCGGAAAATGGTCGGCGCGACTTGGCGCAGCGACGGCTGATCGTTGCCGGCAAGGGATTCCGAATGTCCGAGCATGAGGTATCCTCCCACGCGAAGATGTCGGCACAGCCGCCGCAACACGGCTTCCTGCGTCGCCCTTGCGAAGTAGATTAGCACGTTCCGACAGAAGATGACGTCGAAGTTCTTGTCGAACGGGTAGCTTTCGTCCATCAGATTGAGCTGCTCGAAGCGAACCCGGCGGCGGAGCTCGGGCACGATGCGGATCTCCTGCCGGCTCGCGTCGCGCGCGAACATCAGGTAGCGTTCGCGCAAGATCGGAGGAATCGGCTCGGCGAAAGCGGCCGGATAAACCGCCCGCCGCGCCTCGGCGAGCACCTCGCCGCTGATGTCGGTGCCGAGCACGGTGAAGGCCCGCTCGTCCAGTCCGAACGCCTCCGCCGCGACTATCGCCATGGTGAAGGCCTCCGCGCCGATCGAGGCCGCGGCGCTCCACAGCTTCAGTGGGCAATCGCGGCCGCGCGTCAGCCGCATCAGCGCGGGGAAGGCGTAGTCGCGCAGAAAGTCGAAATGCTGCGGCTCACGGAAGAAGTCGGTCTTGTTGGTCGTCGCGCAGTCGACGACGTGCTGGAACTCCTCGGCCAGCCGACCCTCCTGGAAGATCGCCTTGCCGTAGTCCGCCAGGTTGCTGAGGCCGAGCGCCCGCACGCGCCGGCGCAGCCGTCCTTCCAGCATGGCGCGCTTGGCCGGCGGCAGCCGAATGCCCGTATGCGTCTCGACGAGGCGGGCGAGGTTCAGGAAGTGTTTCTCCCGCAGTCGGTCATCCATGTCCACGCTTGACACGCTACGCTCCACACTTGACACGCTACGCTCCACGCTTTTCGCGCGCCGCTAAGCGGCGAGAACCGAGCCGCTCGCCGCAGTGAGCTCGGCCGACTCGATCAGCCGGTCGAGATCGAGCACGATGACGAACTTGCCGCCGTCGCGACCGACGCCGATCACGTAATCGGCGCGCCAGCGCGAGCCGATCGACGGCGGCGGCTCCAGCGCCGCGCCATCGAGGTCGCTGACTGCGAACACGCAGTCGGCGACCAGCCCGACGCCAAGGCGCTGGCCCTCGACCGCGGCGTCGACCACGATAATGCGGGTGCGGTTGGTCGCCTCGGTCGCGACGAAGCCGAACTTGATCCTCAGATCGATCACCAACAGCCCGGCGCCGCGCACATCGGTCAGGCCGAGCACATAGGGCGGCGCGTGCGGCAGCCGCGAGATCGGGCGCATGTCGAGGACCTCCTGCACCCGCTCGACCGGCAACGCGAAGCGCTCCTGATCGATGCCGAAGGTCAGATACTGCCTGGTTTCAACCATGGTCTACGCTCCATTCAGTCCGATGACGGAATCGGAAGGGCGCGAGGGCGCCCTTCCGCTTAACGATCATGCGCGGCTGAACTCCGCGTCGGTCGCGTCTTCGCCGCCCTGCAGGTCGAGGGCGAAGCCCTTGCCCGAAGCCGCCGCGGCCTTCTTGGCCGGAGCGGCGGCGGCCGGGGCGCGCGCAAGATGCCCGACCGCGATGTGGTGCGGCTTTTGCGGATCCTTGGCGCGCATCGTCGCCGCCCGGTCCTTGAGTTGCGACACCGCATGATCGACCGTCGCGCCGACCGGACCCGCCGCCTGCGCGCCGCCATCGAGCTTGAAGTACGCGATCGTGCGCTGGAGCTGCTCGGCCTGCGCCGTCAGCTCCTCCGAGGTCGCCGAGACTTCCTCCGACGCTGAAGCGTTCTGCTGCGTCACCTGGTCGAGCTGCTGGATCGCCTGGTTGATCTGCCCGGCGCCGACGTCCTGCTCGCGGCAGGCGGCGGTGATCTCCGCCACCAGATCGGCGGTGCGCTTGATGTCGGGCACCAGGCGGACGAGCATCGCCCCCGCCTCCTGCGCCGATTTCACCGTGTCGGCCGACAGCGTGCCGATCTCCGCCGCCGCCGTCTGGCTGCGCTCGGCGAGCCTGCGCACTTCCGAGGCGACCACCGCGAAGCCGCGGCCGTGCTCGCCGGCCCGCGCCGCCTCCACCGCGGCGTTGAGCGCCAAAAGATCGGTCTGGCGGGCGATCTCCTGCACGATGGTGATCTTCTCGGCGATCGTCTCCATCGCCTTCACCGCGTGGGTCACCGCCTCGCCGCTCGCCTCAGCGTCCTGCGCCGACTGGCGGGCGATCTTCTCGGTCTGGCTGGCGTTGTCGGAGTTCTGCTTGACGTTGGAGGCCATCTCCTCCATCGACGAGGAGGCTTCCTCGGTCGCCGAGGCCTGCTCGGTCGCACCCTGCGACAATTGCTCGGCGCTGGCGGCAAGCTGCTGGCTGCCCGACGAGACGTTCTGCGCGGCGCCCATCGCCTCGCTGACGACGCCCTGCAGCTTGTCGAGCATCTTCTCCAGCGCGATGCCGAGCGTGTCCTTGTCGTTACGGCGCTTCGCCTCGATGGTGAGGTCGCCGGAGGCGATCGTGTCGGCCACCTTCGCCGTCGCCCGCAAGCTCTCCGTCATCTTCTCGAACGCGACGCCGAGGGTGTCCTTGTCGGAGAGACGCTTGACCTGCACCGTGAGGTCGCCCAGAGCGATCGTCTCGGCCACTTGCGCCGTCGCCCTCAGGCTATGCGTCATTTTTTCGAACGCGATGCCCAACGTGTCCTTGTCGGACAGCCGCTTCGCGTCGACGCTGAGGTCGCCCGAGGCGATCGTGTCGGCCACTTTCGCGCTGGCGTTCAGGTTCGCGGTCATGGCGTTGAGCGACTTGATGAGATCGCCGACCTCGTCGTCGCTCTTGACGTCGATCTTCTGACTGAGGTCGCCGATGGCGACCGCTTCGGCAAGGCCGACGGCGCGGCCGACGCCGCGGCTGATGTTGAGCGCGATCCACACCGCCGAGCTGAGCGCGATGAGCAGCGACACGAGGACCGCGCCGATCATAACGGTCTCGGCCCGGCTGGCCTGTTGCGCGCTGTCGGCGGCGTCTTCGGCCATCATCTTTCTGACATAGTCGATGTATT